>CAJXNS010000009.1 GCA_913057165.1 uncultured Trueperaceae bacterium
CTGCTGCAGCTCAAAAATGCGCAAACCCCGACCGACCGCGTGCACCGTCCCAGCAGGATTATGGATGATGGAACCGGCATGCACCGGCACGCGCCGCAGGTGACGGTGAAGGTCGCCACGCCCAGCAGCCACACGTGCCTGAGCAAGATCCATGGGAGCCTTGGTACCCCAGAGCACGTGGGCGTCATGCGAGGCCTCCAGCACCACCCACGATTCGGTTTTGCCGCGGTGGCCTGCCGCCCGCTGTTCGGGGGTGACCTGCGCGTCTGAGGGGTGCACTTGCACGGAAAGATCATCAGCAGCATCCAAGATTTTGAGCATGATCGGCACCACAGGACCGTCACCGGGTTCAGGCGAAGGTCCAAGCCAAGCGGCACGGTCGCGTTGGACATGCTCAGCGAGGGTGCCGGCGACCCCTTCGCTGGCGTGAACTGGGCTGTGGTCGTAGGCCAACCATGCTTCGCCGATGGGGTCGTGACCGGGCTCTACTTGGGCATCCTTAATGGCGTCCAAGCCTGTCCCACCCCAAATGCGGCGCTTCAGTTCAGGCATGAGCAGCAGCGGTTGCGGCTGCGTTTTGGTGTCTTGGGGGCTCATGATGCGGCCTCAAGGTCGTGCAGTTGACCGTCCTCCAGGGTCCAGACGCGGTCAGCGTCCGCTTTGCGCGCTGGGTCGTGCGTGGCGAAGAGGACACCCACGTTTGTTTCCTTGACCGCCTCTAAGAAGACGTTCATGACGCCATCCGCCGTGGCCGCGTCGAGACGGGCGGTCGGTTCATCCGCCAACACGAACGAGGGTTTGGCGTGCAGCGCGCGAGCGATGGCCACGCGTTGCTTTTCGCCTCCGGACAGGGTTTGGGGGTCGCTGTCGGCCCGTCCTGCAAGGCCCACGAGGGTGAGCATCTCACGTGCCCCGTCCGGGTCGCGGAGTCCCGCAAGTCTGCCAGCCAGCTCGACGTTCTCAAGGACGGTCAGTTCGGGCAGCAGGTGGGCGTCTTGGAACACGAACGAGACCACGCCGAGGCGTTCGCGGGTGCGTTCGGCTTCGCTGAGTGCGGTGACGTCACGGCCGTTCCAGCGCACCTCACCCTCATTCGGTGTTTGGAGTCCACCGAGGATGTGCAGCAGGGTGGTTTTGCCGCTTCCTGAACGACCGAGTAGGGCGTGGACGTCGCCTCGCATCATGCTGTAGTCGACACTTGAGAGCAGCACCACAGACCGGTGGCCGCCCTGTTGGGTGTACGCATGATGAATTTGACGAAGTTCAAGTGCATCCGTCACGCCCAGCATGGTAGCAGGGTGCTAGCGTTCTTCTATGACCCAATTACAACCCCAACCGGCAAGTGCACCTGAACGCACCCCAAGCCCTGCTCTTGAAGCCCCGTTGTTTGAAGGCCTTGAGCGGCGTGCGCTGGATTTGGTTCAAGACGTCATGCGAACGCGGCGTTACAGCCCAGGCGATGTCCTGTTTCGGGAGTTTGATCCTTCCGATGCGGTGTACGTGATGCGCTCTGGTGTGGTGAAGCTGTCAAAGGTGGATCTGGCTGGGCACGAAAAGACGCTGACCCTCCTCCGTCCACCGTCCGTCTTTGGAGAGATGGGCGTGATTGGCGATTACCCGCGCAGTGCATCTGCCACAGCGGCAGGTCCGGTCGAGGTCAGCCTCATTTTTTCAGATGATTTTGAACGTTTGATGGCGCAGTTTCCAGCGCTTGCGTTGAACGTGAACCGTATGCTGGCAGACCGCTTGCGCAGCATGGATGTTGAATCGCAAATTCTTTCGTATCAGGATGCGCAAGGACGTGTGGCGTACGTGCTGCTTCGCTTGGTGCGGGACGGGATCGCCAGCGAACGCGATGGGGTGCCGCTCGTGCGGCTGACGCACCAGGAGCTCGCAAACCTGGCGGGCACCAGCCGGGAAACGGTCACCCGCGCCCTTAAGACACTTGATCACGAGGGTGTGATTGCGACGAAACCCAAAGAGATTCTGCTGGTTGACGTGATTGGGTTGGAAGAGATCCTGCATGACGTACGCTAGGGGGCGTGACGCACGACACGCCTCCACCTGCGGGTAAGACCGCCACACCCGGTCCGGTCGGCCGCCAGCAGTTGCAGGCGTTGTCGCTCTTGGCTGAGGATTTGTATGACGGCCTTGACCGTCTTCGTGAACAGTACGGGCCGTCGTTTCGTGTGGGCATGGGCCGAGCGCAGGTGCTGTGGTTGTCTTCCCCGTCGTCTGCTGAAGCGTTGCTCGCCCGCCCTCCTGCGGACCTGACCATGCGCAAGGCCTACAGTTTTCTTGAACCGGTGGGTGGGCGCGGTGCGTTGATTGCGACCGATGGGGCACCCCACGGCACACGCCGGTCGGATTTAACCCGGCGGTTTTACGGTTCAGACGGCTCAGTGTGGATGGAAAGCCTTCACGAGCGCTTCCCGGCTTGGCTTGACCAGCACGCCCAGCTTCAGGTCGTTCCTTCGTTTTTGGATGCCGTCCGCCCGCTGCTGCTCGATGTAGTGCTCGACACGATGGTTGGGAGATCCTCCCTCGCTGAAGACCGCACGTGGAAACAGCAGGTCATGGCGCTGATGGAGCATTCCACGCGCTCACTGACCGAGCAGTTCATTCGCGTCCCACTCCCGGGCTCCTCTTGGGCGTCGTTTCTGGCCACACGGCGTGAGGTTGACCGGGCCCTAAACGCCGCCATTGACGAACGCCTGGCGCAAGGCACCCCCGATGATGGAACGTTTGACGTGCTGGACTTGGTCGTCTCGATGGCTGAGAACGGACGCTATCCGGCGGGTGGTGCGCGGCGCGCGATTCGCGATGAAATTATGGGCCTCATCTCCGCTGGTTTTGAAACCACTGCGTCTGCGTCAACGTGGGCGCTGGCTTACACGCAAAGCGAGCCAGTTTGGGGCAGCGAACTGAAGCGCCGTTTGCAGGATCTGTCGGCCAAAGAGGTGCTTACCGACCCTTGGGTGGATGCATTTTTGAACGAGGTTTTGCGGCTGCGCCCGCCCGCTCCGGTGATGCTTCGGCGCGCAACGCGGCGTACGCAAATCGACGGGCATACCGTTCCCAAAGGAAGCCTGGTGGCGTTTACCGTCTGGCTCCTGCACCGAGATGGTGATCTCCATGCCGATGCAGCAACATTCAATCCCGAGCGTTTTCTTGACACCAAACCGGAACGGTGGTCGTTTCTTCCATTTGGTTACGGGGAGCGGTACTGCATTGGCGGTCCAATGGCACGGACCCTTATCAAGGGCCTCCTGCACCAGCTCTACCAACAGGCTGACGTTTCAGGTGTACCTGGCAGCATGAAGCCGGCAGGCCTTTCGCTTAGGCCGGTCCAAAACGTCCAAGTCATGTTGAACGCACGCTAAGCGGCGAGTCTAAATTTCGGCCAGCAATCCCGCTCGCGCGGTGCCAGACTAAATACCGTGGATTCTTTCTAGTACGACTGACTATCTCGATCTGAAATTTGTATTCAGAAGGCCACGACCTTTCAAGCCATTCAGATGTGGGTTGCGACCGCGAGACGTTCAGCGAATAGCTGCGCTTCAAGCACCTGGCTGTCAGATACCAATCACTTGTTCCAGCCATTCATTGCCTCCGTCCGCTATACAAGCCTAACCACCAAAGGCACTCCAATTAATCTTTCTCTTCGCTTCGGACTGCTTGCTTGAGATCGATACGTCGGAGTATGTTTATGCATGGTTCGCAAGTTTATTCGGTCGCCAAGGAGTGCATCCGGATGAGAGCCCTCTGGCTGGGTGTCACGCTCATTGTTTCGGTCCTGGCGATCGGTTCGTGTTCATCTACAGTTGTCGAAACTCCGTCGAACCTTGCCATCGCAGCAGGCAACAATCAGGCAGCCACCGCAGGCACGACGCTCACGACTCCACCCGCTGTCATTGTCCGTGATGCAAACAATCAGCCAGTTCCAAACGTGGACATCACGTTTAACGTGGCCTCTGGCGGAGGCTCAGCGACAGGGGTCAACACAACGACCGATGCCACCGGCATCGCGACGCTCGGAAGTTGGACGCTGGGTGAAACACCAGGTGAAAACACATTAACTGCAAGCGGATCGGGGTTGTCGGGCTCCCCTGTCACGTTTACCGCCACCGGCCAGCTCGAGGTGCCAGTGATTACCGGTCCTTCTGGCGGAGCCGGCGCAACATCGTCGGCCATCTCGGTACCCGAGAACCAAACATCCATCTTTACGCTGCTGGCTTCAACACTGGTGACTTGGTCAAAGGTGGATGGTTTAGATGCAGCATTATTTAACCTTGATACGGCTACCGGCGAACTTACATTTTCCGCTGCTCCAAATTTTGAAAATCCGAAAGACGCCGACGGAGATAACACGTACACGTTGACCGTCCGTGCGACCAATGCCAATGGCAACACAAGCGATCAAACGATCAACGTGACTGTTACTGACGTGGACGAGTTTGACATCACAACCACGGTCTACGCCGTTAGCTTCACAAATGGCCAGTTGATCAGCTTCGACCTTGATGATCCCGCGGGCACGAAAACGACGATTTCACCCGCCGGTTCAATCCTCCAGCCAGCAGCGCTTGCCGTGGGACCGGACGGAAATGTCTACGTCGGCGAGAACGGAGACGGTTCGACCTTTCAACCCCGGATCTCCAAGGTTGACCCTTCAACCACCACCCTTTCAACCGTCTATGCGTTTGGTGACTTTGGGGTCTTCCCTGGGGGGCTCGCTTTTAAAGGCTCAGATCTGCTGATCGGTCGCAATCCCGACTTCATTGATACCGGACCCATCGTCAAGCTGGTGAATGCCGCAGTTGGTGGCCCGCTGGCGGTCAGTGACTACACAAGCGGCGGGAACCTATCAAGTAGCCCAGGGCTTGCACTCGCTGCAGACGGGCGGTTGTACGTGAGCGATCAAGCCTACGACTTCAATACCTCAATCGCGAGCGGACCCGTGAAGCGTTTCAACGCAGACGGCACTTATAGCAGCGAAGTAATCGCGGATGGCGCAAACTTGTCGGGCCCATATGGTGTGGCCATCAACGACAACATGCTCTACACGTCAAGCCTGATGACCGGGACCGTGCTTAAGACCGACCTCACCACAGACGAAACCACAATCTTCTTCGACTCGGGAACCCCTTCAGGAGTCGGTCCACTCACGGCCCTAAGTGACGGCGGACTCTTGGTCGGCAGCCCCTCAGGCAACGGCAATATTTACCACCTCGCCGAGGATGGAACCCTGCTCGCAACGTTCGGATCAGGCCTTGGAAACGTGAGCGGTCTTACCCACGTTGAAACGATTGTTCCTCAGGTCAGTTCAAGCCAAACACCCTCGGCCGTGGTGGATGATGCACCGTAGCGACTGAGGTGGCCAGCACCCTGTAGCGACACCGAGGTTAGACGAGGTTTCGGCTGTCAGCAGACGCAGCAAGCATCGCCGTAAACCCAAAGTTGTTTACCGGAAACGACAAGCATTGAACAAGGCTGATGCGTGCACAGGACCGCCGATTGTTACCACGACGACGATTTCGCGAATACGTGAACGGCCCCAGAGTCAAAGACGGATGCCTGTGAACCCGTAAACCGTCGGTGGAGCGCTGCACCCAAGCCCACCACATCCTCAACAAACCAATAAAAAATCCCCGTACTGGACAGGGATTCTCATTGGAGCCAACGGTCGGAATTGAACCGACGACCTGCCGATTACGAATCGGCTGCTCTACCGCTGAGCTACGTTGGCGCACAACCGTCGATGGTGGCCAGGGGCGGGATTGAACCGCCGACACTACGATTTTCAGTCGTATGCTCTACCAACTGAGCTACCTGGCCTCGCGTTAAGGCGCCCCGTGGGGCGCCTTCGGCGATTGTGGCGGAGCCGACGGGATTCGAACCCGCGACCTTCTGCGTGACAGGCAGATATGCTAACCGCTACACTACGGCTCCGCGCCTGAACGCGCATTGCTGCGCGACGAGAAGTCTAACCGTCTTCAGACGGGGTGTCAATCAGACGTCACGCCGCCAACCACGTTCTCTTCAACCGTTGCTTCTGGGTCCACAAGTGGCGAACCCAGTTGCGCCTCAAGCGTGGCGCGAATGCCTTCAGGACCCATGCCATGCGCCTCGTGGAACGCCTTTGGACTCCCGTGAGGCACGAACACATCCGGCAAGCCAAGGCGCTTAAGTGGGACGTCCAAGCCTTCATCCTTGAGCGCCTCTGCCACAGCCGTGCCAAGCCCACCCGGCAGGGTGTGATCCTCGACCGTGATGAGCTTTGCCCCCTCCTCTGCGAGCTCGTGAAGCAGGCCAAGATCCAACGGTTTGACGAACTGCATGTCAACCACACCGACACGTGGGTCGCGACCGGCCGCCTCAAGGGCGTAACCCACCGTTGGGCCCAACGCCAGGACGACAACCTCAGACCCTTCTTTCAGGCGTTCCGCCTTGCCCCACACCACGGGTTGCCATGCCTCAGGGTCTGCATTATCGGCCGGTTCGACCGAACCGCGCGGCCAGCGTAGTGCCACTGGTCCTGGGGTCTCCACCGCCGCCTTCAGCATCGACTGAAGCTTGTTTGCATTGCGCGGCATGGCTATCGCCATGTTCGGAACGGCCCGAAGGTAAGCAATATCAAAAATGCCTTGGTGCGTCGCGCCATCGCCGCCCACCAAACCGGCACGGTCGATGGCAAACACCACATCAAGGTTTTCGATGGCCACGTCGTGAATGACTTGGTCGTACCCACGCTGCAGGAATGTGGAGTAAATAGCCACGATCGGTTTTTCACCTTGCAGCGCCAAGCCGGCACCGGTGGTGACGGCAACATCCTCAGCAATCCCGACGTCAATGTAGCGGTCACGGTGACGTCGCGAGTACTCCACAAGGCCGGAACCCTCACGCATGGCGGGCGTAATCATCCACACGCGGTCATCGTGATTGGCAAGCGCATCGGCGGCGTCCCCAAACGCATCTGACCAGCTGTACGTCTTGCCGGCATGCACGGGGTTTTCAGGATTGAATGACGACGCCCCGTGCCACAAGATCGGGTCGCTTTCCGCCACGTCGTAGCCCTTGCCTTTGCGGGTCAGCACGTGCAGCATGGTGGGACCTTCAAGCTGATCGATGTGCTCAAGGTAGTACAAGAGCTCCTCAAGGTTATGGCCGTCGATCGGCCCGACGTACCTAAGCCCCATAGCGTGGAACGGGTTGTTGCTGGCGGGATCGAAGAAACGGCGCGTGGCATCCTTAGCGCGACTGCCAAGGTCCGCGAGAGGCTTCCAGACTTCCCCTAGCGCGCGTTTGGATGATTTTTCCGCCGATTGCAGCCAAGGTTGCACCTGCAGCTGACGCATGTAGTGGTTCAGGGCGCCCACGTTCTCGCTGATGGACATGTCGTTGTCGTTCAAGATCACGGTCATCTTGGGTTTGACGTGACCGATCTGGTTCAGCGCCGCGAGGGCCATGCCACCGGTGAGGGCGCCGTCCCCAATGACGGGAATCACACGGTAGTCGTCACCGCGCGAGTCACGTGCCAGCGCCATGCCGAGTGCGGCTGCGAGGCTGGTGGATGCGTGTCCGACCGTTAAGGCGTCGTGTTCGGATTCACTGGTGGCTGTGAAGCCGGCCAGACCGCCTAGGGTCCGAATGCCGCCCATTTGGTCGCGCCGGCCGGTCAGGATCTTATGCCCGTACGTTTGGTGGCCGACGTCCCACACAAAACGGTCTTCAGCCGAGTTGAACAACCAGTGCAGGGCCACGGTGAGTTCCACCGCGCCTAGGCTTGAGGCCAAATGACCACCTGTTTGGGAGCACACACGGATGATGTCTCGGCGCAGGGCGTCAGCGAACGCCGGCAGTTCGTCACGACTGACCGCCTTGACGTCTTCCGGACCTCGCACGTCTTCAAGTCGCACCATAAGCTCGTCCCCTATACCGAAATCCTAACGCTCTTACTTTACGCGCTCCGTAGGCCACGCCCGATTTCACAGGTTACGCCGGTGCGTCTTCCACGAACGCCGTAAGCGTCCCAATACCGTCCACCTCCACGCGAATCTCATCACCGACCGCCAGCGGACCAACCCCTTCGGGTGTGCCGGTCAGGACGACGTCGCCAGGCTCCAGTGTCATGAACTGGCTGATGTAGGAAAGGACGTGCGGCACATCAAAAATCATTTGGCTGGTGGGCGCATCCTGGCGCGTGTCACCGTTGATGGCTGTGGTCACACGGGTTTCGCTGGGCTCTAAGTCCGTTTCGATCCATGGGCCGATCGGCATGAACCGGTCCGCACTCTTTCCGCGCGTCCACTGCAGATCTTGGCGTTGCTTATCGCGCGCGGTGATATCAATCGCGCAGGTGTAACCAAGGACGTGACCGAGGGCATCTTCTGGCGTGACACGGCGCATGGTTTTGGCGATCACGACGGCCATTTCGCCCTCAAACTGGAGATTCTCGGTCCATGCTGGGTACGGCACGCCTTCACCAGGATTGGAGACGGTATTGGGCGCCTTGAGGAACAAGCCAGGCTCGGTCGGAAGGTTGCTGGCATCGCCGCCCATCTCGACGACATGATCGGCGTAGTTCTTACCGACACAGACGATGGTCCGCGGTTCGCAGGGCGCGAGTAAGCGTACGTCGCTGAGCGGTTGCACCTCACCTGTACGGCGGCCCATGATGGATGCGAGCCGGTGCACATTGCCGCCCTCGAGGTCGCCCCAGTAAATCCCGCTGTAGGTTTCGTAGCGAATGCGTTTCATGTTGCCCTCCTGATCGCCGCTTTAGCGCGGACGTTGTTTGGCTTGGCGTTTGGCTGCCACGGCGCGCTCGAGTGACTCGCCGTGCGCGAGTAGTTCATCCATCTTGGCTTCAAGGGCCACGCGTTGCCGGCCAGCTTCAGCCAAACGGTCTGCGTCCCATGCCTGCGGACTTGCGAGCGTCTCGTCTACCGATTCTAAACGTTCGGTAGCAACTTCCAACTCGTTGTGCACGGCTGCCAGGTCCTGCTCGGCCTGCCAGAGCGAAAGGTTTGGGTGTGGGTCGCCCGCATCATCGTTTATTGGCGGCTCGGTGACCGGCTGGCCGGTCTCGACAGTAGCGGTGACCTGACGGGTGGCTTCGCCTTGCATCAGCCTGTCCAGCCCAAGGCTGACGTCGGTCGTGTCGTGCAGCTGAGCGTTTGACAGAACCAGCAACCGGTCGCAGGTCGCCTCTAAAAACGCCCGGTCGTGCGACACGAGTAGCACCGCTCCGTCAAACGCGCCGACAGCCAGTTCAAGTTCTTGGATCATTTCGACGTCCAGGTGGTTCGTGGGTTCGTCGAGCACGAGCACGTCGTGGCGTCCGAGCGTCAGGCTGAGGAGTGCGAGGCGGGTGCGCTCACCGCCGGACAGCTGTGAAATGGCGGTGTCGTGCCGTTCGATGGGGAAACGAAACGTGGCGAGGGCGTTGTGGGCTTCGCGCGGTCCGACGAGCGGTTCGACCGTGGCGAAGAGTGACCGGTCTTCCGGCCAGCCGTGTAACTGCTGGTCTAAGTAACCCACGCGAACGTCCGGGTGCCACACGACCTGGTTTGTGGTTGCGTAGCTGGCTGGGTCGACGAGGCGTCTGAGGAGCGAGGTCTTCCCCGCTCCGTTCGGGCCGACAATGCCGATTTTTTCGCCTTGCGTGATTTGAAACGACGCGTCGCGGATGAGGGTTTGATCATCCACCGTGACGTTGAGGCCTTCGACTTGCACGGGAATGGTGGGGTTGCTGCCCACCTGAAAGCGAAACGAGGGCGCCTCATCATCGATGTCGGTGACGTCCTGCTGCATCGCGCGGGTGCGCTCAGCACGCCGCTCCATCGCCTTGGCGCGCCGCATGAGCTTGGCGTTCTGTCCGGCCCACTTGCGCATCTGCCTGGCGGCACCCGCAACGCGCGCTTCTTCTTTGCGCAAGTTTGCTTGCGTGCGACGTTCGATCTCCATGCGGGTTCTGACCCGCTCGGCTACGTCACCCGGTCGGCCGCGCGCCACCTCGACCCCCGGTTCAAGCAGCCAAACCGTGCGGTTGGCGACTGCATCTAAGAACACACGGTCGTGGCTCACCAGGACGACCGCGCCGGTGTAACGTCGCAGCCGGCCTTCAAGCCAGCTGCGCATGCGCAGGTCTAGGTGGTTGGTGGGTTCGTCGAGCAGCATGACGGTCGGCCTGCGCATGAGGGTCAAGGCAAGCTCAAGCCGGACGCGTTCTCCGCCGCTTAGGGTGACCGCAGGACGGTCTAACCAGCCGGCGAGACCGAGGGCGTGAAGCGTGGCGTCACGCTCGGCCCGGCGTTCCATCCCGCCGAGTGCCGCATGCTGGTCTTTGAGTGCTTCCCATTGCCGGTAACGATCGGGAGCGTCCAAACCTTGCACCTCTAAGTCCCGCATCTTGGCTTCGAGGTCGGTGACGTCTTGGTACGCCTCTTCGGTCAGGTCGAGGACGGTCTTCTGCCGGTCGCTTGGTAGCTGCTGGACGGTGGAGATCACCGCATCCCGGTGCCGCCAGCGGGTTCCCTGGTCGGGGTCTAGCGCGCCCGCGAGCAAGCGTAAGAGGGTCGACTTACCAGAGCCGTTCCGGCCCATGACCGCCACGCGGGCGCCGGCCTCAATGTTGAGGCTTAAGCCGGTGAAGAGTGGCCTTCCAGCGGCGGCGTGATGGATGTCGGTCAGGGTGATCAGGCTCATGCGGTGGTGACGTTACAGCAAAAAGGTGGACGCCGGCACGTCCGGCCGGCGTCCACCTGGATGGGGCGTGATTTACGCGAAGCGGAGGTTCTGCTCGCCGTCCATATCGAAGGCGTGCAGGTAATCCAGGTCGCAAAGGAGCTCGATGGTGTCGCCCGCCTGCACGTTGGCGTGCGGATCGACGCGCGCCACGACATTCTGGTCGCCGCCGACGGACGCGATGATGTGCGTCTCGGCACCTAGCGGCTCAACCACTTCAACGGTGGCTTTCACGACGTTGTCGTTTTCTTCGATGTTGGTGTAGCCCTTAAGTCCGAAGTTTTCGGGACGCACACCGACGTACACTTGCTTGCCTTCGTACGCCTGTAGTTTTTGGGCCAGTTCCCCTTGCGGCTTGATGTCGAAGTTGGCGCTGCGAATGCGGCCGCCTTCAATCCCGCCAACCATGAAGTTCATGGCGGGCGAACCGATGAAGCCGGCGACGAACTTGTTGACCGGCTTGTCGTACAGGTTGATGGGGCTGTCCACCTGCTGAATCAGGCCGTCTTTCATGACCACAATGCGCGTACCCATCGTCATGGCTTCCACCTGGTCGTGCGTGACGTAGATCGTGGTCACACCCAGGCGGCGGTGCAGCTTGCTGATGCTGGCGCGCATTTCGACGCGGAGTTTGGCGTCGAGGTTGGAGAGCGGTTCGTCCATGAGGAACACTTGCGGTTCACGCACGATGGCGCGACCGAGGGCCACACGCTGACGCTGACCGCCTGACAGTTCGCGAGGACGGCGCTCAAGGAGGTGCCCGATCTGCAGGATGTCCGCGGCTTCTTGCACGCGACGTTCAATTTCGTCTTTCGGGGTTTTCCTGAGCCGCAGACCGAACGACATGTTTTGCTTGACGTTCATGTGCGGGTACAGCGCATAGTTTTGGAACACCATGGCGATATCGCGGTCTTTTGGGGGGATGTCGTTGACGACGCGGTCGCCGATTTTCAAGGTGCCTTCGGAGATCTCTTCAAGCCCGGCGACCATGCGAAGGGTCGTGGTTTTGCCGCAGCCCGAAGGGCCGACAAACACCATGAATTCTTCGTCTTTGATTTCCAGGTTGAAATCTTGAACGGCGGTGACATCACCAAAGCGCTTATACACGTGTTCCAGCGTGACTTCGGACACAGCTCCTCCTTCAAACGGTTGCGTTGTCGTGAGATTAGCACAAGTACAACGGCATGCGAAACGCCGGCCGTCCCGGGTGGGAAGCGGCCGGCGTTTGGCGGTGGTGGAGGCGGCGGGAATCGAACCCGCGTCCGAGACCCCCTTCGCCCGGCGTCTACGCGTGTAGTTCTCAATTCAATTGTCGGGCCTGCAGGCTGGGTGAGAACGCCCGACCCGAGGCCTTAGCTCCCTAAAGTCTCGCCTTCGGTCCGGGGGCGGTGACCGTCAGCCAGTCGGTATTGGGACGTTCGATCCGGCGAGCCACCGACGGGGCTTCCGGGGAACGCTGACTACGGGTTACGCAGCCAGAGCGTAGTTTTGGTTGCCAGTTAAGGCGTTGCAGTTTGATGACGCGGCCAACTGCGTCCGCGACGCGCAACCGGTGCGTTGGACGGGCCCCGTCGAAGCCAGGACGCCCCCAAGGTGCACCCGGGGTGTGCCAAGGCTACGCCCCTTGGCAGTCAATGACTATACCGCCACGCGCTGCCTTTTTGGCGTTTTATACGACCGGGTGCGTGGTACCGTCCGCGCATGCATTCGGCCGTGCGGATGGACCGCATCACCAAACGTTTTCCCTTGGTGCTGGCCAACGACGACGTGACGTTTGACGTCCAGTGGGGTGAAATTCACGCCCTGATTGGCGAAAACGGGGCCGGCAAGTCCACGTTAATGAAAATCCTTTATGGCCTGCAACCGCCCGACTCGGGCTCGATCGCCATCGACGGGTCGAACGTGACGTTCAGCAACGCCAAGGACGCCATCCAGCAAGGCATCGGCATGGTCCACCAGCACTTCATGCTGGTTGAGCCGCTGTCGGTCACCGAAAACCTGATCCTCGGTAGCGAGCCAGGGAGCGCCCTATCGATCGATCGTGCGGCGGCGCGCCGTCGCACCCAGGAGCTGATTGAGCGCTTTGGGTTCGATATCGATCCCGACCAGCCGGTCGGTGAACTTCCGCTTGGCATGCAGCAGCAGGTTGAAATCTTGAAGACGCTCTACCGAGACGCCAGAATTTTGGTGTTGGATGAACCCACCGCCGTGCTGACGCCGCAAGAAACCCGGTCGCTGTTTGCGTTCCTTAAAACCTACGCCGAGCAAGGCAACGCCGTGGTGTTCATTAGCCACAAGCTGGATGAGGTGATGGAAATTTGTGACCGCTCGAGCGTCATGCGTGACGGCCGCATGATCGGGACGGTGGAGCAGTCTGAAACGAGCACGAAAGACCTTGCGAACATGATGGTGGGCCGGGAGGTACTCCTCCGGGTTGATAAGCCTGAGGCCACACCAGGGGACGTGAAACTTCGTGTGCACGACCTCACCTTGCGTCACCCAAGCAAACCGAAGAACGTGCTGGACCGGGTGAGCTTGGAGGTTCGTGCCGGCGAAATCTTAGGGATTGCTGGGATTGAGGGCAACGGCCAAAGCGAACTGGTGGAATGCATCGTGGGCCTTCAGCGGCAGGACGCCGGCATGGTCGAACTGTTGGGCGTTGACCAGTCGGAGCGTTCGGCGCGCGAGCGCCGCGAGGCGGGATTAAGTCACGTGCCTGAGGATCGCAACGCCCGCGGTTTGGTGGGCGAGTACGACACCGCTGCGAACAGCATTTTGGGAGATCATCACGCCGCGCCGTATGCGGGAGCGTTTGGCCTTCTAAACGAGCAGGCCATTGAGGCCCACGCGCAGGAGCTTGTGGAGGGGTATGACGTACGTCCACGCTCACTGACGGTGCTCGCGCAGGCTTACTCGGGTGGGAACGCCCAAAAACTGATCGTGGCGCGCGAGATTGAGCGTGAACCAAGCGTCTTGGTGTTGGCGCAACCGACGCGTGGTGTGGACATTGGCGCAATTGAGTTCATTCACCGGCAGATCATTAAGGCGCGCGAACGTGGCGTGGCGGTCCTGCTGGTGAGTGCCGACCTGAACGAAACGTTGTCCCTATCCGACCGGATTGCGGTGATGTACGAAGGCCGCATCATGGGTGAAATGCCTGCCGCTGAGGCGGATGTCGAAACGCTTGGGCTGATGATGGCGGGCTCGACGGGCGAGGCGGCTGCGTGACGGTGGTGCCCGCGCCGGTGCCGATGATCGATTTGGCCCGTGAAGTGGAGCACAACCGCGTGGCGATCGAGAGTGCCATTATGCGCGCCGTTCGGTCAGGCCAGTTTGTGGGTGGCGCAGAAGTGGACGCCTTTGAGGCTGAGGTGGCTGAACGGTTGGGCGTGCGTCATGCGGTCGCCTTAAACAGCGGTACGGACGCGTTGGTGCTCGCGCTTGAGGGTCTCGGCATCGGGCCGGGTGATGAGGTGATCACCACCCCGTTTAGCTTCTTTGCGACCGTGGAGGCCATCGTTCGCGTCGGCGCCACGCCGGTCTTCGCCGATATCGACTTGGTCACCCTCAACTTGGATGCGCAAGCGGTGGAAGCGGCCGTCACGGAGCGCACCAAGGCGCTGCTTCCGGTGCACCTGTTCGGCCTGCCTGCGCCCATGGCGGCACTCAACCGCATTGCAAGCGACCACAACCTCAAGGTGCTTGAGGACGCCGCGCAAGCGTTCGGCGCGCGCTACGCGACGGCTGCGCCGTGCCGCGGTTGCGACGGTTCCTGCCCGCGCGACCATTGGCAAGGGCGCTGCGTCGGCGATCTTGGTGACGCTGCGGCGTTCTCCTTCTACCCCACCAAAACACTTGGGGCGTACGGCGATGCGGGCATGGTGACCACGTCCGATGACGCGCTTGCAGAGCGCGTGCGGCGCTTGCGCAATCACGGCTCGCGGGCCGACGCGAAATACCTGCACGACATGTTCGGGCATAACTCGCGTCTGGATGCTGTGCAGGCTGCGGTGCTGCGCACCAAACTCGGTTGGCTTGAGGATTACGAGGCCCGCCGACGCCACGTGGCGGAGGGGTACCACGCCATCCTCGCCGGTGAGGCGCGGGTGACCCTGCCGCCGCTGCATCCCGACCACGTCTTCCACCAGTTCACGATCATGCTGCCGAGCGCCGATCTGCCGCGCGTGCAGGCGGCCCTGCAGGACCAGAAGATCGCGTGCCAGCGGTTCTACCCGTTGCCGCTAAACGAACAACCGGCGCTTGCCGGTTACGACGCCGGGGATACGCCGCACGCGCGGGAGGCTGCCCAGCGGGTGCTGTCCCTACCGATCGACCCTCTGATGGACGACGCAACTGTCGACCGGGTCGCAGCGGCGGTCCTCGCAGCTTTGGGTTAGCGTTTAGCTTTCGAGGTCGTTTAGGAAGCGCCTGAGGCGCGCAGCAATCTGCGGAAACTCGATCAGAAAGGCATCGTGGCCGTGCGGGCTTCTGAGCACGTGGTACGTGCTGTTCGGCAGTGACTCAGCGAGGGTCTTGCTTTCGCTTTCTGGGTAGAGCACATCGCTATCGATGCCGATTACCAGCGCCGGCATGGCCATTGAAGCGAGGACGTCCCGCAAGCGACCGCGGCCGTCGGCGAGATCGAAGTCATCCATCGCTCGGGTGAGGTACAGGTACGTGTTCGCGTCGAACCGTTTGGTGAGCTGCACGCCTTGGTACGCGAGGTACGACTGGATTTCAAACGCGACCGAAAGCATGGAACCAAGCACGCCAGGTTTGGGGGCGTCGCCCCAGTCGGCGCGAGGTTGCACCACGCGCTCACGTCCGAACTTCGACTCCAGCGAGTCGAACGACCGGTAGGACAGCATGGCGATCGCGCGGGCCAGCCCGAGACCGGTTTCTGGTTGCGCGTCGGGAGCGTACCTTCCGTCTTTCCAGGCGGCATCGCTGACGATGGCGCGCCGGGCGACGTCGTTGAGTCCAATCGCCCAGGCCGAATGCCGGGGCGTTGTGGCAATGGGCACCATCGAGCGAACCCATTCAGGGTAGGCGGCCGCCCACTCCAGGACCTGCATGCCGCCCATGGAACCCCCGACCACCGACGCGAACGAGGTGATCCCCAGCGACTCAGCGAGGCGCTTTTGGGCGTTGACCATGTCACGAATGGTGAACCTGGGGAAGTCAGGACCGTACGGCTGATTCGTCTTTGGGTTGAGACTGCCGGGGCCGGTCGAGCCGTAGCAGCCACCGAGGACGTTGGTGGACAGCACGAAGTAGCGGTTGGTGTCGATCGGTTTGCCGGGCCCGATCAGGGGGTCCCACCAGCCGGGGACGTCGCCTTCGTTGTGCACGCCTGCGGCATGCGCTGAGCCGGTCAAGGCGTGACAGATGAGGATGGCATTGCGGCCGCGGGCGTCCAGCTCACCGTACGTTTGGTACGCCACCTCGACGGTGTCAAGCTGCCCGCCGTGCTCGAAGTGAAACGGTTGGCCGGCATCCGCAATCGGGCGGCGTTGCGTTTCAACGACCCCGACGCGCCCGCCCGAACCGGACCGGGTTCGGGCGAGCAGGGCTTCGTGATCACCCCAGGTTTCGTGCCGCAGGTGCAGCGCGGAACCGGCGTCGGGACGTTCGGACATACTTGAGGTCCTTACCCCGCTGCTTGGCTGGCGTCGAGCGCTTGGGCAAGATCGTCCTTCAGGTCGTCGATGTGCTCAAGACCGGTGGCGATCCGAATGGTGCCAGGCGTGATGCCTGCGGCAGCAAGTTGCGCTTCTGTGAGCTGCGAGTGGGTGGTGCTGGCGGGATGCGTGACGCTGGTTTTCGCGTCCCCGAGGTTCACCAGACGGCTGCACAACTGCACCGCATCCAAGAAGCGTCGACCGGCCTCCAGCCCGCCTTGCAGTTCGAACGTCAGGACGCCCCCTGCGCCGCGCGGGAAGTGCGCTTTGGCCCGCTCGTGATCGGGGTGTCCGGGCAGGTCGGGGTGGTTGACCGAGCTGACCTCAGGGCGAGCCTCAAGCCAGGTGGCCAAGCCGAGGGTGTTGGACACCGACCGCTCGGCGCGCAGGCTGAGGGTTTCGAGGCCCTGCAGGTGCAAGAACGCGTTTTGGGGTGCAAGCGCTGCACCGAAATCGCGGAGGCCTTCCACCCGCGCGCGGATGGCGAACACCACGTTACCGAACGGTCCTTCAGGACCAAACACCTCCCAGAAGTTGAGGCCGTTGTAGCTGGGGGACGGTTCGGTAAAGAGTGGGTAGCGGCCGTTGCCCCAGTCCATGGTGCCCGCATCGATGATGGCGCCACCCACGGCGGTGCCGTGTCCGTTGATCCATTTCGTGACGGAGGTGACGACCACGTCAGCGCCATGCTCAATCGGGCGGTAGAGGTAACCGCCCATGCCGGCGGTGTTATCCACAATGACGGCAACGCCGTGCGCATGGGCACGCTCAGCGAGGGCGTCGACGTCCACCAACCGCAGCGATGGGTTGGGGATCGATTCCAGGTAGACGGCTTTGGTGCGGTCGTCGATCAGGGTGTCGAGTTCACTTGGGTCCACATCCGGGCTTGTAAACCGCACCTCAATGCCTAACCTGGGAAGGGTGACGTTGAACATGTTGCGCGTCCCGCCGTAGAGGTGGGGGCTCGCGACGATGTTGTCGCCCGCCTGGGCGAGGTTGGTAATCGCGGCAAACTCTGCTGAGTGACCGCTGGCGGTGGCGACCGCCATGACGCCACCTTCAAGCGCCGCCAGGCGCTTTTCGAGCGCGTCGTTCGTGGGGTTCATGATGCGGCTGTAGATGTTGCCGAACTCTTGCAAGCCAAACAGGCGGGCGGCATGGTCGGCGCTATCGAAGCGGTAGGCGGTGGTTTGGTAGATCGGGACGGCGGTGGCTTTGCTGGTTGGGTCGCCGTCTTCAAACCCGCCGTGGATTTGTAGGGTCTCAAAGCGTTGCGGCATGTCGGTTCTCCTGAACGCGTCCCGGCATCACCCGGGTCCAGTGGTGCTTGGTGCGGTCGCGGAATGGAGCGGCTGCACGGCGTGCAGCGCGCTTCCCGCGGGCGGGATACTGTTGGATGGAACGCATTCGGTCCATCTCGCCTCCTTCCGGTCCTCCACTTTGAGGACGGACACGAAGACGAGGCTTTCGCCCCTATCTTCCCGAACCGGCCGCCATCGTAGCGGCCATGAACGGCTGGATGGAGCACCCACGGATATGACCATCGGTTGCCGCAGGGTCATCGGGCCAGGTCCCTCACCTGCTCTTGATAGGTGGAACCCAGCGGGTTCCAGGCCGAGACATTACCATGTTGTCCGGAATTGGTCAGCCAAGTAAACGCGGCACGAGTAGGAAGGCAAGCACCGTCACGATCGCCAGAACGATCAGTAGCTCGGTGAGCGTGTAGCCACGAAGGCGCGGCGACTTGCGCGAGATCCACGGGGTGTCGCGGCGTTTCATAAGGGTAAGCATACGGAATTTTGTCGGGCTTGGGCGTGCCGTGACGGGCGGAACGTCGCCCCGGGGTGGCCGTGATACCGTTGGCGTTCCCGCCGGCGTAACGCGGTGGCGACCCCCGAACCTGGTCAGGCCGAGAGGAGCAGCCATAAGGGGTGCTCGTCAGGTGCCGTTGCGATCCGGCGGGTTTTTTGATGGTCGTCCTGAGGACCTGTTGGCGGCCGTGATGCCCGCGGTGTTTACGCCTTCATGCCAGGCTTGCTTCTGTAGATTCTGGAGACGTCCGCGATGCGCGAGACCGTGTCTTTGATGAACTCAATCTCCCGGTGGTCCTTGACGTCCACACGGACGTGAATGCGTGCTTCGCTGGGTGAGTACACGTCGGCAGTGACCTTGGTGGCGGACTTGTTCATGCCGGCCACCACGTCGAGGACGTCCTTCAGTAAGCCTGGTCGGTCGATGGCAATGATCTCAAAGTCGACGGGGAATAGTTCGCCGGACGGCGTATCCCACGTCACCCGCACGAACCGTTCCGGTTCGCTGTGCATCAGGTGCCTGACGTTTGGGCAGTCGACACGGTGGACGCTGATGCCGCGACCGCGCGTGATGTAACCAACGACATCGTCCCCGCGGACGGGTCCGCAGCATTTGGCCAGGTTGGCGGGTGCGTCCATGCCGTCCACGAACACCCCACCGATACTTTTTGACTTGGGAACGGTTGGGGTTGCCGGCTGATCGGCGGTCTCGGGCGGCCGGACGGCTTCCGGGACGGCGGCGTCAACCACCGTCTTCGGTGCCAACCGGCGGTTGGCGATCGCCAAGAAGAGGTCTTCGACCCCTTCGCCGTTGAGCAATTCTCGCGAGACCTTCTCGAGGCGTGCCTTGTTCATGCCGGTCGCGACTGGAATGTCGCGTCGCTTGTACGCCCGCTCGAGCATCATGCGGCCTTGTTCGACCTTGGTGGTGCGCTCCTGCTGCCGGAACCACTGCCGGATTTTTTGTTTCGTGCTGCGGGTGGCAGCAAGGTTCAACCAGTCTTGGCTTGGGCCGTACTGACTGGAGCGGTTCGTGAGCACCTCCACGCGATCGCCGGTCGAGAGTTCATGCCCGAGGGGCACGATGTCGCCATTGACGCGCGCACCGATGCAGCGGTGCCCCACTTGGGTGTGGACCTGGTATGCAAAATCGATCGGGGTGCTGCCCCGCGGCAGGTTGATGACGTCCCCGGCTGGGGTGAAGACGATCACCCGCTCGCCGAGCAGGTCGTGCTTGACCGCGTCCACGAACGCTCCCGCCGTTTCAGAATCTTGGTCGGCATCGAGGAGTTGCTCCATCCAAGTTAGCCGGCGGGCGACCTCGTCCTGGTCTTGAATGCCTTCCTTGTACGCCCAGTGGGCTGCCACGCCAAACTCGGCGATCTCGTGCATGCCGCGGGTCCGGATCTGAATCTCGATCGGTTCACCGGCCATGCCGATCACCGTCGTGTGCAGGCTTTGGTAGCCGTTCGGTTTGGGCACCGCGACGTAATCTTTGAAACGTCCCGGGATTGGCGTCCAGAGACTGTGAACGATGCCTAAGGCGCGGTAGCAGACCGCCTTTTCGGCCTCTTCCCCATCCAGGTCGGTATCGCTGCGCTGCGGATCGATAATGGCGCGGATGGCGGTCAAGTCGAAGATTTGATCCAGACTCTTGTTGTCACGCTGCATCTTGCGGTGGATGGAATGCAGGTGCTTGCTCCTGCCGGACAGGTCAAAGGACAAACCTTCGCGCGACAGGCGTTCTTGAAGCAGACCGATGGCGTGCTGCACTGCCCGGTCGCGTTCGGCATGGCGGGCGCGCACCTGACGTTCCAGTTGCCCGTACCGTTCGGGTTCCAGGTACTGAAACGAGAGATCCTCAAGCTCGTTTTTGATGTGGCTAATCCCCAAGCGGTGCGCGAGGGGCGCAAAGATTTCTAGGGTTTCTTTGGCGATGCGCTGCTGTTTGGCGGGCGGCATGGCGTCCAGCGTGCGCATGTTGTGCAGCCGGTCGGCGAGTTTGACGAGGATGATGCGCACATCGCCGACCATCGACAGGAGCATCTGCCGCAGGTTTTCGGACTGCTCATCTTCGTACACGCGGACGGCCAGCTTGCTGATTTTTGTTTCGCCTTCGACGATCTTTCGGACGTTCACCCCGAACTGCGATTCGACCTCTTCGAACGTCAGTTCGGTGTCCTCCACCGTGTCGTGCAGCAAGCCGGCGCAGATGGCGTCGGCGTCAAGATGCATGTCAGCCAACACTTCCGCCACGGCGACCGGGTGCACGATGTAGGGGTCTCCCGACTTACGCAGCACACCGTCGTGCGCCTCCGCGGCGGCGACGTACGCTTGCCGCACGCGTTCAACCCCGTCGGCACCGAGGTACCCAACGGAATGCTCAAGCGTCTCCGGTAGCGTCTGCACGTTCACAATGAAACGGTACCACCGACGGGCGCATTGCCGCGTCCTGGACGAGTCTTACGGCCTGTCAACTGCGCATGATGGCACGCCGCCACAAGACAGCCGCTGCCGCGACCGTCAGGCCGTTCCCGAGCCACACCCCGACGGGGATGGGAAGCAATCCGGTCTGCGCGGCAAACAACCCCACCGACGTGAGGAGGTACCAAATCATGGATACCGCGAGCGCCAGGCCAAACGCCACGCCGCGGCCGCGTGTGCCACCCACCGCGAGCGGCACCGCCAGCAGCAGCAGGGCGATGTTCGCCCACGGCTGCGCCAAGCGTCGCTGCAACGTGAGGCGGGCCGCGCGGCCGTCATCACTGTCGCCTTCTAGGCGGGCGTCGCGCCACAGTTCGGTCAGCGACCGGGCGTCTGCAAAGTCGGATCGGCCGAAGCGTTCGAGCAGCTCTTCTTCGGTGGTTCCAAGCGTCAACCTCAAGGTGCTTTCCGGTGTCGCGCCACGGCTATCAAGCAAAATGACGTCCTCCAGTGGCACGTCCGAGGCGGCCTGGTCGGCCAAGGCCGCAAAATCAAACCGTTGGGCGCGATAACCGGTCAGGACAAGGTCCGCACCATCGAAGCGCCCTTCACGGGCGCGTACGAACGTCAGCACGTCACCTGACCAGCTGGTCACCTCGACATCCAAAACGGTTGCGCTACCGCCGAGGCTGCGGTCGTAAGTCAGCCCGAGTGTCCCCACCGGCAGCGACCCACCCGCCAGCCGAAAGAGTCGGTTGCCTTGCGCTGCTAAGTCCCAGTACCCCGACGCCACATGCTGGGTTGTCCTGGGCGTGACGGTCTGCTGCAGCACCAGCGAAGCCGCGGTGCTGGCGAGCGCAAGGGCCAACAAGGGCGCAGCGATCCGGGCGAGGCTGACCCCACCCGCACGGAACGCGACCAACTCGTGATCTTGCTCCATACGGCCGTAAGTCAGCAGCACGGCCAGCACCAGCGTGATCGGAAGGGTTTCAACCAGGGCGCTTGGGACGTGCGCCAGAATCCAAACGAAGACCTCAGGGAACGGCGCGCCAGCCACCAACTCCAAGCGAGGCACCACCGCCGCTGACACCGCCAGGGACGTGTACAACAGCGCGCCAACCGCCAGGGCCGGCAAGGCCTCCTTCAGCAGCGAACCATCAAGCCTCGTCACGGCCGTTCACCATACCGAGGCGGGATGGCGGGCAGCGGGTCCAGCGGCGGACCGGTGAACGTGAGGGCCGGCAGCCGCAAGCCGAGGCTTGCCTCAAGACCACCTTCGCTTTGGTCGTAACGGTAGTTGGCGTACCAGTTACCGCAGCAGCCGTCGAGGTCCACATCAAGGCCGTGGGCGTTAAGCGCCCTAAAGCCGGACCCGTCCGCCCAGGCGCTGGCGTTCACATCGATGTAGGGCGTGACGGTCAGGCGGCGGTCGGCGCCAATCTGCGCGGAAATCGGCCACTCGGCGACCACAGCCAGGCCCGGATCGGTCGCCGAGGACGTGCGCATCTCAAACCCCAGTTGCGCCCGCGTACCCTGCTGGGTGTCGGTCCTGGCGAGACTCAGGCCGTACGCCTCGAGTTGCCCCTCTGATGTGACGTCAACCAGGCCCGCGACCCGCAGGGTGGTGGATGCGCCCAACGTCCGGTCGGTGGTCCATTCGGGCCTGAGGGTGTTGAGGTTGAAGTCTTCATCCCACGTCACCGTGCCAGCCCACGTGTGCTGCGCCCCCTGCAAGCCGCGTGGCAGCCGGACGGACGTCCTTAGTTCGCGGGCTGGGTCGTCAGGGTCAAGGGAGCGCGCCCAGCCCACACTGAACGCTGTGCCCTCAGGACGGGCTGCGCTCACGCGAAAGGTGCGTTGACGCTCATCGCTTGGCCCACCGTAGTAGCCAGCCAAGTTGGCGCTGGCGCGCCCTTCAAGCGACCAACCGCCAGCGTTTGTGCGTGCCACGAGGCCCACATCGAGGTCTTCAAAGCCCGGGGTTTCAGGTTCTAGGCGGCGTACCGCACGACCGTTTAGCGACAGCCCTCCGCCGGAGACGGCGGCTTGAACCCCTACACGCCTGCGTGTCTCAGGTTCATCAAACGCAAAAGGTGAGGAACCTCGCACGTCCTGCCGTTCGTAAAACACCCGCCACGATTGCGTCGCGTCTTGGTAACGCCACTGCGGTACGACCGTCAGGCCTCCGTAGGCATCGGCGCCGCCAGCGGCGGTGGCCGGGTAGACGACCCCGTAAGGCCGTACGCGCACCTCAAAGGTTTGGTTGGCCGTGGGCTGCCAAAACGGTCGCAGGGTGGCCGCGAGTGGGATTCGCGGCCCGAACGGACCGACGTTCGCAGTCGCAGGTTCGGCTGCCAGCCCAACCCCGGCCGTCAGGTCGGCGGTCAGGCCAGCCCGGCCGGCCCCAGCACCGTAGGCTTGGTCGACCCGCGCAAGGGGGGCTGTAAGGTTCGTTTCCACGCGGGTGAGCGGTTCGTCACCGAACCTTAAGAGGAAGCGGTGATCAAGCCTGCGTCCTTGAGGCAGGTCCGATCGTCCTGTGATGCGGAATGTGGTTTCCAAGGCGTCCTGCTGGAAGGCAACGACCGTTCCGTCCTGGCGGACGCTGAGGCTGTAGAACGCCCGTAGGTTGGGCTCCGATGTGACCCCGAGTTCGATGCTGCGGCCAGCGTCGCTGATGACGTCCACACCCACGGTGGTCCCGAGGTCTTCGTCGCCGCGAATGTCAACCGGCGGTTCAAAATCCAGGTTGCCTTCCCGCAGGTCGATCCTTTCAGCCAACTCGAAGCCTGCACCGAACAGCAGCAGGACGGGGGCAACCGCGAGCGCTTGGTCGCCATCAAAGGTGGCTTCTATGCTGCCGGTTTGCAGGGCGATGGCGGGCGGATCGCAACGGCATGGGGAGACCACCGCGGCGTTGAGTTCGATCCGGTCGTTGCTGAGACGACCACTCGCAGCTGAAATCTCGTAATTTTCGGTGCGCAGGACAATGCCGGACGCTGGGCGTGCGTCAGGGGTGAGTTCAATCTCGTTGATGCGTCCGACCAGCCGGTCGCCCAGGACCACCACGTCACGCAACGTCAGGTCATCGCTGCGGCCTTGCAGGCCGCCACTTAAAAGCCGCCATTCGCGGGTGTCGACCACCGCTTCTGTCGCCTCGAGCGTGGGCCGTTCGCCGCGCTCACCGGCATCAAGCTCGCTTAAATCGAGGCGTTCTGTGAGGAGCCTCGCGTCCTGCCCGTCGAGCTCAACACATACCGAACCGGACAGGGTGGCTTCCTGCGTTAGACCGTCAAACTCAATGCGGTCGTAGGTGGCACGCCCGACCCCTTCGATCGCGACCGCCGCACCGCTTTGTGGGCAGGTAATGTCGCGGGCTGGCTGGTCACGCAGTTCGGTTGGGGATTGCGCCAACGCGGCGCCTGCCAGCATGCACACCATCACGCCCGTCATAACGTGCATGAGGGCGGCTTTCGGGCGTGGCGTGGGGCCGTCCGTCATGGGTTGCGGTACGGCTCAATCTGTTCCCACAGGCTGTCATCAACCTCGTTGGCGGCCCGGTACGACACCGAGCCGTCCTCGCGTTCAATGGGATCGATTTGCAGCGACGATGCGTCGCGGTCGTCACTAAGCTCAAACGGTCCGTTTTGAAACAGGTACGGCCCCAGCAGCACCGCGACGCCTCCATCGAGGTTGAGGATGAGCCGGCGGGCCTGAAGGGCAGGGTTGGCCCCTGAGGCATCGTCGAAAATGGCGAATTCGCGGCCGAAGTCGATGTCGGCCTCCGGGGCTATGAGGCGTAAGCCTTCGCGTTCAAAGGCGACGTTGCCTTCGGCGTCTGCGGTGAGGTTCTCGACGTCAATGGCGATCTGGTCGGTTTCGAAGACACCGCCGGCCATGCTGGCGCTTGCGTCGGTCGCGTTGATGAATTCGCCTTGCAGGTAGCGGATGTGCGGGGCGGTCAGTTCCAGTCCGGTCTTTCGGTCCACGATCACCCCACCGTCGGTGAGCACCGTCTCGCCCGTGAGCACGTCGAGGGTCTGCTCGCCAGTCGCGATGACCTCAAGCCGGGCAACGCCGTCGTCTTCAACGGGAGCGTCTTGCGCTTCGCTGGGTGCTTGCGCGATGGCTGCACTGAGGCTTAAGGCGGCGGTCAAGGCAAGCAACAGGGGGCGGCGCATACGTCTGCCAGCGTACCCAATTCGTGCGGCTGGACGCAGGTCAGCGCGGTCTTACGTGCACGTCCGTCATGCTTGACGGCGGTTGCATGTGGACGGCCTGACGCACCGCTTGGGCCACGTCGGCGGCGTTGACGTACGCCTCCTGCTCGTATGGTCCGCCTTCCTGGCGGCGTACCTCGTGCTGCATGGGTGTGTCGGTCCGACCGGGGTAGATGCTGGTGACCTGCACGCCATGTGGGCGTTCCTCTTCACGCAGCGCGTCAGCGAGTGCCTTCAGCGCATGTTTGCTCATGGCGTACGCCGACCAGCCTGCCCGCGCGTGCACCCCCGCGCCTGAATTGATGAAGATGACGTGACCTGCTGCGCGCCGCAGCCGAGGTAGGAGGGCCTGCGTCAGCATGGCCGGGGCGTGCGCGTTCAGAAGCCACTGGTCGCGCGCGGCTTGCTCGCTCAAATCCGCAACAGGCGCAAGCGCGATGGTGCCTGCCGAATGCACGACGACATCAAGGGTGTCCGGCAGGGCCTGAACGGCGGCATGGCGTTCCGCTTCGTGGGTGAGATCCACAGTTCGTTGCTCGCTTGTGCCCCCGAG
Source organism: uncultured Trueperaceae bacterium (assembly GCA_913057165.1). Taxonomy (GTDB): domain Bacteria; phylum Deinococcota; class Deinococci; order Deinococcales; family Trueperaceae; genus SLSQ01. Next base: position 25,439 of record CAJXNS010000009.1, read on the forward strand.
GGCCTGCACGTCATCCGCCACCGCGGTGAGGCGCTCTTCGTTGCGGCCCCACAGGAAGAGTTGGGCTCCGCCTGAGGCGAACGCGAGCGCGACCTCACGGCCGATGCCGCTGGATGCGCCGGTGACGAGGATGTTCATGCTTCGGCCTCTGCGCTGGCGGCCTTAAGGCGCGCGAGCGCTTCCTCAGGGTTGCCAGCGCGGGCGAGGGCCGTGCCGACCAAGATGGCGTCTGCAAGCCCCAGGATCGACGTGAGGTCGCTGGGTTGCGCGTAACCGGATTCCGCCACGAGCAAGCCGTCGTAGCCGCGTTCGCGCGCAAGCTTGATCAGGGCAGGGGCGGTGCTTCGGTCGACGTCGAGGCTGGTTAGGTCGCGGTTGTTCACCCCGATGATCGGCGCGGCAGCCGCCAACGCCACCTCGAGTTCGGGTTCGTTGTGCACCTCAACCAAGGTTTCAATGCCGAGCGTACGGGCGTACGCCACATACTCTGCTGTGCGTTCACCGAGGACGGACACCATCAAAAGCGCCGCTTGGGCGCCAGCCTCGACCGCTTCTGCCAATTGGGCGGGATGAACCACGAATTCTTTACGCATGGCAGGAAGGCCAACCGTGCGCGTGACCGCCTCTAAGTCGCTGAGGCTTCCGCCGAAGTGGCGTGGTTCGGTGAGAACCGAGACGGCGGCTGCGCCGCCACGCCGGTAGGCGGTGGCGGTATCGACCGGATCGAGTTGACGGATCTCCCCTTGCGACGGGCTGCTTCGTTTCACTTCGCAAATGAACGCCAGTCCCGGTTGGCTGAGTGCCTCGTAGAACGTCCGGTTCGCGTTGGGATCCGGCTGCCCGCTTGGCAGGTCACGTCCTGCGTAATCTTGGGCTCGCTCACGGGCGATCGTTCCGAGCACCCCTGGAATGGAGGCGAGCTGCGGCTCAGCCAGCGGCGCTGGCACGCCCGTCCCGTCAGTGGACATGAAAGCCCTCAAGGCCGCTGGCTTCAGCCCACTGCGTTTCGACAGCTTGCACGTCGGCATGCACCGGACCGCGGCGGACGAACACCAAGGCGTGCTTCAGTTCGCTGGTGGGCCCTTCGAGGACCACCTCAACGCGACCGTCGCTGAGGTTTTCAGCGCTACCGGCCAGGCCGAGGTCGCGGGCGTGACGTTGAATGTACGCCCGGTAGCCGACGCCTTGCACCCGACCGGAAACCAGCAGGTTGAGTCGCTTGAAGTCCTCCACGGGGGGAACCGTACCGCATGCGGGTAACAGCCGTCTTGCGGGCGTGCACGGTTGCCAAACGAGCGGGGCGCAGCGGGCGGGGGTGCTACGCTTATTCAAGCTATGAAGTTCGCCATGGACGCCATTGCTCGATGACGACTGCGGCACGCCTTGCCAGCGTGGCGGCTGCGCTCGTGGTCATCGTGACGGCGGTGTTATGGCTTCCGTTCACGCGTGACGTGGTCGTGCAGCGCGCCACCTCGGAGGTGCCGGCGCTCACGTTCGGCCCGGCCGGCGGTTCGCTGGTGACGGGCATCACGTTCGATCGCGTGGAGTTGGACACGCCAGGGCAGGCGGCGGTGGCGCAACAGGTTCGCCTCCGGTTCACGCCGTGGGGCGTGCTTACCGGATCCGGTTGGGCGCACCTTCACGCGGACCAGCTTGAGGTTGCACGGTTCGAGACCGCCGGAGGTTCCGTCACCGCCGGTTCGTGGACGCTTCCGTTCCGTGTTGAGGTGGAAAGGCTTCACGTGCGTCCTGAGGCGTTACCGCGTCCTGGTCTGCTACCGGCCGGAGGTGTGGCCGTCCGGCAGGTGCGCCTGACCCCTGCAGACGGCGGTGTCTCGGTTCAGGGAGAGTTGCTGGGCCGTGACGGTGACTCGCCGCTTCGTGCCGTGGTGCGCCAAGACGCAGCCAGCGGTACGCCTGAATTCTCACTTGAGATCGATGACGTCAGCGCTGTGGTTGAGGCGCCGTGGGGATCCGCACTCCGGGGGGCGCCGTTGAACGTCACGGGGCGTGGCGGGACGCTCGACGCCTTAGAGGCGGAGGCGGCCTTGACGCTTCGGCCGGCAGCCGAGATGCCCGAAGGCACCATCCGCGCGAACATTGAGGGCCGCACGGCCACGCTCGATGCAGAAGGTGTCTGGAACGGCACGCGCCTTGATGGCCGCGGACGCGCCGAACTCTTGGACACCTCGCGCGCCAGCATTGCGTTTGAGATCGACGGTGCGAACGACACGCTTGGCGTAACCGGCAACTTAAGCGCCGACGGTCTTGTGGGGGCGGACTCGACCGAGATCGCGTGGCGTGGTCGTGGGCTGGTGCGGGGTGACCCTTGGTCTGTCACCGACGGGGTCGTGCGCCTGCAGGACGGTTGGGAAGCGACCGGGGTGGCGGCCTTTGCGGACTGGCGAGCGAACCTCCTCGCTGCCAGCGGGCCGGCTGGTGACATCACCTTAGAGGCGGACGGTCGATCGGAGGACGGGTTCGCGTCCGCTACCGGCACCCTCTCCCCTGGACCAAGCACAACCGTTGAGGTGCAAGCCGGGTGGCGTGATGGCAATGCACTCGGCACGGTGGAGGTAGGCGCCCGCCTCGGTCCAGATGGTGCACCTTGGACGGTGGAGCGCGGGCGTGTCCGCGTGACGGTCGGTGGTGTGGATGTTGAGGCGGACGTCAGCCAATCGCTGGTGCTTGGGGATTCATGGTCGGGATCGCTGACAGGCGGCGTGCAGGTACCGGGTCAAGGCGCCGAACGGTTTGAGGTGCGGCTGTCGCAACGAGACGGCAGGGATGCGGTTGCGCTTGATGTCGGTGACAGCAAGATCGTCTGGAGCCGCGGGCCGTCCGGTCGCTGGATCGGGGCGCTACCCGCGGGCGACCTCACCCTCTTCGGGGTGGACGTGACCGCCATCGAGGACGTGACTTGGGAGGTGGGGGGTTGGCCGGCGGGGGCGTTGCGTGCCGAGCTGACCGGCACGCGTGCCGGTTTAGGGTCGTGGCGTGTGGGCCTCAGCGCCCCACAACAGGGTGCGTCGTCTGCTTGGACGCTTGAGGGGGTGCTGCGTCCCGAGGAGGGAACGCCGGTTGCGGCCACACTGTCGGTGGGGCCGCCTCAAGACGGTGGGGTGATCCCGCTCGCGCTTGCCGGTGCCCTCACCGGTGAGGGTGCACTGACCGTTGGAGAAGCCGGTTGGCAGCTGAACTTGGCGGGTCCTCAACTGCAAGCCAGGGCGGAAGGCCAGAACTGGACGGCGGACGCTGCGGACGTGGCCATCAATGAGGTGCCGCTCGCGTTAGACCCGTGGGTACCTCTTCCGGCAGCCGAGCGCGTGACGCTTTCGTTGGCCATCGCGGGTTCCCGGTCGGATGCGGCTTGGCTGTGGCAGCCGGGCTCATGGGCGTTCAACACAGCAACGCTGGAGGCGGCTGGTTCCGTTCGCGTGACGGCTGACACCGTCAACGTGGAAGGCACCGTCGCAGGCGAGCTGGGGGCTGCTCTACCCGCGGGCGTGCCTGTGCCGCTTGAAGGAACCATCACGGCGGACTGGCAACGCGGAACGGATTGGCGGTCGGCGGAATTGGGTGGCGCCTTGAATACGCAGTTGGCTGATGTGGACGTGGCTGGCGCCAGCTTGGCGGCGGCAGGGACGGTCCGTCTAACGGGCAGCCTGGGCGTTCCTCGGGTCGATGCACGCGTGGACCTTAGCGGTGCTGCCGAGGGGCTGCTGACGTACACGGGGGACGTGAGCAACCGGCCGCAAGGCCAGATCACCGCGAACGTGGCCTGGCAGGGCCGAACCGTTGAGTTGGATGCTGACCTTGACCGCAGGTCCGGCGGACGTGTGGGTTGGGTGTCGCTGCCGGGTGGGCGTTGGCCGATCGTGCAAGACGGCCGGCGCTTCTTGGTGGAACGCGATGGCGCGCCTTCTGAGGTGTTGCGCGTGACGCTTGGTGAGCGCTGGCTTGGCACGTCGTTGGCTGGCCGGCTTCCCGCGTCTGTGTGGACCGATCAGGTGGCCGGCACGGTGGTGTGGTCCGTCCCGTCGGTCGTGCCGCTTCGTTGGCAGGCGCGCTGGGAGAACGCCAGCGTGGCTGGCGCACGCGTGCCCGACATGGTGTGGTCGGGTGGGGCCGGTGGCGGCACGCTCACTTCCTCGCTCGGTGGGTCGGTCAACGCGGCATGGAGCGTGCGCGAACGGACGGCCACCTTGCAGGGTGAAGGCCTCAACTTGGGTTCGCTCGGGACGGTTGGTATCGACGCGGGCTTTGATGGGCAGGCCGTCACGGGCACCCTGACCGCGCAGCGTGAAGCCTGGAGCATCGAAGCCACAGGCCGCTACACCGAAGGGGACTGGTTTGCGACGGTGGCATCCGAAACGCCGCATCCGTTGGCGCTTGAGGTCACAGGAGGCGGTGGAGGCGTGAGCGGTAGCCTGGCCGGAACAGTGACGATGGCCGGTCAGGTGTGGTCGTTCGCGCCGGTCGCGGGTGGTCCCAATAACCGCATTCAAACCCAAGCCACAGGCCCTGCTGGGGCTGCCCTTATCCAGGTCGACCTGACCGCTGGATGGAACGAGCCAGCAGGCCGCATCGTGACGCAAGATGGCCGCGTGCTGGTCACCATCACCCCAGCAGCACAGACCGCCGATGACCTTGGGCTGCAGGTGCAGTACGACACGCTCGTGGGTGAGGGCGGTTGGACCGCGTCAGGGTCCACGTCATTCAACCTGTTCGGGCAGCGTGTGGCCGTCACGGGACGCCCGGCGGCCGCAGCACCCACCGTGGTCGTGTCGCTGCCGGATGGAACGCAAGCAACGTTGCCACTTCCAAATGAAGGCCTGCTCACGTCGCTGACGTCGGCCGCGCGCACGGGGGTCAGCGCCGACCTGGAGGGTGCCTTCCAAGGGAACGTGCGCTGGACGCCAGAGCAGGGCCTCCAAACCGGCGGACTGACCGGTTCCGTTGGGGGGGTGCGCGTGGAGCTTGAAGGTGGCGGTACACCGGCGGCGGTGGATATCCGCGGGACGCTTACGGCGCCTGGCGGCGAGGCGCCGTTTGGACCCTACGCCCGTTTCATCCTCGGCGAAGAGGACGTGTCCTTAAGGGCGTTGGGGTCGATTGAGGGCGGCACGTTGGTCTTGGGTGCGGCCGGCACAGCGGACGGGTCACCGTTCGGTTCAGCACGCTGGTCGCTTGCGGAGCGGTCGGTCAACGCGCGTTTTGAACGCGCGGCGTTGGTGGTGGACGCGCGCTACAGCCCGGCGCGAGGCTGGACGGGACGCCTTGAAGCGGACGGTGCTCGCGTGCCTGTGCCTGGGTTGGACCCGACGCCTGTGAATGCCTCCTTACGGCTTGAGGATGGGTTGCTTCGCGGGTCGTTTCAAGCGATCAGTGGCGGCAGTTTTGTTGGCACGGGACAGGTGGACCTGCCGTTTGTTCTCGGTGTGAGCGACCGGGCGGACCGCAGTGATTTTCAGGTGTCGCTCGCATCGTTTGACGTGCGGGCGCTTCCGAGTGTTCCCACGCTGGCGCCGTCGCTGAGTGGTGTCGTGGGTGCCCGGCTGCAGTTACGTGGTGGGCAGCTTCTCGCCGAGGTAAGCGCGCCTAACTTGCGGACACCCAACGGAGCGCTACCGGTTCGTTTGCGGGTGTCCGGCGCGTTCGAGACGGCCCTCGACCGCGCGGAGGTCGACGGAACGGTGGCAGGGAGTGACGTCACCGGTTGGGTCAACCGCAACGAGGCGTCGGTATGGGTGTCGCTTGAACGGTTCCCACTGGAACGCTTGATCGCAGCGCGGTTTGGGGCTGTGGACGCTGAAGCGACGGCGGTGGGGGTCCTCCACGCGCAGGTGCCGTGGGCGGATGTGGCGGGTGCGTCGGTCCGGCTGGCCACCGAGTCGGTCGCGGTTCGGCGTGGAGCAAGCGTGGCTGAAGGCGTCATGAATGTGGAAGTCACGCCAGACCGGGCTGACTTTGATGTGTTCTTGCAAGGCCAGGGGCGCTGGTCGGCGGAAGGGTTTGTCGCCCGTGATGGTATTGACGTGCGCCTTGAGGTCAACGGTTCGGATGCCACGCCGTTTTTGGGTTTGGTGCCGGCGCTTGCCGCTGCCGGCGTCTCCGCGGACGGATCGCTTAACGTGCAAGCAAGCGGGGCTTTGAATCAACCAAGAATTCTGGTGGGTGTCTCCGACCTTCGTTTGGGGGCTTATGGTGGGCGCTACCGCATTCGCAACACGTCCTTGCGTTGGCTTGACGGCAACTTGGTGGTCGACGGTTTCCTGGAGGGTATCGATCCCCTTGGCGGTTCACTAAGGGTGCTGGGCCGGGGCACGGTGCCGTCCTGGGGTGAAGGCCTCACGGGTGGTGGGTTTGACCTGGCTGGCTCTCTTGACGTGCCGTTATTCGGCACGCTGGAGGACCTGCAAGCACGCATTGAGGCGGGCCGTGACGGGACGCAGCGTATTGCTGGGCAAGGAGACCTTGGTGGCCCGCTACGGCTCGCAGGCACCGTCCGACCGTTCAACCTGCGTCTTGAGGGGGACAGCGTGAACCTGTCGAGCACCCCGCTTCGCCTTGCGGACACCCGCGGTGCGGTCGACGCCACGCTGGCGTGGGACGACGGCCTGGTGCTTGGGGGACGCTTCACAGTACGTGAAGGACGGTACGAGATCGTACAGGACCCTGCTGTGTCCTCCCCTCCCCAGCCGGACGCGTCCCCTGGAAGCCCGCAGGGTGAGACGGCACCGCTGCGCTTTGACGACATTGTCATCGATGTCCGCGAGGCGGTCCTTGACGAGTCGTTTGCCAGTGGCACGTTTGCGGGTGGTCTTCGGTTGTCTGGGGGTAGTGGTGGGCCGCGGCTTCAAGGCACCTTGACCGCCCGTCAGGCGCAGCTGGTTCTGCTTGGCCGGACGTTTGAGACGTCGCAAGCCGAGGTGCTGTTCGAACCGTCGCGTGGCGTGCTTCCGACATTGAATGTGGTGGCGGCGCGTACGTACCGAAAGCGGGACGCGCTCGCGAACACGCCACCCACGGTGACCATCGACCAGCCGCCTGGCGCCACGTTTGACGTGGATCTGGCCTTCAGCACGGAGGTCGTGACGGACGCCGGCGGCGCCCTGCGTTTAGATGTCGCGCCGAGTCTGTCGTCCGATGCGGTCTTGCGGGTGGATGATGCGGAGACCGAAACGTTTGTAACGCGCCCGCTTAGTGACGGGGAACTTGTGACCCTCGTGAGCGTGGGGCGGCTTGATCCGATCGCGGCGTCCAGCGAAGGTGGCTTGGCGGAGAGCGTGGCGTCGACGACGCTTGAGGGGACCTTTGAGACGCTGGTCCTCCGTGAACTCAGTGGGGCGCTCGCCGATGCGACAGGCCTGTCCAGCCTGGCGATTGAGACGACGTCGCTGGGTTCAAGCTTGACGGACAGCGAACCGTTCGGTGTGAGCTTGCGGATCGGTGGCGCCCTTGAGGAGGGCCTGTTCGCCAGTTACGAGTTTGAGCGCACGTTCAGTGCGGAGGAGGCCCTGACGGGGACCACCAACCGGTTTGAGCTGGCGTACGACCTGGATCCGTTGTCGTTCGATGCGGCGACGTCGGTGACGATTCCTTCGCTCGCCGGTGAGCCTGCCGCGGTGGCGCTATCGACCGCGGCAAACTACCGGGTGACCGATTGGACATCGATTTCCGTGGGCGCCGAGCTTGAGCAAGGCGAACAGCGGGCGTCGTTTGGCGTGTCGTTCCGGTGGTAACCGGCCGCTAGTTGGCCTGCGCTTCGCGACGCAGCACCTCAATGGCGGTTTGAAGCGCAGGGTCGCTTTCCAGGTTGACGATCGCTTCGTCTTGAATCGGTGAAATTTCAGGCCGCGGACCGGTGCTGAAAAACTCAATCTCGCCGGATTCGTCCGCCTGCACAGTGCCGATGCTTTCACCATCGACCACAATTTCAACCGTTTGACCTTCCGACAGGCCAGCACCATCGATTCGTACGGTGCTTGGGAAACGGGTGTCTTCAGCAAACACGTCCGGGACGATACCGCCGTCGGCAATACTCTCCCTGGCAGGCGTCAACCACTCAAACGCGGTGTAGGCAAGCTGACCGCCGTCGGCAAGGCGCGTGACGCTTTGGGCCACGCCTTTACCGAAGGTGGCTTCACCGACCACCAACGCGCGGCCGTTCTGCTGCAAGGCACCCGCCACAATTTCCGACGCTGAAGCGCTGTTTTCGTTCACGAGGACGACCAGCGGAATGTCGGTTGATGACGGACTGGCGGACGCAATGCGTTGGGTCACGCCACGGGCACGTTGGAAGACAATGTCGCCGTCGCTGAGGAACTGATCGGCCACCCGGATGCCCTGCGTGAGCAGCCCGCCTGGGTTGTCACGCATGTCAAGGACCAGCATTTCAGCACCGTCAAGCTGCAGTTTGGCGAGCGATTCCACCAGCTGTTCGTGCACGCGCTGGTTTCCGAACTGGCGGATGTTGATGTAACCGACGTCCTCACCAATCATGGTGCTGGTCACGTCGATGATTTCGATCGTGTCGCGACGTATGGCGAATTCAACCGGATCTGATTCGCTGGGACGGCGCATGAGCAGGTTGACGATCGTGCCACCCGGCCCGCGTACGAGATCAACCACATCTGAGGTGGTCTTGTTGCGAACGTCCACGCCGTCCACCTCAAGGAAAATGTCGCCCCGTTGCACACCCGCACCAGCGGCAGGACCACCGGCATACACCTGAAGGATTTCAACCCCTTCGCCCGTCTGGCGGTTTAACGGCGTTAATACCGCACCGATCCCTTCAAACGAGCCTGAGCGGTCTTCCGCTTCACGTTCGGCCGAACGCGGCTCCAAATAGAAGGAGAAAGGATCATCAAGCGCTTCAATCATGCCGTTGATGGCCCCGCGGAGGATTGCTTCACTGTCGACTTCGTCTAAATAGTTGGCTTCCACCGCCGCGTAGGCCTGCGCCAACGCCTGACCGGTCGGCTGGTCGAGAATATCGGCAGAAAAGTTGGTGCCAAACTGCGCCCATGCGTACGTGCCAACGAATGCAACGGCGGCGAGGGTGGTCAAGAGCGTTCGTTTCATCATGCCTCCAGGCGGGGTGGTGTCCTCCAACTGTAGCGCGCCTGCTGCGTCGCGAACGTCAATTGTAGGCCAGGACGGTATGGTCGTGGCGTGCGAATCGCGATGGTCACCAGCGAGATTTACCCGTTCAGCAAAACCGGAGGTTTGGGTGACGTGCTCGGTGCGTTGCCACCCGCCCTGGCAGCTGCTGGGCATGACGTCCTGGTCATCAGCCCTTGGTACGACACCCTCAACGCCGACCCGCCGCCGTTATGGATCGGTGACGTGACCTTCGATATGGGCGCTGAGATGCGGCCTGTGGGCGTTGGGACGCTCGAGCGTGACGGTGTTCAGCTCGCCTTTGTCGGCCATCAGGCGTTTCGTCGCGGTGAGTTTTACGGCTTCGCGGATGACGTGGAACGCTTTTTGCATCTCGCGCTGGCCGCACCGGCCGTGTGGCAGCGCGTCGGATTCACACCCGACGTGGTGCACCTGCACGACTGGCAGGCCGCCCCGCTGGCTGCGGCGTTACAGCAGCGTCGTGGCGCTCCCCCAACGGTCTTGACGGTGCACAACCTGCAGCATCAAGGGCACGCCGAATCCAGCTGGTTGCACCACAACCTGGGGGCTCCAGACACCTCTGGAGGGTCCGGAGCGTACGCGTCAGCGCTTGGCATTGGGCTTAAGGCCGCCACGAAGATCACCACCGTCTCCCCCACGTACGCCAAAGAGATTCAGACGCCCGCGCATGGCTTTGGTTTAGATCCGCTGCTTCGTGCACGAGCCAGCGACGTGACCGGCATCGTCAACGGGATTGATACCGGCGTTTGGAACCCAGCCACCGACCCGTGGATTGCGCCCCAATTCACGGTGGATACGTTAGACCGCAAACACGCCGTCCGGCGGGACGTCCTGCGTGAACTCGGCTTGGCGCACGATGGTCGGCTGTTGACCGCGGTCACGCGCCTTGCCGACCAGAAAGGTTTGGATGTGCTCGCGGGTGCAGCGCAGGGGCTGCTGTCGGACGGTTGGCAAATCGCCGTCCTTGGGACCGGCAGTGCCGAATGGTCGGCGCGGCTGCGGTCGATCGAGCAGGCTTCACAGGGTGCGTTTCACTTCGCTGAGCGGCACGACGAGCGGCTTGCCCACCGGCTCCTGGCTGGCGCAGACGGGCTGCTTGTCCCAAGCCACTTCGAGCCGTGTGGCCTGACGCAATTGGTGGCCTTGCGTTACGGCACCGTGCCCGTGGTGCATGCCACGGGCGGGTTGGTCGACACGGTGGACGATGACCTGACCGGGATTACCTACGCACCGAACACGCCTGCCGAGTTGCGTGCAGCGGCGCAGCGTTTGGGGGCTTGGATTTCTGAAGGGACCGACGTGCCTGTGCGCGCACGTGGCATGCAGGTGGACGTGGGATGGTCGCATGCTGCAGAGCGTTACGTGGACGTTTACCGTGACGCCCAGAAGGTTGGCCCATGAGCACCCGGACGAGCGAGTGGATTCAGGCGGCTGTGCAGGGTCGCGTTGAGGAAGCCGAACGGTTGCGCGCCAAGGAGGGTGGTTGGCCGTCGGACGGTAGTGACGATGCGCGGGCGCTGGCGGTCCTGACGTCCGTGGTGTCGCACGCCCACCGCAAAGATTGGGAAGGGGCGACAGCCGCACTGCCGGTGGACCGTCCCGCCGACTGGTTGGATTGGGATTTGCTTGCGGAACGGCTGGAGGTGTTGGCTGAATCGCAACGGCTTAAGCGCGCCTCGGATGTCGATGGCGCGTTGGCTTTGTTGCGTGCATCGACCGACCGTCCTCTGGGGCCGTTGCTTGCCGACGTCCTGACCGAACTGGGCACCGTGCAGTTGTTGGTCGGTGAGCGTGAGGACGCCGCCGCCTTGCTTGAACGTGCTCTCGCATTGAGGCCGACACACCCGCGGGCGTTAACCAACCGTGGCAATCTCTTGCTAGAAGAAGGCGACCTAGACGGGGCCATGACGCAGTACCGTGCAGCGCTTGACGTGGACTTTGAGTACGCGCCAGCGCGCCACAATTTAGGGGTCGCACTGAGACGCCAGGGGCGGTTTGCCGCCAGTATTCGTGAGCTCCGCCGGGCCCAGCGCCATACGGTCAAACGGGCACGGGAGTCGCAGCGGTTGCGGCCACGTCGGTCACGTCAGGCATCCAACCCAGAGAAGCCGCGCGAAAGGCGCGGCCTCAAGTGGCTGGTGGCGGCTGCCGTGCTGGCGGCATTGTGGCTATTCTTCATCCGTTAGTGCGCCTGTCCTGACGTCCGCTTTTTGCGTTTTGGTGGTTACTCCACCGTGACGCTTTTGGCGAGGTTGCGTGGTTGATCGACGTCACGGCCGAGCGCCACCGATGCTTCATACGCAAGCAGCTGCAGAGGAACGGCCACAACCACCGGTGCGAGGGCGTCTTCAACCGGGGGCACATCCAGGCGTACATCGGCCGCACCGTCAAGCCCGTCTGCTCCGCGCGTCGCAATCGCGAACACACGGCCGCCACGGGCCTTGATCTCTTGCAGGTTGGAGGCTGTCTTGCCGGTGAGAGGGCCGTCGGTCGCGACCGCCACGGTTGGCACCGCGGCGTCAATCAGTGCGATGGGGCCGTGTTTCATTTCGCCTGTTGGGAACGCTTCGGCATGGACGTAACTGATCTCTTTCAGTTTTAGGGCTCCCTCCTTGGCGGACGCCACGTGCACGCCGCGGCCAAGGTAGAGCACACTGCGCGCTTCTGCCAGCGATCGGGCGGCCGCCGCAATCGCTGGGCGGCCTTCCAGCGCGTCGGCCACGAGGTTCGGTAGGCGTTTGAGTTCAGCGACCCTGTCTTGCCCCTCTTCGAGGCTTAATGCCCCGCGGGCACGCCCGAAGTGCAGCGCCAGCATGGCGAACACCGTGACCATGGCGACGTACGCTTTGGTACTGGCAACCCCAATTTCGGGGCCGGCGTGAATGTCGATGATGTCATCCACCTCGCGGCTGATGGATGAGCCTTTTGAGTTTAAGATCGCCAAACTTCGGGCGCCGTGTCGGATGCCCTCCCGAACGGCTTCGAGCGTATCGATCGTTTCGCCCGACTGACTCACTGCCACCACCAGTGTGCGCGCGTCCACAATCGGGTTGGCGTAACGAAATTCGCTGGCGACCTCGACGGTGGTCGGAATGCGTGCCCAACGTTCAAGCAGGGTACGCCCAACCTCACCGGCGTACGAGGCGGTACCGGCGGCCACAATGACAATGCGGTCGATGGCGCTTGGGTCAAGCGTGAGATTCAGGTTGGCGTCGCCTGTGCTTTGGGACAACCGGTCGCTTAGCGTGTTGACCAGTACTTGCGGCTGTTCGTAGATCTCTTTAAGCATGAAGTGAGGCCAGCCACCCTTCTCGGCGGCTTCGAGATCCCAGTCGATCGTGTCGATCTCCAGCTCTTGGGGGTGGCCCTCAAGGTCGGTGGCTTGGATGCCGGCTGGCCGTAACGTGGCCACTTGACCGTCTTGCAGGTAGGACACCCGCCGGGTGTGCTTCAGGATGGCGGGCACGTCGCTGGCCACGAACGTTTCTCCTTCGCCGTAACCAAGCACCAGCGGGCTGGTCATGCGGGCCACGACCAGTTCGTCGTGATCGGCATGCGACACAACGACCGCGTAGGCCCCTTCAACCTGCCGGAGGGCAGCCCGGACGGCGTCGCTTAAGTCGCCGTCGTACGCCTCCTCAATGAGGTGGACCAGCACTTCGCTGTCGGTATCGCTCGTGAACACGTGACCCGCGCCGTTGAGGCGTTCACGCAGGGCTTGGTGGTTTTCGATGATGCCGTTGTGAATAAGGGCGACGCGGGTGTCTTCGGTGACGTGCGGGTGGGCGTTACGGTCGGTCGGCGGGCCATGGGTCGCCCAGCGGGTGTGGCCGATCGCGTGAGCACCCGCAAGCGGCGTGGCCTCAAGGGCGTCCTCTAGGTTTTTGAGTTTGCCGGAGCGTTTAAGCGTGACGTGGCCCTCAGGGCGACGCACGGACAAGCCTGCGGAGTCGTAACCGCGGTATTCAAGACGCCTGAGCCCTTCAATCACCACGTCCGTGGCGTTCTGCGGGCCGACGTAACCAACGATGCCGCACATGGGCACCTCCATTGAGTGGTCAAAGCGAAACAGGGGGTGGTCGGTGGACAGCGAGTCCGTTGTGCGGATCTGGGCGATGATCGAGCGAGAGATCCATCTCGGGAGGGGCCCGCAGACAAGTTCGCGTTTTAGAACGCCGTAGCGTTCGTATCCTCAAGCGTGGGTTGGCTTGAGGCCCTCCACCTCGTGACCGACCGGGTTAGGTCGGGCTTGCGCTTCCTCGTGGCCCTACAGGGGTTGGTTCGCGTCGCACCTCCTCCACACGCAAGCACGCTACCGCACGGGCATTCATTTAACTGCGGATTTCGTACCCGTCCGCCTGCAACTGCGCGATGACGCTTTGTAGGTGTTCGTCCACTTCAGCATCCGTCAATGCGCGTCCTGGATGCCGCCACCGCATGCGAATGGCGACGCTCTTATGGCCATCCGCGAGGGGTTTGCCTTGGTAGACGTCGAACGGAAACACCGTCAGCACGTGCGGGCCTGCCGCCTTCATGACGGCCGCCTCGAGGGTGGCGTACGGCACGACGTCTGGGACGACCACGGCCACGTCACGCTCGGCGTACGGCTGGCGCGGCAGCTCACGAATGGTCAAACGACCTGCTGGCAGGGGAACATCGATCTCAAGCACGAACGTCTCAGACAGTTCATGGTGGCGTTCCACGCGTGGGTGAAGGCGACCGATCATGCCGATGTCTTGGTCGTTCCAGATGACACGCCCGGCCACACCAGGGTGAAGCATCGGGAATTCGTCAGGGTCTGCAGGCACGACCGCCACGCGTGCGTTGCGGCGTTCCGCGAGTGTTTCGAGGATGCCTTTGAGGCGGTGGAAGCTGGCGGTCTCCCCTGGTTGCCAGGCGGCTCCGTCGATCCGTCCGGCGTGCAGGACAGCCAAACGTTCATGTTCTTCGCTGAGGAACACGCGTCCGATTTCAAAGAGGCGTAACCCTGACGCGTCTTGGTTTTGTGCGGCGGCCCGTAACAGGCCGGGGTACAGCGCCGTGCGTAGGGCGGAACGTTCGAGCCCTTGCGGATTGGAGAGGTACACGTGCGGTGCGGGGGCGTGCACGGCGGACGCTTCGTCCGCGCCTGTAAAGACGTAGGCGATGGTTTCTTGGTGGCCGGCGGCAACGAGTTCGTCCCGCAGTGCGCGGTGGGTGGCGTCTCGCTCGGGCGGGGTGAAGTCAAGCTCCGGTTTGGTGGCGGCGATGTGCTCGTACCCGTGCAGGCGGGCGACCTCTTCAATGAGGTCCTCTTCGATCTTGAGGTCGAACCGCCAGCTGGGTGGCGTGACGGTCCAGCCGTCCGCACCCGTGGCGTCCACCTCACATCCGAGCCGTTCTAAGTAGGCACGCTGATCTGCTTCTGCCACGCTGAAGCCCATCAGGAACGCGACGCGCGACGGCCTGAACGGCACAGCCGCCCGTACGTCGGTATCTCCTTCGACAGCGGCGTGAGAGCGCACGGCTCCACCTGCCACGTGGGCGATGAGTTGCGCGGCACGTGACGCAGCAAGCGGAGGGAGGTCTGGGTCCACGCCGCGTTCGAAACGCAAGTGCGCGTCGGTATGCAGACCGTGCCGCTTGGCGGCCTTGCGGATGCGTACGGGGTTGAAGTGGGCCACCTCGAGGGCCACGTTCGTCGTTGCGCTGGTGACGCTCTCACCCGCGCCCCCCATGACACCTGCCAGGCCGACGGGCTGCCCTGCACCGTCGCCGGTCGCGATCACGAGGTCGTCTGCGTGAAGCGTGATCGAGCGGCCGTCAAGCAGTTCCAGCGGTTCGTCAGGTTTTGCAGCCCGAACCGTGATGCCTTCGTGATCAAGGGCGCTCAGGTCGTAAGCGTGCGACGGTTGACCCAGTTCGTACGTGACGTAATTGGTGACGTCGACCACGCCGTTGCGTGGACGCAGCCCCAGCGCCGCAAGGCGGGCCTGAAGCCACACCGGCGAAGGCCGCACGGCCACCCCGTCGATCCGTTGCACGACCAGCTGCGGACAGCCAGCAGGGTCGTCCACCCGGGTGGTCACGCCTGCGTCGCTGCCAGCGACGACGGGGGGTAGGTCACGCGTGGGGTCAAGCGCGTCGACACCAAGCTTGGCGCACAGGTCTCTCGCGATACCGCGCACACTGAAGGCATCGGCCCTGTTGGGGGTGAGTTCGACGTCCATGACGGTGGCCGCTGGCCACACGTCAGCCAGCGCCGTCCCGGGTTCGACGTCATCCCCTAAGGCGATCAGGCCGGACGCGTCATCGTAGACACCCAGTTCTTTGGGGCTGCAAACCATGCCCTCGCTGGCCTGCCCGTGGACCGTTTTGGCTTCGACGGTGACACCCAAGGCGGGCAGGGTGGTGCCCGGGGTGGCCCATGCCGTGCGCATGCCGACATGCACGTTCGGTGCGCCGCAAACCACGGACGCGGTCTGCTCGCCCGCATCGACCGTGACGAGGGTCAAGTGGTCGCTGCCGTCGATCGGGGTCACGGACGTGACGTCCACCACCAGAACACCGGGCGGTGGGCCGTCGTGGCGGGTGACGCTTTCGACGGGCAGGCCCAAGGAGGCCAGAAGATCGGCGGTCTCGTCAACAGAGGGGAGGTTTGGGACCCACTCGGCAAGCCATTCGTGCGTGATGTTCATAGCGAACCCCGGAACTGATCCAGGACGCGAAGGTCGCTTTGGTAGAACCACCGGATGTCAGGCACGCCGTACGGCACCATCGCCAAGCGTTCGATTCCGAAGCCAAACGCGAAGCCGGTGACGCCTTCGTAACCGGCAGCCTTGAAGACGTTGGGGTGCACCATGCCGCAACCACCAAGCTCCAACCATTCCTCTTTGCCGGTCTTGGGGTGCGTCCACCAGATCGCGAATTCTGCGCCGGGTTCAACGAACGGAAAGAAGCTTGGTTGCAACCGCGTTTTGGTGCCTTCGCCGAACAGGGCGTCGGCCATCTCTTGGATGGCGCCCTTGAGGTCGGCCATGGTGACCCGCTCGCCAACCACCAGCGCTTCAAGCTGATGGAATTGCGCTTCGTGGGTGGCGTCCACCGCTTCGTTTCTGAAGACCTTACCGGGCACCACAACCTTGAATGGCGGTTTGTGCTGCTCCATGTAGCGCACCTGCATGGGGCTCGTGTGGGTGCGCAGCAAACGTCCATCCTCAGTCCAGAACGTGTCCTGCTCATCGCGCGCCGGGTGCTCCGGTGGGAAGTTCAGCGCACTGAAATTGTAGTGCTCCGTCTCCAGTTCAGGGCCGGTCACGACGTCATAACCGAGCGACTGAAAGACGTCGAGCAGACG
The DNA here is from genome assembly GCA_913057165.1 of uncultured Trueperaceae bacterium. Taxonomy (GTDB): domain Bacteria; phylum Deinococcota; class Deinococci; order Deinococcales; family Trueperaceae; genus SLSQ01. The sequence goes on from CAJXNS010000009.1 coordinate 41,922, forward strand.
GTTGGTGACCTTGGTGAGCAGGTGCAGACCACCGCTTGGGCCGTGCGTGCCCGGCAGCGTCACGTCAACGCGTTCGTTTTCCAGTTGCGCGTCCAGGGCGGCGGCTTCAAGTTCGGTTTTACGGCTGTCGATGGCCGCTTGCACCGCCTGCTTGGCGGCGTTGACGTCCTGACCGAAGGCCTTGCGTTCTTCGGGACTCATGGACCCTAAGGAGCGAAGCAGCGCCGTGAGGGGACCCTTTTTCCCCAGCCAACGCACGCGGCATTGCTGCAAGGCGTCAAGGTCGCCTGCTTCTTGGATCTCTTGCAGGGCGGCCTGCTTGAGGGCGGTGGGGTCTTGGGATTCGTTCATCGGTCGTAAGGGTACCGCGCTTGGCGCGGTTGGGCTTCGCCCTTAGCTGCGGTTCGCCAGCCATTCTTCTTCGGCGGAGAAGACATCGCAAAACCACCGGCTGAGCATGGGAACCGCGTCGCTGGCCATGGCGGGCGGCACATGGTCTTTCGCCCACGCTTCGGCTTGGTCTTCGGTGTCGAACGGGCCGATCATGGCGGCCTGCTGGCCGTCCCAGCTCTCGGGTGGGGTGGGCAGCAACAGTTCACGGTGTTCGCCGCGCAGGTCGTTGACGGTTCGGTAGAACGCAAACGCTTCCTTGAAGCTGGCGTGGTTGATCAGGTGGGCCAGGCGGGTATCGATTGCCGCCAGTGTCTCGCGGCTGGGTTCAGGCTCAATGTAGAGGCGGGTTCGTTCTCCTTGACGGACTTGGTACACCTCGGCGTCAGGCATGACGTCCCAAGCGACTTGGGCGGCGGCGTCGGCAAGCGATGGGTGGGCGTCCAGCAGAACAGCCGCGTGAAGCATGCGGTAGCGAACAGGATCCTCGCGGCGCAAGGTATCGAGATCGACACCCAGATCGGCCGCGCGCGCTTCGGCGCGCTTGCGTGCTGCGTCGCTCACGCTGGCGTGGCAACCGCCTCGTCGTAGGCGGCCTCAAACCGTTCGACCAGACCGGGCGAGCCGAGCATGCCGCCGAGAACGTCCATAAACCGCCGGTAGTGCTCACGGTGGGCGGTTTCACCCATCAGCCCAAGTCGCCAGATCCGTCCGGCTGTGGGGCCGAGCCCACCGGTGACGCTGATGTTGTGCTGTTCACGCATTTGCTTGCGCATGGCCGCGTCATCCAAACCGGGCGGGAGGGTGACGGCCAGCACGGTTGGCAGGCGCCATTCGGCAGGAATAAACGGAGCGAAACCCTCCGGGGCCAGGGTGTCAAGGATCGCGCTGGCGAGATGGCGGACGCGCTCAGCTCGCGTTTCAAGACCTTCCTCGAGGGCGGCTTTGATCGCTTCACCCGTGGCCCAATGCAACTGCACGGGGATGGTGTGGTGGTAGCTGCGTGGCTGGCCCGGATCCCAGTAGGCCTGCATACCCACCGCATCGGCGTACCAGGTGGCCACCGGCGTTGTGCGGGATGCGACCTTCTCCATGGCCCGGCGGCTGTACACCACGGGTGCCAGACCGGGCGGGGCGGACAAACACTTTTGTGAACCGGTGTACGCGTAATCAATACCGAGTTCATCCATGCTGAACGGCATCATGCCGACCGTGGTGACCGCATCGACGCTGAATAGGGCACCTGAAGCACGCACCACGTCGGCGATTGCCTCGACTGGGTTGATGACCCCCGTGCTGGTCTCACCGTGGACCACCGCAACCACGTGCGGCTGAAAAGCGTCGATCGCGTGTGCAACGGCGGCTGGGTCGATGGGCTTCCCAAGTTCGGCGTCCACCGACCGCACGTCGGCACCTAAACGCTGACCCATCTCAACCATCCGGCGTCCAAACACGCCATTGTTGGCAACGAGGAGCCGTTCGCCTGGCTCGAGCAGGTTGGCAAGCCCGGCTTCCATACCGAGCGATCCCGTGCCTGAAAGCAAACTCGCGAACGCGTCCTGCGGTGCGCCGTACAGCTTTTTGAGGTCTTCGACAATGCCGTCGTTGTAAGCGAACACATCGGGGTCCATGTGCCCGCGCATGGGCCACTGCATGGCCGCGAGCGCCCGGGGGTGGATTGGGGTGGGCCCGGGGGTCAGTAGCAGGACTTCGCCTTGCGGTTTCATGCGTGCCTCCTCATTCGTAGCGACGGGCGACGGTGGGGGTGTGACCAAGAAAAACGACCCATCCGCATTGGAGGGCCGTCAAAAAGCGGACGCCGAAGGCGTCCTGGTCACGAAGCTCGTGCGCTGCGCGTCATGACATAAGTATACGCACGACTGAATCGCAATGCAAACACGGCTGCCGCGTTATTTCGCGCGCAGCGGGTCGTTGCGAGATAACGGCCGTAACGGCTATACTTGTGGGCGGTAGGTCATCCTGAACGTCAAGGGTGGGTTCGCAGAGCCCGCCTTTTTCATTGACCTAGCCACACAACGCCGCATGGGCCGGCAGGAAGGGGTTTTCGCATGGCGTTAGAACAGCAAGCGCGCGACGTGCTTGAACCTCTCGGTTACGAGCTGCTTGAGGTGCAACGCACCCAACGAAGCGGCACCGCCATCCTGCTTGTTCGTATCGACCGGCTTGACGAAACGGCCGTCACGCTCGATGACGTGCAGGTCGCAAGCGAGGCGCTCAGCCTTGACTTCGACCGCGCCGAACCGATGGGCGGGCGTTACACCTTGGAGGTCGAGTCGCCCGGTGCCAACCGTCCCCTAAGGACACGCAGGCACTTTGAGCGTTTTGCTGGACTCAAGGTCAACGTCAAAACCGGAAGCGAAAGCCTCCAGGGTGCGGTCGTCAGCGCCGACGATCAGGACGTCACGCTTGACGTGAACGGTGAACACCGTTCCATTCCACTGGCCGAGATTCATGCAGCTCGCCTGGCTGAATGGCCGAGCGAACCGCGATGAGTCGCACAACCGAATAGGAGAGGTTGATCATGAACAAAGAATTTATCGATGCCCTAAGCGTGATGGCGAACGAACGGAACTTGGACCAGGAGCAACTGCTGGCCAGTTTCGAAGAGTCGCTCGAGCACGCATTTGAACGCAACGTCATGCAAGGCCACAACATTGAGGTTTCCATCGACCCAGAAAGCGGCGAGATGGAGGTCTTAGAGATCCGTAAGGTTGTCGCCGAACCCAACGAAGATGAAGACGAACGCAACAAGGAGATTCTCCTCGACGAAGCCCTCGAGCTCGACCCGGAGGTGGAAGTCGGCATGGAAATGGAATTTCCGGTCGACCAGGAGAAATTCACCCGGATTGCCGTCCAAACCACCAAGCAGATCATCACCCAAAAGATTCGTGAAGCCGAACGCACCCTCGTCTACGAGGAGTACAAGGACCGCGCTGGCGAGGTCATCACGGGCGTGGTCAGCCGCGTCGACAACAAACGCAACGTGTTTGTGGACTTGGGTCGCGGTGAGGCGATCATGCCTCCACGTGAACAAATCCAAGGCGAACGGTACATGGTTGGGATGCGCCTTAAGGTGTACGTCGCCAGCGTTGAGTTAGGCACGCGCGGACCAAGCATTCTCGTATCCCGCGGCGCTGGCGAACTGCTGACCTACTTGATGCACCAAGAAATCCCTGAAGTCACCGATGGCACGGTCGAAATCAAGGCCGTGGCCCGTGAAGCGGGAGCGCGTAGCAAGGTGGCCGTCACCAGCAATAGCCCGAACGTGGACCCAATTGGTGCGTGCATTGGCCACCGGGGCAGTCGCATTCAGGCCGTCACCA
>CAJXNS010000010.1 GCA_913057165.1 uncultured Trueperaceae bacterium
GGCGGGGGCACCACGCTTGGAACGTGGAGACCCCCGGCGTGAACCGTTTTGTAGGAACCCGCGAACAAAGTTCACGACCACGAAAACGGCGATCAGGAACGGCAGAAGATCGTCAAGCATTAGACGCTACGCTCGTCGCTGTCCCCTTCTTGGTCTTGGGTGGAGGAGGCGATTCCGCGACGCATATCGGTGTCGGATTCAACGTTACGCAGCGTGTAGTAATCCATCACCCCAAGGTTGCCGTTGCGGAACGCTTCTGCCATGGCCAGCGGCACTTCGGCTTCGGCTTCGACCACCTTGGCGCGCATTTCTTCCACACGGGCGCTGTTCTCTTGTTCCGCAGCGACCGCCATGGCGCGGCGTTCTTCGGCCTTGGCTTGCGCGACGTTCTTGTCGGCTTCCGCTTGGTCGGTTTGGAGTTGCGCACCGATGTTGCGCCCCACGTTGACGTCGGCAATATCGATCGAAAGGATTTCGAACGCCGTGCCCGAGTCAAGGCCCTTTTCAAGCACGGTCTTTGAGATCGTGTCCGGGTTTTCGAGGACCTTCTTGTGCGAATCGGTCGAGCCAATGGAGGAGACGATGCCTTCACCCACGCGGGCGATGATGGTTTCTTCACCGGCACCACCCACAAGACGTTCGAGGTTGGCACGAACGGTGACCCGCGCGGTGCTGATGAGCTCAATGCCGTCACGGGCGACAGCGCTCACGTTCGGGGTTTGGATGACACGAGGGTTGACCGACACCTTGACCGCATCGAGGACGTCGCGACCGGCAAGATCAATGGCGGCCGCACGATCAAACGGCAGGGCGATGCGGGCTTTGTCGGCCGCGATGAGTGCATCCACGACCCGGTCAACGTTGCCTCCAGCCAGGAAGTGGGCTTCAAGCTGATTCTGGAGCACGTCAAGGCCGGCTTTCTCTGCCTTGATGAGCGGGTTGATGATCTTGGCAGGCGGGACGCGCCGCAAGCGCATGGCCACCAAGCTGACGAGGCTGACACGCACCCCAGCTGAGATAGCCGCAATCCACAAGCCAACAGGAATGAAGTTGAACAGGATGATGAAGAACAGCAGGATGACGCCGGCAAGAATGAGGGTGGGGATTTGGAACACAGTGAAACTCCTTTGGTTGAACTCGCTGGATTGGGTTTAAGCCGTGGCGTTTGGATCGAAAGACGGCGGGCTGCCGTCGCTTGGGGTGCTTGGTGCTGAAGGGCTTGCGGTCGCCGGTTCGGTCGGCCTTACGGTCACCACGACCCCGCTGACGCTGACAACCTCAACGGTTGCGCCTTGTTCAACGTAACGGCCGTCGCTGACGACGTCAACGCGTTCGCCTTCAAACGTGGCGATGCCTGAAGGGCGAAGGTCGCTGTTGGCCGTCCCACGTTTGCCGACCAGGTAGGACCGATCGGCGGTCAGTTTGGCGCGTTCCGGGTCAGCCATGGTCGCAGGGTCCGTTCGTCGGTCGGCCGGCATCCCGCCCCCGATGCGCGTGCTGAGCGTCAAACGCTTGCCAAGACCGGTATTGGGGAGCATCCACAGCAGCAAACCGAGCAACACGCCGGCCGCGACGGCTGATGTGGACAGCACGGTCAAGGCGTCCGCTTGGAAAATTCGCACCATGGCCGCAACAATGGCGGCCAGCCCCAAGGCGCCAGCGACCCCAAAGCCAGGCAGGATGACCGCTTCCACCGCAAGTAACAAAATCCCGATGAGCAGTAGGGCAATATCCACGGGACCGGCGGGGGTGGCCACAAACACCGTCATGGCGAACGTGGCCAGTGCGGCGATACCGATCGCGCCGGGGATGCCAAAGCCTGGGTTGAAGAACTCTAAGGCCAGCCCGCCCACACCAAGGATGAACAACACCCCTAACACGATGGGGTTGGCGAACCACGAGGCGATGCGTTCCGTCAGGGTCCTTTCAAGCTCAACGGTCGGAATGCCGCCGTACCCCAATTGGGTGAGGGCGTCTTGGAAGTCGCTGGCTTCAAGGTCAGCAATGCCGAACTCGACCGCTTCGCTGGCACTAAGGGTCACAAGCTGTTCGCTATCAACCAGTCCTGGAATGACTTTTGACGGATCGACCATGGCTTCGGCGACCTCGCCGTTTCGCCCACGCGACTCAGCAACACTGCGGAATTGCCCGCGTAACGCCGAGTTGAACTTCTCGCCGACCGCCTCGCTGCCTCCAGGGGCCACAGAGATCGGCAACGCCGCGCCAATCGACGCGCCTGGAAGCATCACCAGTTCGTCAGCCGCCATGGCGATCAGTGCTCCCGCACTGAAGGCGTTCTCGACCACCGCGACGACCGGTACTTGCGCGGCGTTCATGATCACGTCCACCACGGCCTGCATGGAGTCGACACGGCCACCGGGGGTATTGACGCGCAGCACGACCGCGGGTGGTCTCACATCGTTGGCCTGCGCGATGCGCCGCTCGACGAAACTGACAGTAGCGGGGGAGATCGTGTCATCGATCGGCAGGACCCACAACTCGTCTTGCGTTTGGGCGTGCGCGGCTGGCGCTAACAGCAACAACGCCGCGGCCGCAGCAACGATCCAGAGAAGGCGTTTCACGCGGCGAAGATAGCACGTCATGTGTCAGGTTTACGGTCTGGTTGATACGTCACAAAAACGCCCCCACACGGGGTGGGGGCACGTTTGGCGGGCGCAGAAGGACTCGAACCCTCGACCTACGGTTTTGGAGACCGCCGCTCTACCGACTGAGCTATACGCCCTCAAAGCGCTGTGCAGTGTAGCAGACCTGGTGACGTGGGTTTCATGCCCGGCTCTAACCGTTGCGTTAAAATCTCCATATGAGCGAGACGCAAACCGCCCTGACTTTTACAGATGCGGCCGCTCGTCGAGCGACCGAACTGATTTCCGCTCAACCGTCTGAGCAAGCCGCTGTCCGTGTGTATGTGAAATCCGGAGGATGCAGTGGCTACATGTACGGGATGGCCATTGATGACCGCCGCCTCGAAGGTGATCAGGTCTTCGAAGACAAAGGGGTCACCATGGTGGTTGACAAGATGAGCTGGCCGTTGCTGGCCGGTAGTGAAGTTGACTACGTTGAGAACATGATGGGTGGCGGCTTTTCCGTGAACAACCCCAACGCCAGCAGTAGTTGCGGCTGTGGCAGCAGCTTCCGTACCGACGGTAGTGAAGCGCCAGATGGCGAAGGTAGCGTCGGCTGCAGTACCTAAATCGGACGCTAGGGCCCGCTTGAGATCGTGAACGGGCATTGACGTAAGTGCACACGATCAATTTGGCCCCTGACCTCGACAAAGGCAGGGGCCTCTTCGTGGATTGCGGTGCCCTGCACCCAGCCGATGGCGTGCGTCTGCCGTCCAACGGGGGAGTCGGAGCCGCTGGTGACCTCGCCGATCGGTTCGCCCAAGGCGTTCGTGATGCGGTATCCCTGTCGCAAAAGACGTCGCTCTTGCGACCTTAAAGCGACCCACGCGATCTGTGGCGCAATCGCGCCGTGCGCGGGTGCAACTTCCGTGTACGGCATCGGTACGCCCGCTTCAATCCGTAGGCTTTCAAAGGTGTCGTAACCTGTCGGCTGAAATAACTGGCTTGTCAGGGTGGACCAAACCTGGGGCGCGTACCTTGCTTGGGCGAGAACGAAGAAGCCATCGTCGCCAAGACCTCGGTGCCTAACCACACGTACGGGCGCGCCACCCATTTGGGTAGCGACGCTTCCACCTTCTGGAAGGTCAACGAGATCGCCTGCCATGGCCATTTCAAGGCCCACGGCAGCGGCCGGCCCCAGTGCGTCAAGAACGGCCCACTCGCCACCCAAGGAGCGCAACATTAACCCTTCGCTGCTGGTCACATGGGGCGAGCCTTCATGCGTCAGAAGCAACCATTCCGCATCCTGTTTCAGGGTGACCAGCAGCGCATGCTCGTACGCCAGGGTGGGTCTTCCCGGCAGGGCAATACGGCCAAACCGACCCTGGGATGTTGCCGCCACAGCGCCAGCCCAGCCGAACTGACGCAGGGCCTCAGGCCTGCCGGATAGACGGTAAGCCTGAAGTTCGCTTCGGTGCAGCAACGCTGCTCCACGGCGGGCGTTGAGATGTTCCTCATCGACACCCAAGTCGTAGTGCCGTACCACCGTGCCTCCTGCGGGTCCGCGCCCGGTGACAGCGGTCGGGCCGCCGAGAGGCATAGGCGTGGATGATGGCATGCAGAACGCTACCAAGCCGCACACGTGGGCGGTTTGGCTGGGCGGGCGTAATGCGTTACACTACGCGCCGCTTGCGGCGATGTAGCTCAGCTGGTTAGAGCGCACGACTCATAATCGTGAGGTCCGCGGTTCAAGTCCGCGCATCGCTACCAATAACGCCCCCTCCAGAAGAGGGGGCGTTCGTTTTGGTGCCGGGAGCGGGGCTCGAACCCGCACGCCTTTTCAGGCAGCGGATTTTAAGTCCGCAGCGTCTACCGATTCCGCCATCCCGGCCGCCGCGCGTACCATACCGCTCCGAACCTCGTTCGGCGCTAACCCAAGTACGCTCGCGCTTCTTGGATGTCACGCGCGGCGCGTTCGTCATCCCAACCAAGCTCCAAGCGCACAAGGTTGTGCACCGTTTCGAGCGCTTGTAACGCTGCGTCTCGGTCGAGAAAGGCCACGCGGGTTCGCCGGGCGAGCACATCGGTGGTGCTGCAGGCGTACTCGGAGCGCACCGCATGAACGACCTCGGCAAGAAGGTTTGGAAGGTCCGGTGCGATGCGGTCGGACAGGTTTTCGTCACGCGCCAGGTCAGCAACATGCTTTGCTTGGTCGCCATAGGCGGTGTTGAGGTGGTGGGCGGTATCGCTGTCAAAGCCGTAGGCTTCCTGGAGTCTGCCAGCATTGAACGCTTCATACTCGGCTCCACCGGTGAGCGCCAGGTGTTCGGTTTGACTGTCGCTGGCCGACAGGCCGGCTTGTTGGATGGCCTGGTCGACGGTATCGAGCGCCATCTTGCGGTAGGTGGTCCACTTGCCGCCCGCGATGGTGATGAGTCCTTGATCTGAAATGTGAATCACGTGGTCACGTGACAAACCGGCCGTATCGCTCGCGTTTGGATCGGAGACGAGGGGCCGAAGTCCAGACCAGGCGGACTTCACGTCCGATCGCTCTACTGGCAGCGAGAAGTACTGCCGGATATGCCGCAGGACGTACTCGATATCGTCCTCCGTCGGTTGCGGGTGTGGTTCGATGCGCGCTTCGTTATCGGTGGTGCCCACGAGCGTCTGGCCAAGCCAAGGGAGCAGGAACAGTACCCGGCCGTCTTCGGTTTCGGGAATGAGCAAGCCCGTATCGGGTGGTGAGAAGCGTTGATCGAGCACGATATGGATGCCGCTTGATGCGGTCAGCATCGGTTCAATGTCTGGGTCATCCATGCGCCGTATGGCATCCGCAAACGGTCCGGTGGCGTTGATGACCGCGCGGGCCTTGACGTGCGCCCGCTGGCCCGTCTCATGGTCAAGAATGGTGGCCCCTGCAACCTTGCCATTTTCGTGCATCAGGGCTTCCACCGATGCGTGGTTGAGGATGTCGGCGCCTTGATCTGCGGCTGTGGTCGCCAAGGCCACGTTCATGCGGGCGTCATCAAACTGGCCGTCGTAGTAAATGACGCCGGCGCGAAGCCCGTCAGGCTTGAGCATTGGGAAGCGATCAAGCGCGGTTTTGGCGTCGACGTAACGGCTGGGAGCCAGGTTGCTGGATCCCGCCAACCATTCGTAAATCTTGAGGCCGGTCATGAAGTACGGCACCTGAATCCACTCGTAAAGCGGCGTCACGAGTGGCAGGGGTCGTGCAAGGTGCGGGGCGATCTTTAGGAGGACCGAGCGTTCCTTGAGGGCGTCGCGGACGAGGTTGAATTGGGTGCGGTCGAACTGCTTGATGGCCTTTTCTAGGTAGCGCACGCCGCCGTGGATGAGTTTTGTGCTCCGGCTGCTCGTGCCTGCCGCAAAGTCATCGCGTTCCACCATCGCGGTTTTCAGACCGCGGCTGGCTGCATCGAGGGCCACGCCGGCACCCGTGGCACCGCCACCAATGACCAGCAAATCGTAGGTGTTGCGACCCATCTCACTAATGTCAGGACGGGCGCGTTGAACGGCGTTACTCATGCTTGCACCTCATCGGCAGCCCAGCCTGCGCTGCGTGTCACGGCCTTGTTCCATTGGGCCAGCCGGGCGGTACGCTCGGTCTCATCCATGCCTGGCTCAAAGGTGACGTCTACCTGCCACTGTTGCTTCAGGGTTTCACGGTCAGGCCAGACACCCACGGCTAAGCCTGCAAGATAGGCCGCACCCAAGGCGGTCGTTTCGGTGATCTTCGGGCGGACGACCGGCACACCCAGTAGATCCGCTTGGAACTGCATGAGCAGGTTGTTGGTGCTGGCGCCCCCGTCGACACGAAGTTCTGTGAGGGGGCTGCCGGCATCAGCTTCCATGGCGCGGACCACATCGTGCACCTGAAAGGCGATGGACTCAAGGGTGGCGCGGGCCACGTGTGCAGCGGTACTACCGCGGGTCAGGCCGAACAATGCGCCACGCGCGTGTGGATCCCAATGTGGGGCGCCAAGCCCTGTGAAGGCAGGGACCATGACCACGCCTCCGGCGTCCGGTACTTGCTGCGCGAGTGCTTCGACGTCGCTGCTGGCCTTGAGGATGCCAAGGCCGTCGCGTAACCACTGAACCGACGCACCCGCCATGAAAATGCTGCCTTCAAGGGCGTAATCAACCCCGTCTTGGTCCCAGGCAACGGTCGTAAGTAGGCGGTTGTTGGACGGCACCGGTTCTGCGCCGGTGTTGAGCACCAGGAAGCCTCCTGTGCCGTACGTGCTTTTGGCCATGCCAGGTTCGAAGCACACCTGTCCGAACGTGGCGGCTTGCTGGTCGCCGGCGATGCCTGCGATGGGGATGTCGGCACCGAATTTTGTGGCTGGCACGTGACCGACCACTTCTGAGCTTGCCGTGACGCGTGGCATGAGGGCCGCTGGAATGTTGAAGGCCTTCAGGAGTGGTTCGCTCCAGGTGCGTGAGCGGATGTCAAAGAGCATCGTCCGACTGGCGTTGCTCACGTCGGTGACATGCTGTTGGCCATCTGTGAGGCGTGCAATCAGCCAACTGTCGACGGTGCCGAAGGCCAGCTCTCCGCGCTCGGCGCGTTCACGGACGCCGGGGACGTTTTCTAGGATCCACACAATCTTACTGGCCGAAAAGTAGGCGTCAGGGACAAGACCGGTGGTTTGGGTAATCAGGTCGCCTAGCCCGTCTGCGACCCAACGCTCCACAATGCCGGCGGTCCGACGGTCTTGCCAGACGATGGCGTGATGCACGGGTTCAAGGGTCTTACGGTCCCAGAGAATGGTGGTTTCGCGTTGGTTGGTAATTCCGACCGCCTTGACTTGGGAGGCGGCCACGTTCGCTTTGGCCAACGCTTCTGCGAGGACGCTGGATTGGCTACTCCAGATCTCTTGGGCGTCATGTTCCACCCAGCCCGGCTGTGGGTAGTGTTGACCGAACTCCTTTTGGGCGACCGCCACAGGGGCAGCGCTGGCATCAAACAAGATCGCTCGCGAGCTGGTCGTGCCTTGATCCAGCGTCAGTACGTACGGTGCATCCATGAATCCTCCTCGGTGCGTCAGTCGGTGCCGGTTGTGGCGCCCAGTTGACGTCGAATACGCGGTCCTTCAGGGGTGTCCTCAATCACGAGGCCCAGCTCGGTAAGGCGATCGCGAATCGCATCGGCCGACGCAAAATCGCGTCTTGCACGGGCCGCCTCGCGTTGCGCAAGCACCATGTCTGCCAAGGCGTCAAAGCGTTCCTGGGACGCCTGATCTTGCGCGTCGTGACCCAAGGCTTCCACGCCCAGCACACCACCCAGTCGGCTACCGTAGAACGCTGCGAACGCAGCCGCCTGAGCGGGTGTCAGGCTCGCTCCCAGGCGGTGAAGGTCACGCGTGGCGTCAAACAGCGCCGCAATCGCTTGGGGGGTATTGAGGTCGTCGTTCATGGCGGCGTCAAACGCCGCCACGTGCGCCGCAGTGACCTCTGTGTCAGGCTCGGCGTCGTTCGCTTTCGCTTGGGCGTCGGCCCAACCGTCCAGCAGGCGCGTGAGGCCCTGTTTGGAGCTTTCGATGGCGGCTTCACCAAAGTCGGACACGCTGCGGTAGTGGCTCCTCAGCAGGTGGAAGCGAACCACAGCCGGGCCGTAACGCTCAAAAAGGTCGGTCAGCGTGACGAAGTGTCCCTTGCTTTTGGACATTTTTTCGCCGTCGAGGGTCATCATGTTCCAGTGCAACCAGGTGTTGGCGAACGGTTTACCGACGGCATGGGCTTGGGCCAGCTCGCATTCATGGTGGGGGAAGACGAGATCGAGACCGCCGCCGTGAATATCAAAGCGGTCCCCAAGGTATTTGGTGCTCATGACGGAGCATTCAAGATGCCAACCTGGAAACCCTTCACCCCACGGTGAACGCCAGCGCATGATGTGTTCCGGCTCGGCTCGTTTCCATAGCGCAAAGTCGCGTGGGTCATCCTTCTCACCGCGCACCTCGACCCGCGTGCCTTCAAGCAATTGGTCCGGGTCGCGTCCCGACAACGCGCCGTAGTCTTCAAACTCAGACACGTCGAAGTACACGCTGCCGCTGCGTTCGTACGCCATACCGGCATCGATGAGGGCTTGAACCCACTCGATCTGCTCCGGAATGTGGCCCGTTGCTCGCGGCACGATGCTGGGGCGCCTAACGTTGAGGCGCGCCATGGCATCAAAGTACGACCAGAAGTACTTTTCAGCGATTTCCATGGGCTCAAGGCGTTCCAAGGCTGCGCGTTTAGCGAGCTTGTCTTCGCCGTCTTCGGCGTCATCGGTGAGGTGCCCGACATCGGTGATGTTGCTGACCAGACGGACGGTGTACCCAAGGTGTTCAAGCCAGTTGCGAAGAACGTCAAAGACGATGGGACCGCGGGCGTGGCCGAGATGCGGTTCGCTATAGACGGTCGGGCCGCAAAAGTACAACCCGGCGTGACCTGGCGTCACCGGTTCAAACGGTTTGGTTTCGTGGGTTTGGGTGTCGTGAAGTTGAAGCGTCATGGTGACCTTTCTGTTCGATGTGTGGGGCGGAGGGCGTGCAGTCGTGGCGCCCTAGCGACATCGATGGAAGGTCGGGTGCATAAGGCAAGGCTAGCACGATGGCGCCGATTCGGCGGCCGGCGGTGAGCGCGTGCTAGCTTGCGGGTGTGTGGCTCACGGTCGACCGAGAAGCGTCCGTTAGGGACAACATTCAGCGGTCTATTTTTGTGGCGTATGTGCAGCCGCTTGCGGCCCCTCATGAGGTGAGTGACCTGCAGTCTGCCGTACGTGAGCGCCATCCGGATGCCAATCATGTTGCTGTGGCATGGCGCCATTCCGGTAAGGCAGGGTTTGATGACGACGGGGAACCCACAGGGACGGCAGGGCGACCGATGCTGACCGTCCTCGAGCGGCGCGACCTTGACCGGGTGGTGTGCGCTTGCGTGCGTTGGTTCGGTGGCGTGAAGCTTGGGGCGGGCGGTTTGATTCGGGCCTACGGTGGGACCACCGCGAAGGCGTTGGATGCAGCGGGTGTGCGTGAGGTGCATGCCACTGCTTGGGTGGAGGTTGATGTGCCGTTTGCGATGGTTGATGCCGTGCTACGCAGGCTCAAGGCCCGTGAGCATACGGTGGTGGGTGATGTGTCGTACACCGCGCACGGCGCCACGGTCGGTATTGAAGTGCGTGAAACGGACGTTGACACCGCCGCTCGCGACGTGCAGGCTTGGTCGAACGGTCGTGCGGAATTGCGTCTCGCGTAACGCTCGGCCTTGAAAGGTGGGTCACAGATGCGTGCTTGGATGTTGTCGCTCTTGGTTTTGAGCTTTTTCAGCGGCTGTCTGCCTGCAAGCCTGAACGACGGGCAACCCGATGCAGCCGTCGTGTACGCCGCGGGGCATGCGCGTCCAGCGGGCGCTGCTGACGCCCTGGACCAAACCTTGCGGTCGAGCGATCTTGATTTTGACTTTGTGCGGTCGCAAACCCTTCGCTTCTTAGAGGTTCGGCGGGGATCGCGCGCGAGCTTATGGGCGCAGTCGGCTGCGTCGGTGGGGCGTGCTGCATCTGCGGATGTCGTGATTGTGATTCGGCCGGTGGTGTTGGAGCGGACGCCTCGTGATCGGCGGCAACCTCCGACGTCATACTGGGTTGAGTTGCAACTTGAGGTGGCCGTCGTGGACGCTGAGGCGGGGCAGGTTCGTTCGTCCGTATTGGGTCCGCACCTGACAGGCGTCCTTTACGTTGACGATCCCGCTGCAGGGTTACCGGACGTCCGTGATGATGCGGTGGTTGCGGAGCTTGCCGAGCGGTCGATCGACGCGCTTGCGCCTTACGTCATTGAGGACCTCAAGGCGTGGCGTCGTTGGTGAAGTAGCGCTCAACCGCGTCGCGGTCTTGTGGCAAGACCGGCGGGTCGTTCGCGGGCGGGGTTGGCACGGTTGTTGGGCCTGAATCGGCTTGGGCATTGCCGTCACTTGTGCCCGGCACCACAGGGTCCGTGGTTGTCTGATCCACTGTGTTGTTCGGTGGTGGGCGGTTCTGCACGCTGGCTGGCAGGTCGTCCGTGGTGCGTGCGGGTGGTTGTGCCTCGTTTCCAGGTGGGCGTTCTGCTGGCTCGCGTACGCGGGTGGTTGCCCCATCTGCTTCCTTGGCCGGCGTCTGGTCGTTCGGTGGGTCTAAGTCCGGGTCCTGCTGGGCGACCGTGCCACGTCTGTTGGTTTCCGTGTTTTCAGCGTTACCGCCGGCGCTTGTTTGCGGCCCATCTGTCGCTTGCGTTGCTTCGCGACTAGCGTCTTCAGGCCCAACCGCGTCGGACGCCCGACGTGCGCCTTCGCCTGGTTGCGCTGAATCGTTTGATGCATCTGCCGTACCACTGGCGTCGGGTACGGGCCGTTCACCTTCGCCCGCTTGCACTTCACCGTTCAACCCGTCCTGCGTGACGCCCTCACCGGTCGGTGGACGCCCACTGTCTTCTACTTGACCTTGACCGGTCGCATCCCCTGGCGTGGCGGCCGTATCGGGGGTTGGGCCCTCGCGGTCATCAGGTGGCGTCCCACCGTTTGAATCATCGGAGGCGACGGCCGTTTCAGAGGTCGAATCCCCGTCGCCTTGGACGTCTGGTGCCCCGCTCGGTTCTCCTGCGTCTGTCGTGGGCGATGCTGGCGTCCGTGCGTCCGTCTCTGTGGTTGCGGGGTCAGGATTTGGCGATTGGGTGGTGTCGGCCGGCTCGCGAGATGGTTCGGGCGACACCGCTGATTCGCGGTCCTCTTCCACAGCAGCGTCAGGCGGTGCGTCCGCTGAGAGGCCTGGCTGGCCCGTCTGTGGGTCGTCCGGGCGGTCGGTCGCGGCCGGTGGGGCGTCGGGGTCGCTGCTGGCTGAATCGTCTCCGAGCGGCCGTTCACCGGTCATCCTGTCGGGGTCGTTTGGCGCGTTGTCGGCCACTTGGTCGGCCGCTTGGTCGGCCGCTTGGTCGGCCTCGGTCATGGGGGCGTCGTCTTGCGAAATATCGTCGGTTCCGGGTGTGGATGCTTCGCCGGATTCAGCGTCCAGGCGGTCTTCGGTCGATGGCGGTCCAGGTTGCCCTGAACCATCGTCTGGTGATGCTGTGGTTGACGTGGGAGCGTCCGGACCCGCATCGCCACTTCGTGGGCCATTTTCGATGGTGGGGCTAAACGGAAGTACCCATAATGCGGTGGCGGTCAGCCACGGTGCCAGCGTGGCGCCTGCGATCGCGGCAGGATGGGGGAGATAACGCTGGGGTCGTACCGGGTGCGTACGCGCAACCGCGACGAGCTTGTCGCGCATCGGTCCGTCCAGTGCGGCCTCATTGGCCGGCTGCAGCAACGTCTCGTCGAGTAGGCCATGGCGTTCAATCAGCCAGCGCCGCACGCGCGTTTCGCTGTGGCGCACCGGAATGACCGCAGCCAGCACGGTCACAACGGCCGTGACCACAGCACCGATCCAAGCTTCACCCCCAAGCAGACCTTGCCAGAGGGCACCGAGAAGCAAAAGGGTTGGTGCGAGCACCATCCAGCGCAGGAGGGTGATCTTCACTCGGTCGTAGCGAAACAGGATCGGCCAAGTGGAGCGGACGTGTGCTGGCGGCCGGCGCATGGGTGCAGGCTAGCGCGCGGCATCCCCTAACGAAGGGTCGAGGACAACGAGGACGCTTTCAACATCCCGGCGCGACGACCGGTTCAGGGGGCGACCGCCTGCTACCAGGGTCGTAGAGCCACCACTGTCCAGGCGGATGGCGTCCTCCACACCCAGCTCAAGCAGGTAAGGAACCAGGTCGGCGGCGGTCATGCGTTCGGCCGCAATGAGCCGTACACGGCCATCGGCGTGCAATGCAATTGCGGCTTGCTGGGTCACGTCGGAGACGATGCGCGTACCATCTTGGAAGCGTTCAGATGCTGGTTCGTACGCGTCACGGCCGTCGCGAATCAGGCTAGGTCCCGCCTCGACCGCCCAGCGGGCCTTGTTGAGGGGGGCGTCCAGCACGATTTCGGTACGCAGGCGGTCGCCAGGCTGCAACCGCGCCAGGGATGCCATGAACGGGTTGTAGCGCACGGCCATGCCGCCTGCTGGGACGGTGTCGTAGCCGGTTTGGTTCGAAAGCACCACGCCGGACGCATCCACGCGGATGATGCCACCTGCCGCTGTCCCGAAGGTCACCCCTTCGGCCCAAGCCACGTCAAAACTTCGGGTTTGACCGATCCTCGCTTGTTCAAGCAGTTCAGTGCCCGACCACAATTCGATCAGGCCGGACGGGGTGGTGATCCCAAGGCCTGCCGCGTCGCTGTAAAGCACCGGCCGCCCGCGGGAGGGAAGCGCGCGCACCTCACCATCCACAATGCGTAGGCCAATCGGCGCCAACGTGGACGGGTCGTAGTAGCCGGTATTGATCGCCGCAACCGCGTTGGCTACGGCACCATCGACCGGCAATGCCACACCTTCTGCGGCACGAAGGTCGGTCATCAGGCGCGCGCCCGGTGCGAGCAAGACCTCATGAACCCGGCTGTGCGCCGCTGCGGTTGATACGGCACGCTCAACCGCCGTGACGCCAGGCCAGATCGCGCGCTGCACGGTGTCCTGCGTCTGCTCAGGAATGCGTGCGTCACGCGGCAGTTCGCTCACATCGATTACCAAACGTCCGGGTTCCGTCAACGTAAATGCATGAATTTTGACGGCCTCCGCTGCGGTGTAGTGGACGCTCAAGCCACCCGCAAGCGGATCGCTCGCGATCGTCAACGCATCGGCACGCTCCCCGTTGGGTGAGAGGGGGGCGGCCACCCCAGGAAGCTGCCAGCGCCACGGGTCGCCAGGCACGACCGTTGCGATCGCGCGCGCCTGCTGAAAGTTGGGTGGCAGTCGCCCTGCAACTTCAAGCACGTAGCGTCTGCCGTTGGATCTCGTCGTGGTACGCAGACCGTTTGTGCGCGCAATATCCAGTCCGATGAGGGTGGCTCGCTCCACGGTCACACCGCCGGCTTCTGTCCGTTCAGGGGCAGGGCCGGCGAAGTTGAACCAGCCTCGGGCTGGATCAAAACCGATGCTTGGGTCGACGCCGTCAAAGACGATGACGTCATCGACGACCGTCAACCATGGGCTGCCCACGCCGTAGCGAACCGGCTCCCCGAATCCGAAGCCGGTACCGCCAAGCGCAAGCATCGCCAACGCGGCGCGGATGACGCGATGCGTGGTTGGGTTAGCGGTGGGCATGCAGGGCCTGCAGTAACGGTTTGGCGTCAACGTCCAGTTCAAGGATTCGGCCCAGGGCCCAAGCGGTTTGATGCGCGGCCAGGTCGTGCCACGGCACAACCGCCCCGCCGAGGGTGTCAAGTCGCTGTCGTACGGTGGTGGGCAAGTCCGGCATCAACTCGACCAGCGTGAGGTGCGGGCCGAGAACCAGATCGTTGACGGCCGCGAGTGGCTTGCTGAGTAGCACGGCATCGGCCGCTGAAAGCACACGATCGATCGCCGGATTGCGTTCATGCAGTGCCCGTAACGTCACGCCGTTTCGCCGGTCCGGAAGAGCCTGTTCGGCTTCAGCAGCGGACGCCTCAACCACCGTAAGTTCACGCACACCCGAGGAAGCAAGACGCCCGAGGAGTGCCGTGGCGTCAGCGTTGGCACCGATCGCCACCACCGAAGCGCCACGTGGGTCCCAGCCGGCGGCGTGAAGGCCGTCAACGACAGCCTCTGGGCCGGTTAGCTCGCCAACCGTCAGTCCCCGTGTTTGCACCAGCGTGTCGACCGACTGGTACCGCGATGCGTCAACCGATGCGCGTTGCGCGTGCGTGAACGCTTCTGCGCGCGCCCCGTTGCCGGACACAATCACACCCGCCACACCCAAAGGAGTGAGTGCCGCGAACGTTTCAGCAGCACCCGCGGTGCTTCGTTTCATGCTGAAACGGCCGTCAGGGTCGACGTACCCGTCCAAAGCCATTCCAAGCGGCGTGTCGGCGAGAAGCGTCACCCATTGCATGGTGAAAACGATACCGCGCCGGCTGCGTGATAGCCTTACGGCCGTTTCGCCGCGATGGACGTTGTCGCGCAGAATCTCGCTTGAGGTGGCAGCATGCAGGTAACCCTTCCCGACGGCAAGACCCTTGAACTGCCCGACGGCGCGACTGGCGCCGATGTCGCCAAGGCCATCGGCCCGGGGCTTGCCAAGGCCGCTTTGGGCACGCGCATCAACGGCGAACTGGCAGATGGCATGACCCCCGTTCCTGACGGTGCACACATCGAGATTGTCACCAGCAAAGATGACGCTTGGATGCAGCTGGCACGGCACACGCTGGCGCACGTCATGGCGCAAGCGGTGCGCGAAATGATGGTGGACGAAGGCTTCGACGCGAACGCCGTCAAGCTGGCGATCGGTCCGGTCATCGAGCACGGTTTCTATTACGACATGGACCTACCTCGGGCGCTTGGGCCAGACGACCTGCCGGCCCTTGAGAAGCGCATGCGCAAGATCGTGAAAGCCAACTTGCCGCTCAGGCGCTTCGCGTTGAGCCGCAGCGAAGCGCTGGCGCACTACGAAACGTTGGGTGACCCGTACAAGGTGGAGTTGATTGAAGACCTTCCAGAAGGTGAGACGATCACCTTCTACGAACAGGGAGGAGACGACGGCTTCACCGACTTGTGCCGCGGTCCGCACCTGCCCGCCACCGGCAAAATCCCGAAACACTTCAAGCTCATGAGTGTGGCGGGAGCCTACTGGCGCGGCGATGAACGCCGTCCGATGCTGCAGCGCGTTTACGGGGTTGCGTTTGCCACCGAGGAGGAACTCAAAGACCACCTCTGGCGCATCGAGGAGGCCAAGCGTCGCGACCACCGTCGGATCGGCCAAGACCTGGAAATCTTCACGATCGACGATGACATCGGACCGGGACTGCCGCTGTGGCTGCCGCGGGGTGCGGTGATGGTAGACGAAATTGAGACGCTCGCGAAGGAGATGGAGGCGGATGCCGGTTACCAGCGTGTGCGGTCGCCCCACTTAAGCAAAGAGTCGCTGTTCCTCAAGAGTGGGCACCTGCCGTACTACGAAGAGGACATGTTCCCAGCGATGGAACTGGATCACGTTCGCTACTTCGTCAAGCCCATGAACTGCCCGTTCCACCACAAAATTTATGACGCCCGTCCGCGGTCGTACCGGGAGTTGCCGCTCCGTTTGGCAGAGTACGGCACCTGCTACCGGTATGAGGACTCAGGTGCACTGATGGGCCTCATGCGTGTGCGCAGCATGCAAATGAACGATGCCCACATTTACTGCACCGAAGAGCAGTTTGCCGATGAGTTCGTCGGTGTGATCCGGTTGTACCTGAAGTACTTTGAGCTTTTTGGCATCGAGTCTTACGAGATGCGCCTGTCGAAGCACGCCAAGGAGGGCTTGGGTAAGAAATACGTTGACGAGCCTGAGCTCTGGCTGAAAACCGAGGCGATGGTTCGCGACGTGCTCATTGAGCATGACATCCCGTTTGTGGAAGCGGAGGATGAGGCGGCGTTCTACGGACCGAAGATCGACGTGCAGATTAAGAGCGCCATCGGTCGGGAGTTCACGCTTGCGACCAACCAGGTGGATTTCGCCCAACCGCGTCGTTTTGACTTAACGTACGTTGCGGAGGATGGGCAGAAGCACACGCCGTTGTGCCTTCACCGCGCACCGCTTTCCACACACGAACGCTTGGTGGGTTTCCTGCTTGAGCATTTTGCGGGCGACCTGCCCCTCTGGCTGGCACCGGAGCAGGTGAGGATCGTACCGATTGCTGACCGGCATGTGGCGTACGCCGAGCGTGTTCAGCAAGACCTTCAGGCGGCTGGGTTGCGGGCGGAAGTGGACGCACGTAGCGAACGCATGAACGCCAAGATTCGTGACGCCGAGCTGCTTAAGGTGCCGTACACCGTGGTCGTGGGCGATCAGGAGTCTGATGCTGAGGTCGTGTCATTCCGCAGTCGCCAAGAGGCCGACTCTAGCGACGTACCCTTGGCCACATTT
Organism: uncultured Trueperaceae bacterium; assembly: GCA_913057165.1. Taxonomy (GTDB): domain Bacteria; phylum Deinococcota; class Deinococci; order Deinococcales; family Trueperaceae; genus SLSQ01. The sequence goes on from CAJXNS010000010.1 coordinate 16,577, forward strand.
GTGGCGCACCTTCAGGCCGCACGTGACGCGCGGGCCTTGAAGGTCACGCCACTCTCACAAGGGTCGTAGGGCCGCTTAGCCCGCTAGGGGCTCTTGGCTGATGCTGACGCGTACGATCGTGTCGGGCTCAGCGCCAGACGGCCGCGTTGGATCGATGCGCGTGAGGCGATCTAAGACGTCAAGACCATCGGTGACCCGACCAAACACGGCATGCCGTCCATCAAGCCACGGTGTGGCATCGAAGGTAATGAAAAACTGGCTTCCGTTGGTGTTCGGCCCGGCGTTCGCCATACTCAACACACCCGGCTGATCATGCTTTAAGTCCGGGTGGAACTCATCGGCAAACTGGTAGCCAGGTCCGCCGGTGCCGGTTCCCGTCGGGTCGCCCGTTTGCGCCATGAAGCCGTCAAGCACGCGGTGAAACACGATGCCATCGAAGTAACGGTGCAGTGCGAGGAACACAAAGTTGTTCACCGTGGTTGGCGCACGCTCAGCTTCTAGCGCGATCTCGAGTGTGCCTTGGGTGGTTTCGATGGTGGCGTGGTACGCCACGCCGTTTTCTAAGACCGGCTCAGCGCTAGGGAAGCTCGTCGTTCGGGTCGGTTGCGGTTCGATCGTTTGGCGTGGCATTGGCGGTGGTGTCCTCCAGAGGCAGTTCGAAAATTTGGACGGTCTGCACGCGGTCCGGGTTCGGAAAGAACCCCGCGGCATCGCCCGCTTCGACCTTACCAACGACCCCTCGCTGGTTCTGCACCTCAAACTCGCTACCGGACACCAAGTCGCCTTGCACTTGCGTTTCGAGCCAATCGCGTACCGTGCCTTGCGTCGGCAGGTCCACAAACCGTTCCTGACGCCGCAGCACATCGATCGGATCGTCCAGCAGGACCACGCCGTCTGGTTGGGTTGGGTTGATTCGGGTCAGCCGCTGAAGGACATCGTCGCCGTCGATCACCCGACCGAAGACGGTGTGCTTGCCGTCCAACCATGGGGTGTCCCTGAGCGTCATGAAGAACTGGCTACCGTTGGTGTTCGGTCCGCTGTTGGCCATGCTCACCACGCCCGCACGGTCGTGCACGAGTCCGTTGGCTACCTCGTCATCGAAACGGTAACCAGGACCACCGCGGCCGGTACCGGTCGGATCGCCCGTTTGGGCCATAAAGTCATCGATGACACGGTGGAAGGCAACGCCGTCGTAGAACTTGTGCCGCGCCAGAAAAACGAAATTGTTGACGGTCTCAGGGGCATCCTCCTCGAACAGGTCGATGACAATGACCCCTTGGCTGGTGTGCACGGCGGCGCGGTAATCGGTGTTGGCTTCTAGGACTCTTTCGGCAGCATCGAAGCGCCGGACGGGCTGGTCGACCAGATAGGGAAGACGGGCGGCCTGCCTGAGTGATTGTGGGATCGGGTAGTCCTTCGCTTGCGGGCTTGAGGCGGGCTCTGCGGCAGCCTCAACCACCGGCGTGGGGGTGCCGTTGTCGCCAAAGAAGGTGAGCCACACACCCAGGAGCACGAGGGTGAAGACAGTGACGGCCAAGGCAACGATTCGCAACATGATCGAAATCCTTTCAGGCGGCCCTTGGTGGCCGAACATCGGTTCTTAAAGTACCCGTTCGCCGGTTACGCCTGAGGTGCAGATGCCTCACCGCGTGCCCCGCCACGCCAGGCGCTACGACGTTCCTGGTCGGCCGCTTCTGCTTGGGCCACCAATCGCTGACTATCGATCGTCATCGACGTGGTTAACCACGGACATTCCGCCTCGAGGATGGCCAGGCTGGACGTGTCGACCCGCAACCCGTCGGCCTGCACCTTGGCGCGGCCGTCTTGGAGGCCGACATCGAGCCGAACCGGCGTGGGGCCGGCATGCTCATCCATGCGTGACCTGAGGTCAAGCAGTTGCTCATCGGTCACGTCTGCTGCATCAAACGTCAGCACGGCGACGTGTGGCAGGTTCTCGCGCTGATCCCAAGGGTAAAGCCGTTCACAAACAAGCCTGAGCGAACCGTCCATGAAGGACGCTTCAGCCACGACCACGGCGGGGCGATCGTCGACAAGATCATCGGCAATCTGTTCGAAGGTACGGCTGAACGCCACAAGTTCTACGGTGCCGGTCTCATCAGCCAAATCAAACCGGGCCATCATGGTGCCTTTACGCGTCGGCCGTTTGGTGACGTTCTCAAGGAGGCCCGCAAGAACGATGCGGGTTCGTCCTCCAGGCGCCGCTTGGAGGGTGCGTTCGACGGTCCGTTCAACCGACCTGAGGTCGCAGGTGGCGGCGTCAGCAAGACCGGGGTAGGACGCCATCGGGTGGGCGCTAATGTAAAGGCCTAGGGCGTCCTTCTCGAGCTTAAGGCGTGCCAAGTCATCCAACGGTTCAGCCGGCTCAAGGGTGGGTGGGCGCACTTCCTCAGCGCCAAAGAGGGCCATTTGGCCGGCAGCTTCTTGGTTGCGTTGCGCCGAACCCCACTGCAGGGCACTCGCAACGTTCGCGAGCAAGGTTGCGCGGTCACCGAAACGGTCGAAGGCGCCAGCTTGGATGAGGTGTTCAAACGCCCGCCGGTTGATCCACTGGGAGTCGATGCGGCGAGCGAAGTCGTGCAGGTCCTTAAACGGCCCTGACGCTTCGCGTTCGTGAATGATCGCTTCCACAGCGCCGTCACCGACGTTCTTCACGCCGTGTAGACCGAAGCGAACCACATCACCTACGGGGGTGAAGTCACCACGGCTTTCGTTGATGTCAGGCGGGAGTACCTCAATGCCCATCCGGCGTGCGTCGGTGACGTACTCGGCCACTTTGTCTGAATCGCCTCGTTCAACGGTGAGTAGGGCAGCGGCGAACTCCACCGGGTAGTGCGCTTTGAGGTACGCCGTTTGGAACGACAACTCGCCGTAGGCGGCAGAATGGCTTTTGTTGAAGCCGTAATTGGCGAACTTTTCAAGCAGATCGAAAATCCCACTCGCTTCCGCGCTGGGGATGCCGAGTTCCGAGGCGCCACGTTCAAAAATGGCGCGCTGCTTTTCCATTTCTTCGACTTTTTTCTTGCCCATCGCGCGTCGCAGGAGGTCTGCTTCACCGAGGCTGTAGCCGGCCACCGCCTGGGCGATCTGCATGATTTGTTCTTGGTAGACCGGAATGCCGTACGTTTCCTCGAGAATGGGGGCAAGGCGGTCTTTCGCGACAGGAAAATCGTCGTAGCGAACCTCTTCTTCGCCGTGATGCCGGCGGATGTACGCCGGAATGTTCTCCATCGGCCCCGGACGGTAGAGCGCCGAAACGGCGATCAGGTCCTGAATCCGGCGTGGCTTCAGCCGCTTGAGGGTATCGACCATGCCGCCAGACTCGAACTGGAACACGCCTGCTGAATCACCGCGGGACAATAGTTCAAATGTGGCAGGGTCGTCGTGCGGGAACTCGGTTGGGTCTAACCGCACGCCCCGGGCGTCCTCAATAATGCGGATGGCGGCCTCAATGAACGACAGGGTTCGCAGGCCAAGAAAATCCATCTTGAGAAACCCAAGGTCTTCAACGCTGCCCATGTCGTACTGGCACACAATCGGTCCGTCACCCGAACGGAAGACGGGGGCCAGGTCGGTCACAGGGTCGCGCGAGATGATGACGCCGGCGGCATGGACCGACGCGTGACGGGTCAGCCCCTCTAGCGACATCGCGACGTCGACGTACTCCTTGGCGGACCCTTGGTACACCTCACGAAACTCGGGCGATTCTTCGATCGCTTGCTTGATGGGAACCGAACGACCGAATACGACGGGCACGAGCTTGCTGGCTTTGTCGGCCTCAGCGAACGGTGCTTCCATCACACGGGCGGCATCTTTGATGGCGGCCTTGGAGGCCATGGTGCCGAACGTGGCGATGTGCGCCACGCGGTCATCGCCGTACTTTTCGCGGACGTAATCGATGACTTCGCCACGTCGCGTGTCGGAAAAGTCGATATCGAAATCGGGCATGCTGACACGTTCAGGGTTAAGGAACCGCTCAAAGAGCAGGTTGAACTCAAGCGGTTCAATATCGGTGATGCGCAAGGCGTACGCCACAATCGAGCCGGCCCCTGAGCCACGTCCCGGACCGACCGCAATCTTTTGGTCTTTGGCCCAGTTAATGAAGTCGGCGACGATGAGGAAGTAGTCAGGAAAGCCCATGGCCGTGATGACGCCAAGCTCGTACTCGGCGCGCTTGAGGATTGCGAGCGTGCTTGCGTCCACTTCACCGTCGAGCGCGTCGATGTGCGGGTAGACGTACGTGTCGTACGTTTGGCCTTCCGCTTTCGGCGTGCGGCCAAGCTCACCCGCGCGGGCGATCGTCAGCAGCGGATCGCCAGGTTCCGGTGTGAGACCGTGATGCGTGCGCTGGGCGGCTTCGGCGTACGTGGTGAATAGCGCCTCACTGAAGTGTTGGGGGTAGCGCTGCATTAAGCCTTCGTACGTCTGTACACGCAACTGTTCAGCCAACGTGCGCCCCGCCGGAATCGGCAGTTCGGGCATTTGGTAGACGCGAGCGTCACCGATGGGGAGCTGAACGTCGCATTCATCGGCAATGCGCATGGAGTTCTCAAGCGCCCCTGGGTACTCGCTGTCGGGCAGCACCTCTGCCATCTCGTCGGGCGTCTTGACGTAGAACTCATCGCACGGGAACTTAAAGCGACTTTCGTCGCTGAGGGTGGTTTTCGTTTGGATCGCCAGGAGGGCTTCGTGTGCTTTGGCGTCCTCCTTGCGGACGTAATGCCCGTCGTTCGTGGCCACCATGCCCAGGCCGTACTTGTTGGCAAGGTCTTTAAGGATGGGGTTGAGGACGCGTTGCTCCTCAAGGCCGTGATCCTGGAGTTCAACATAAAAATTGTCCCCGAAGATATCCATGTGTTGCTTGAGGACCTCTTCACCGGCATCAAGGCCGACGTCTAACAGGGTGCGGGGGATTTGCGCACCAAGGCAGCCGCTCAGGGCGATCACACCTTCGGCGTGTTCCGCCAGCAGCTCGTGGTCAACGCGGGGCTTCATGTAGAAGCCTTCGAGCCATGCCCGACTGTTGAGTTTGACGAGGTTCTGGTAGCCGGTCATGTTTTTGGCGAGCAGGGTGAGGTGGAAGTACCCGCCGTCGAGCGTGCCGCTTGGGCGTTTGCGTTCGTAGCGGCTGCCGGCGGTGACGTACGCCTCAAAACCAAGGATCGGTTTGACGCCGTGCTTATGGGCGGCCTTGTAGAACTCCACGGCGCCGTGCATGTTGCCGTGGTCAGTCATGGCGAGGGTGGGCCGTTCGGGGGAGACTTCGGTGACCCACTGCATCAGGTCGTTAATGCGGGCCGCGCCGTCCAGCAGGCTGTAGGCGGTGTGTTGATGGAGATGCGCGAAGGCTTGCTTACGGTCGGCCATGGCCGTACGATACCGACGTTCGTGGCTGCCGGTTGCACGTTGACTCGCGCGTGGCGAAGTGATAATTTCAGCAGGCTTGGCGCCGTAGCCAAGTGGTAAGGCAGAGGTCTGCAAAACCTCCATTCACCGGTTCGAATCCGGTCGGCGCCTCCACCCTTCACGCTACGGTTTCCGTGGCAGCGAAGGCGCGTAGCTCAGTGGGAGAGCGCTACCTTGACACGGTAGAGGTCGGCGGTTCAATCCCGCCCGCGCCTACCACGACATGAAGAAGCCCCGCTCAAGCGGGGCCTTTTCGTGTTTGGACGTCGTCGCGTTTAGCCTTCGAGTTCGGTCACAAAATCGGGCAGCGTGAGTGGGCTGAGACCGAGTTCTTCGTACACGCCCGGCGGGAAGCCCAGGTCACCCACGAAAATCCGTCCGACATGCCCACCCGGTTCAAGGCCGACCTTGGGTAGCGCCACAGCCAGCGTCATGGTGGCGTTCACGGCTTCACCTGGCACGTCGCCGGTGTCGGACTCCACACCAGTCGGGACATCCACGCTAATGACGGTGGTGCTTTCGTCCATGGCGTTAATGACGGTGATGACGTCAAGGTTGCGTCCCCGTGGCGGGCCTTCCAGGCTGGTGCCGATCGCCGAGTCGATGACCAAACTGAACTTCATTTTGGGCAGGCTGGTCTTCACCCGCACGTTGGGTAGGTGCTTGAGGGTTTCAAGCTGCTCACGTGGAATGCCGCTGTAGTTGCCTTCCTCGTGGGTAGGAACGACCCAGACCTTACGGCCGCGGACGCCAAGCAGACGGGCGGCGGCAAGACCGCCGCTACCGTTATCCCCGCGGCCAGCCACAACAAGCACGGGGCCGGTCGGCGCGTACGCCTGCGCCATTTCGTAGAGGTTCCGGCCGGTGTGCTCAACGAGTACGCGGCTATCGAGTCCAAACTTGCCGGTGGCAAGCATGACCGCTTGCTGCATTTGGGAGGCGGTGATTTGCGGAACGTCGTTCCGCGGAAGGGTTGCAATGGCCATCGCTTAACTTCCCCCTTGCTCCACCGCCAGCAGGGAAGCCGGTTCGGCGGTCGTGTACACATCTTGCACGTCATCAAGCTCTTCAAGCGCATCGATCATGCGGGCGATCTTGGAGGCGTCGCCTGCCTCAGGCGCAGCGGGTGTCTGCGGCACCTTGGTGAGCTGCGCAACCGCGGGAGCGCCAAAGGTGGGCTCAAGGGCGTCCACCACGGCGTACAACTCGGTTGGCTCGGTGTAGATCGTGACAGCATCGTCGTCGGCGTCGATATCGCGAACGCCTAAGTCCATGGCGGCCTCAAGCAGGGCATCGTCGGTGGATTCAAAAACCAGAACGCCGACACTGTCAAACTGCCAGGCGGTTGAACCGGACATGTTGCCGCCGTGTTTACTGAACACGTGCCGCACCTCCGCGACCGTACGGTTGCGGTTATCGGTTAGCGCTTCGACCAGGAAAGCAACGCCTGCTGGGCCGTAGCCTTCGTAGGCCACCGCGTCAAAACTTTGCCCTTCACCGCCACCGAGCGCACGCTCAATGGCGCGTTCAATGTTGTCGGCGGGCACATCATCGGTTTTGGCGGCTGACACCGCATTCTTAAGAAGCGGGTTGCTGGCAGGATCGCCGCCACCGCCTTCACGCACCGCGCTTTGGATGGCGCGAATGTGCTTACTGATGATTTTGCCTCGTTGCTTGTCGTTGGCCGCTTTTTTGCGCTTGATCTGCGACCACTTGTTGTGACCTGCCAAACCAAGACCTCCTCGAGCAGTACAGGATACCGCATCCTGAACCGCCTAGACGTTGGATGGCCAGGGACGGTCGGTCAACGAACGTACAGCACGGTGGTGGCTCGGTCGGTCCGGCCGGGCGAACGGTATTCAGACCGCACCGCCGTCCGCCAGCGTTCTTCGCTGTAGACGCCCTGCAGCGACAGACGCGATGACGGCGCAGGTTCCTCGCCGAAGGTTGCCAATATTTCGTGACGCCCGGTCGGGCGATCCGCCACAAACCGGCGGTCCACCGATCGTCCGTCAAGCACCACCGTGCGTCCTGCCGGCACGAATAAGTTCCTAGCAAAGGTTTCGACGCGGCCGTCCGGATTACGTGACGCCAGCGTGACGTACCCCGACAGACGGGAGCGGAAGATGAAGCTCACCTCTTCACCGACGTAGTAAGACGCCCCTTCACCTTTCCGGGGCTCGAATTCTTCGATGATGCCAGGGCCGATACGAATCGACAGTGACCCTTCGGTCACGGAAAACGCACAGCCGGATAGGGCCACCATTAGCAGGAGCGCAAAGAGGGAAGGAGAGCGTTTCATGCCACCACCATACGCTCAGCGGCCCCGGTGTGAGGGTGCAACGCCAACACCACCGCCGGGTGGGGTGGTACCGGTATCATGCCGCCGTGCCCGCCGTCCGCGATCCCTACCAGGTGCTGGGCGTTCCCAGAGACGCCTCGGACGACGACCTTAAGAAGGCGTACCGCAAGCTGGCCCTGAAATACCATCCCGACCGCAATCCGGGTGACAAGGCCGCTGAAGAACGCTTTAAAGAGATCAGCGAAGCGTACGCGACCCTGAAGGACCCCCAGAAGCGTGCCTGGGTCGACCGGGGTGGAGGCCGCTCCCCACAAGCAGGACCGCAGCCCGACTTCAGCACCGTCGACTGGCAGACGGTCTTCAACGACGCCGACGTCAACGTCAACCTAGGGCCCGACATGCCCAAAACCGGTTCGGCCGTGTTCGACGCGCTATTTGGCGTCATGACAAACGTCTTAAGGGCCCAAGGCGCCCTTCCTGGTGAAACCCGTCGCTCGCAAGCGAGCGTGAACCTCAAGACCGCCCGTGAGGGTGGCACCACCACCGCGCAGGTGCCAGGCCCAAGCGTTTGCCCAAACTGCCGCGGACGGCGCCTTGAGGACGACGGACAACCGTGCCGAACGTGCGGCGGACGTGGACTCAAGCGTCGCGGGAGTCGGGTTGAGGTCCGCATTCCAGCCGGGGTACGTAACGGTACGCAATTGAGACTGAAAGGCCTCGGGGGTCCAGGAAACCCTCCCGGCGACGCGTACGTCGAGGTGCAGATTGAACTTCCAGATAGCGTCGAACGTGTCGGCAATGAGTTGCGTACCACGGTCCATCTCCTGCCGAGCGAAGCGCGTCAAGGCGCCGATCTTCACGTCCATGGGGTGCCCGTCACCGTCCCGACCGGCACCCAAGACGGTGACGTGATCGTGGTGCCGCAAGGCGGGATTGCCCATGCCGATATGCGGGTCACGGTCCAGGTCGGGGTCTGGTCGGGCCTTTTTCGCTGGGCTCGTGACAAAATAAGCACAACGCGTTAAGGAGGCGTCGCATTCACCATGGCCGATGACGCAAGCAACGTGGATAAGGACAAGCCGCTGTACGTCATTAGTGTGGCGGCTGAGCTGGTGGATATGCACCCGCAGACCTTGCGGCTTTATGAACGCAAGGGCCTGATCGAACCGAGCCGTAGCGCCGGCAAGACACGCCTGTACTCGCAACGCAACATCGATGAGCTACGCGAGATTCGGCGGCTCACGCAAGAGCTGGGGGTCAACCTGGCAGGCGTGGAAGAGATCATCAAGCTCCGCCAGAAGCTCGACCGGCTGCAGGAGAGCATGGAAGACCGAATCGGTTCGCTTCAAGGGGAGCTTGAATCCCGCATGGGGGGCGCGAAAGGAGCGCTGCCGGCCGAAATCACACAACTTGCACGCGAGTTGGCCGACGGCTCTGAAGGTTCTGACGACTAACGCTGCGTGATACGCTTCGCGGCATGCCTGACGCCAATGCGCTGCACGACCGCATCGCTAGCAACGCCGATCGTGACTTAAACGATCTGCTTAACCTGCTAAGAATCCCGTCTGTTTCGACCGATCCTAGCCGCACGAGCGCCATGCGTGAGACGGTGGATTACCTGTCTCGTGACCTGCAAGCGGCAGGCTTTCAGACGAGCGTCTGGGAGACCGGCGGTCACCCGGCCTTGTTCGCGGAACGCACGATTGACGCATCGAAACCGACCGTACTCGTGTACGGCCATTACGACGTGCAGCCTGCCGATCCGCTCGAATTGTGGGACAGCGATCCGTTCGACCCCCAGATCGTGGACGGGCGGATTGTGGCGCGTGGCGCCAGCGACGATAAAGGGCAGGTGTACGCGCACGTCAAAGCGGTGCTCGCACTGCATGAAGCCACGGGGACGCTGCCGTGCAACGTGAAGTTCTTGATCGAAGGGGAAGAGGAGATCGGCAGCCCGAACCTTGGCGCCACCGTTGAAGCGCACGGGAAGGATCTTCAAAGCGACGTGGTGCTCATCAGCGACGGTGCGATGCTGCCCGGTCCGACGCCCACCTTGACGTACGGCCTGCGCGGCCTTGCTTACCTTGAAGTACGGGTCACCACGGCGGATCGCGATCTTCACTCGGGTGCGTACGGCGGGGCTGCACCAAACCCCATTCAAGCGCTCGCTGAAATGATTGCTGGCCTGAAAGATGACCAAGGCCGCATCACCGTGCCTGCCTTTTACGATCACGTGCGCGAACTCGGAGATGACGAGCGCACGCAGCTTGAACGTGTCCCATTTGATGCCGATGCCTTTCAAAACGATGCGGGCCTGACCGCCACGCCAGGCGAACCGGGCTATAGCGTCCTCGAGCGCTTGTGGGCGCGCCCTACGCTTGACGTCAACGGGATTGGTGGCGGCTTTCAAGGTGAAGGCTCCAAGACCGTCATTCCGAACACCGCGTTCGCCAAAATCTCCTGCCGGCTCGTCCCCGACCAGGATCCAGCCGCCATCGCGAACGCGCTTGAAGCGCACCTCAAACGCGTGGCCCCGCACAACGCCAACGTCGAAGTCCTCCAGCACGCCCACGGCCGCTGGGCGTTATCACCCCTTGACGGGGACGGCATGACCGCCGCAACCCAAGCCATCAGGGCGGTGGACGGCGTCGATCCCGTGTACGTCCGTACCGGCGGTTCGATTCCGGTGGTCGCCGACTTCCAAAGGCTCCTTGGCAGCGATGTGGTGTTGCTGGATATGGGTCTTGAGAGCGACCGGATTCATTCACCCAACGAGACGTTCGATGTGGCCCTCTACCACCGTGGGATTCGCGTGAGCGCCGAGTTCTTCCGTGCCATCGGTCAAGGCGGGTAAGTGCAACTAAACCGCGTCACCGTCTCCGGCTTCAAAAGTTTTGGCGACCGCGTGACCGTCGAGTTTTCGCCTGGTGTGACGGCCATTGTCGGTCCGAACGGAAGCGGGAAAAGCAACCTGCTTGACGCCTTGCGTTGGGCGACGGGTGGTGGGCGTGCCCGTGAGTTTCGGGCGGAAGACAAGACCGAACTGATTTTCCACGGTGCCAGTGGCAAGAAACGCCTGAGCCGCGCCGATGTTGAAGTCGAGATGCAGCTGCCCGATCGGCGCATCAAAATCACCCGCAGTTTGGACCGCGATGGCGTCACCAAGCTCACCCTCAACGGCCGGAACGCCCGCTTTGTGGATGTCGATGAAGCGCTAGCCGGGAGCGGTCTTGGGCGGGGGAGTTTGGCGATCATCGGTCAAGGTGAGGTCAGTGGTGTCCTCATGGCCGACCCACCGAGGCTTCTCTCGTACGTCGCGGAAGCCGCCGGTGTGGCCCAACTCTCGAACCGTCGCGAGCAAACCGTCCGGCGGCTCGATACCGCGCGTGAACACTTGGCGCGACTCGAAGAAAAACTTGCCGAGGACCAAGCCCGGCTTGACGCCCTCGCAAGTGAGGCGGAAGACGCCCGCCGACACCGCGAACTCACCGCTCGTAACCAGCAGTTACGCTTCACCCTGATTGACGCGCGGGTCGCCAGCCTCGAACGGGACGTCAAAACACTCAAAGCGTCCGTCACGGAAGGTGAATCAAAGCTTGCCGCTGCGCGCGAAGCCGCTGACGAAGCCCGCGAACACGTCAAAGAAGCCCGTGAACGCGACCAGAAAGCAGAAGCGGCCCACCGCGAAGCGACCGCGCTGCACGCCAAAGCCCTCGGTGACGTTCGCGTCGCCGAGCACGCGCTGGAGGCCGCCACCACCCGAGCGGGTGACCTAGAACGCCAGCGGGAGCGCTTGCAAGAAGAACGCGCCGAGCTTGAACAGCGCCAACCTCCAGAGGCACCCACCGACGACCTCGCCGCCTTAGCAGACGCCATGCGGGTCGCAGACGAGGCGCTCGATGCTGCCCGCGCCGCCCTGCAGGAAGCCCAGCAGGAAGCCAATGGAGCGTGGGAGGCCCGCCAAGCCGCCGAACAACAAGCAGCCGCCAGCGCCCGAGCAGTCGCCCAACAACAGGAACGCATCGAAGCGCATGCACGGCGGCGTCGTGAACTCGAGGCACGCCTTGAAACGCTAAAACAAGAACGCGTCAAACTCGAGGGCAACGACCCGACACAGGACGAAGGCAACGCCGCGGCAACCGTCACCGCGGCCGAAGAGCGGCTTGAGGCCGCCCGAACGCGCCTCGAGGAGGCCCACCAAGCGCACGCCACGGCCGATGCAGACGTGCGCTCCCAACGGACGCACGTCGAACGACTCAAAGCAGCGCTTGAAAACCGTCAAGGCTACGCCGAAGGACCCAAACAGGCGTTGGCAAGCGGCATCAGCGGCATCCTTGGGTCGCTCGCTGACCTCCTGACGGTCCCTGACGCGTACGTTGAAGCGGTCGGCCTTGCACTCGGCCGGCGGGCTGAGTACATCGTGACGCAAGACGAAACCACCGCTCGCAAGACCCTTAAGCACGTGCGCGACGCGGGTGGATGGGTGACGCTCCTACCGATCGACCTAGCGAAAGCGGCGCCCGCCCGCGACCGAGCCGAAGCCCTGCTTGGTGAAGACGGCGTCGTCGGGCGTGCCATCGACCTCATTGACTTTGAGGATCGCTACGACCCTGTGGTCCGCAACGTCCTGGCTGACACGCTCATTGTTGAAACCACCGAACAGGCTTACGCGCTGGCCAAGAAGCACACCACCCGACCACGCATGGTCACCCAAGACGGGTCGGTGTTTGACGTCGGGGGCGCCCTTTCGGGTGGGCGGCGCCGGGCGGTCAATGCCCTCCTGGGAGCCGCCAAAGATCTGGAAGACAACGAAGCACGCCTTGTGGAGCTTGAAACCGCTGTCGAGGTAAGCCAAACCGAGCTGACCGACGCACAAGGTGCGTTCCTGGCCGCACGCAGCGAACGTGATACCGCTCGCGAACGGTACGAATCGTTGCGTACCCGTGCCACGGAGTGGCGTGAAGCGGCCGCCATCAACGCCCGCATGATGAGCGACGTTGAGGCGGAACTCAGCGGCCTTGAAAGCGGTCCAGAGCCTGCCGTTCCGGACGTCCAGGCGAACGAGACACCTGACGTGAGCGCCGCACGGGAGCGGCATGAAGCCGCCACGAAGGCGCTTGAGGCGCAACGGGTCACAGAAGCCCAAGCGCGCGAGGCCGCCGGCTCGGCACGCCACGCCCACGCCATCGCCACCGAACGACGCCACGCCTACGAGCAAGCCCAAGCCCGGTTTGACGGTGACCTCAAACGTTTGGCCCAGATCAACAGCGAACTCGGCCAGTGGGCGGACACCATCGAGCACGCATGGAACGCCGTCAAGGACTTAGATGAGCGTGTGGCGCGCACCAAAGCCGCTCTGCCGGACGACCTGGCCGCGACCGGCGAAGCCCGCGAGGCCGCACGGCAAGCACTCACCGAAGCGGAATCGGCCGTGGACGCAGGAAACGAACGCGTGACGCAGCTAAGCACCGAACTTGAGCAGCACCGCGTCAACCTGGCGCGCCGCGAAACATCGCTTGATGCGGCTCGCGAAGAACGCACACAGTTTCCTGATGGCATGGTGGCGCTCGATATCGATGAGCGTGCTGCCCGGCAAGAGCTGCGATCGGGTGAGGCGGAACTGGAACGCATCGGAGACGTCAACCACCGCGCCTTAGATGAACTTAAGGGCCTGAAAGACGAGCACGAAACGCGTTTGGCCGATACCACGGACGCCCGGAAGGCCGTGGATGAACTCGACCGGACGCTGGGCCGCCTTGACCGCGAAACCACGCAAAAGCTGCGTGAAGCGGTGGAGGGGGTCCGCGAGCGGTTCTTGGCCCACATCGGGGAGTTGTTCGGTGCCGATGGGGAAGGGGACATCACCGCTGAGTTTGAAGAGGGCCGACCGACGGGACTCAAGATTCGCCTGCAGCCTCCCGGTAAGCAAACCCAAGCGCTTGGCCTGCTGTCGGTGGGGGAGAGAACCATGGGGGCACTGGCGTTCCTGTTCGCCCTCATGGGCGAAGAGCAAGGCCGCCAAGGGCTACCGGTCGCGGTGTTGGATGAGGTGGACGCGCCTCTGGATGAAGCGAACATCCGCCGCTACCGTCACTTCCTCGAACGGTTGGCTGAGTCGGGCACGCAGTTCGTCCTCATCACCCACCAAAAAGCCACCTTCGAGGTTGCGGACGTGATTTGGGGCGTCACCACCGAGCGTGGTGTGAGCCGCTTGTTCTCGATTCAAAAAGAAGCCGACGAGCCACGGGTCCCTGAGGACGGTGTGCGGCAGGAAGGCTTAAACCTGTCGGGCGTTGAGGCCTAAAGCGTGACAAAGCAGAACGCCTGGCAGGTGATGCACCATCCGTCGCTAGCCAGCACCCAAGCGCACGCCCGCAGCATGATTGACACCTCAACCGGGCCCCTTCATCGCGTCTCGGTGACCACGGATCAGCAGACCGCTGGCGTGGGCCGCCGCGGTTCAACCTTTGAGAGCCCTCCAGGGGGTGCGTACCAAACCTTGGTGCTGCATGAGCCGTCCTTGGATTGGGTGGTTTCACCGTCACTTGCGGTTGGCCTGGCGTTTGAACTTGCATTCCGACTCAGGCAGGAAGGGTTCGACAGCCAAATCAAATGGCCTAACGACGTGTACTTAGGCGACCTTAAGGCCGGTGGCATTTTGATGGAACGCCATGCGGGCCACCTGCTGATCGGCGTGGGTTTGAACGCCCTCAACGCGCCACCCGCAGGAGCCGCACAACTTGGCCGTTCACCAGAAATCGTGCGCGCGTGGGTACGTGAGTCGTGGGACGCCTTAGACAGGGCCGGCGGCAACTGGCTGGCGCGTAGGGAAGAGGTCCCTCACGTCCTAGCTGGCCGACGTGTGCGGGTGGGTGGGTCTATCGGTCAGGTGCTTGGCATCGCGTCGGACGGTCGCCTGGTGCTCAATGTAGACGGCGAACCGACGCATGTGACCGCCGGTCATGTCGAGCTGCTGCCGCCGTCTGGGTCGTAACCGCGCGAGAGGTCGTTGGCCACACCGCGACGTTCCTGACGGCTTCGTTTGCTGTACCGCCGCGTGGTCTGCAGGTTGGCGTGACGCAAGAGGTCGGCAGCGGCATCAATACCGTGCAGCCGCGTGACTTCGGTGCCGGCGGTATGGCGAAGGCCGTGGACACCGCGACCCTCGTAGCGCACGCCGCTTCGCTCGCAAAGGCGTTTCAGGCGCTGGCGGGCCTGGGCAGGACCAAAACCGAGCACCGTTTGTTCGGGTTGCACGACGTTTGGCCTGGTGGCTTCCAGCGCGTCAAGGAGGTCGTTGGAGGCTGGCACGTCGCGTACCCGGCCGCCTTTGCCGACCACCTTGCGAAGCAGTCCATCCCGCCGGTCGACCTGAGACCACGTGAGCGCGCACGCTTCAGCGTTCCTAAGGCCGGCACCAGCGCACAGCAACACCAGCGCGCGGTCACGCACGTCGCCGTGGGCAAGTAGGCGTCCGACTTCAGCGGTGGAGTAGGCCTCACGCTTGTCTTCTGGGGCTTGCAGGTCTGCAGGGGCCGTCAGGTCACGGAACGGGTCGGCATCGGTGGCCCCCACGTGACGTAGGGCGCGGTAGAGCGCCTTAGCGGCCGCCAGTTTGACGGCCACCGTGGATGCGGCCCTCCGCATGCCGGTGTGGCCGTTGCGGCCGGTCATCGGTTCGGTCTCAAGCCGAATGAGCCACATGGCGCCGGCGTCGCTGCTGGGTTTCAGCAGGCTTTCGTGCGCCCAGGCTTCCACGAGGTCGGCAATGCCGCGCTTGTACGCCGCGCGTGTGCGCGGACTCATGCCTGCGCGTTTCCGGCCACGCGTCGCGAGCACGTACTGCGTGACGTCCCACAACCGCTCTGGATCGCGCTCATGGGCCGCCTTTACAGCCTCGATCCGCCTCGATTCTGGCGTCAGTCGCGCCCACCGGTCGACGGCATCGACCAGGGACGGCTCGGCACGGGCGATTTCGGTGCTGTCGCTTATGTCTAGGCTGCGACCCTCCGCTGAACGCAGCAACGCCGCGATCGCTTGCTTGAACATGGCGTGCGTCCGTACGCGGCTTACGCCAAACTCGCGGGCCATGTCGGCCAGCGAGCGGGCGTCATCGCCTGCCGCGACAGTGGCCTCAAGAAGCACACGCTGGCGTGGATCCAGTTCGCGGGCGAAGGTGTGAAGCATCGAAAGGACCGCGGCTGTTGCGCCGGGATCACGCTGGACGTCACGCAAAGACTTCACGGTGCCGTCAGCCTTGAAGAGCGCGGATGAAACGTCTTGGCTCATGGGTTGTGACGCCCGATCGGTTGGTTGGAATGCCGCATCATTGTTAATAGTATAACGACAAGAGACATTATCGTAATGTTAATACTTCACATTGGCTACAAGCACCAAGGCCAACTGCGAATATTCTTCAACGCATGAAGCCACGACCTTCATCGTCACAGGCCGTCGGCATCCATCCTCAAAACCTCAGCCCAGCGCATGGGCTTCGTGTTGCATTCGCGGCCGCAAGCCTGGCCGCTGCCCCATGGGCAGCCGCTCAGGCCAATGACGTCACCATCTTAGAAGCGTTAAGCGCAATGGGCGCCGAAATTCTCTACGTGGACCGAGAACCGTTCGGTCACGAAGTGCTCGTTGCATTACCGGATGGCGCCGTCATCGATCTTGACCTCGGCCGTGACGGCACCTGGCTTGAGGCCACCGCCAGCGACGGCTCGACGTTCGCCCGAGCGGTCTTAGACGGCTTGCTTCCTGCCGCTGTCCTGCAAAACCCCGCCTTTGACAGGCTGAACCGGGTCACCGAAGTCGAACGGTACCCATGGGGCTTTGAAGTTTACGGATTCGATGCGTCTGGCTTTGAGATGGAACTCGCATTCACACCAGACGGCGAAAGGCGTTAACGAGCACGCGCGAGCCACCCGAAGGCCAACAAACCTAAAAAGGCGGCGCCCCAGATTAATCCTGGGGCGGCTTTCCTTGGCTAAGCCAACCGGCTGGGGCTTGAGCTTGAGCTCCCGTCATTTCGAGCGTCACCACCACATCGCCAGGCTCAAGCTGTCCGCCAAACGGCCGGACCGACTCACCACGGCGAATCACGACCGGTAGCGACTCACCTTCCTGCACCCGCCTCGTGATCTCTTCAGCATCGGCCTCGTCGTCACCCACCACAACCTCAGCCTCCTGCACCTGGCCAGCCATCACAGCCTCATCCCACTCGGTGAGGTCGATCGGGCGACCGAACGCCGTCTCCCCTTGCAGCCCGTCCAGCACAGTCGCCAGGCCACTGTCGTCCTCGCGCGGCAACAGCGCCACCAAATCAGGCACCAACCAACGCTCACGGGCGCGCTGCACCGCGAGCACGTTCACCTCGGCGTTCGGGGTGAGCGCAACCACACGCCCCGCGTCCTCGATACCTGCCTCCTGCAGGACGGTGCCGTCAAGCGCATCGCCAGTCACGACCTTAATGCCTGCAACCTCGCAGGCGGCATCGGTCGCGTCCGCATTGCGGTCAACCACCGTGACAGGACCACCCTCATGCAGCATGCGGGCGACGTAACGCGCCAGCGGTCCTGCCCCCACCATGAGCGTGCCACTACGCCCTTCGCTCCTGACCAGCTCACCGCGTCCCTGGAGCCACTTCACGCCCCACGTCAAAAACAGCGGCACCGTCGCGGTTGTAGCAATCGCCATGAACACCAGGATCGAGAAGATGTTCTGGTCGATAATGCCTGCCTGCAGGCCGATCCCGGCAATGATGATCTCAACCGCACCACGCCCGTTCATGCCAGCCCCCAGCACCACGCCTTCGCGCCAACCGTGACCGGTAGGCAGGTAGGCAACCGCCGTACCCACGATCTTGCCGAGCGTGGCCAGCACGATGACGGTCAGGAGCAAACCAGGGGCTTCGGTGAACACCCCGAAGGTGACCTCAAAGCCGGCTGTCACAAAAAACACCGGCGCAAGAAAACCGAGCGACACATCGCGAACCAGCTCGGTCAGGTCGTGCGACAGGCGCCGCTCACCGATGGCCTCACGCAGCGCCAGGCCCGCCACGAACGTCCCCAGAATCCCGTGCAAACCAGCGAGGTGGGCCGCTTCAGCAAACGCAAAAGCGACCAGCAACACGAGCGGGACTGCGCCCGCACGGTTCATACCGCGGCGATTCAACCAGCGCCAACCCATCGGCAGGAGACGCACCCCTGCCAGCCACGCAACCGCAAAGAAGACCGTCACTTTGACGGCAATCCAGGCGACGCTCGCGAAATCCAGCGTGCCTGCCGCGACCACACTCGTGATGCCTGCAAACACCAACAGCGACAGCGTGTCGGCAATCAACGCACCGGCCATCATCACGTGCGCAATGCGTGTATCCAGAATCCTCAAGTCCACCAGAATGCGCGACTTGGTGGCGAGCGACGTCACCCCCATCGCCATCCCGACAAACACCCCCGCAATCGGCGTCCCACCAGACGCGGTCACCACCCAGTAACCGAGGGCGAACGGCACAATGAAGCCACCCAAGGCCGCCAAAATGCCGCCACGGCTGGCCTTGCCAAGCTCGCGCGGGTCGATCTCCATCCCGATGTACAGCATCATCAGCAGCACACCGATCTCAGCCAAGACGGCGATCGCTTCGCCACCCTGCAGCAACCCAAGGAGGGGTGGGCCAAGGATGATGCCAGCAGCGAGTTCACCCAAGACGGACGGGTAACCCAAGCGTTGTGCGAGGCGGCCGCCTGCAAAGGCCGCAATCAAAATCAGAAGAATGTCGAGGAGCGGGAATCCCACGATGACCTCCATGTGTTGTTGACGGGGTTGGGCCAACGGCCCTGAAAATTGAATGAGGGGTGGTGGACTCGGCGTGACTTACAAGCGACCAAATTCGCGGTGGCGTGCGTGGGGTGTCCAACAACGGGCCCCAGGCAGATGCGAACGCAATAGCGAGCCAAAGCGGTCCATGCAGGGAGTATACGTGGTGGGCGTTGCCCCACGCGTTCGTTGGAAACATCCTCAGCCGATGCCAGCCCAGGGCGACACCGGCACGCTGACGGGTGTATGCTTGCGCCCTATGCGTAGTCGCGCCGTCAAAGGCACCTACGACGTTCTCCCCGACGCCCAACCCGCCTGGACCCAACTTGAACGCGCCGCCACGCGCGTCTTGGGCCACGCCGGGATGCAGCGGCTCACCACACCCGTGTTCGAGCACAGCGAGGTGTTTGACCGTTCTGTCGGCGAAAGCGCTGACCTGGTGGTGCAAAAAGAGATGTACCGCTTTGAAGACCGCGGTGGCCGCAGCCTGACGCTACGCCCGGAGTTCACGGCCGGTGTGCTTCGCGCCTTCGTCACGCACGGGATGCACACGTGGCCGACGCCTGTGAAGCTGTGGAGTTTAGGGCCTGCCTTTAGGGCTGAAAACGTCCAGCGGGGACGCTTCAGGCAATTCCATCAACTCAACGCCGAATTTTTGGGTCTACCCTCCCCCCTGCTGGACGCCGAAGCGATCGCGCTGCTACACGACCTACTGAGCGCCCTGGGCTTGAGCGACTTACGCGTCAAACTCGGCAGTGTCGGCGATCCTGAAGACCGCGCGGCCTACAACGCCTACTTAAGAGACGCGCTTGCTCCGCACGCCGGTGAACTGAGCGCGAATTCCCGTGCGCGACTTGACGTCAACCCTATGCGCATCCTTGACTCCAAGGACGAAAGCGACCAGGCCTTGCTTGCCGGCCTCGACAAGCCACTCGACCGTCTCGGGCCTGACGCGAGAGAACATCTCGATCAGGTGGCGCAAGCGTTGAGCGACTGGGGCATCGCGTTTGACATGGCGCCCAGCATTGTGCGCGGCCTGGACTACTACCGGCGCACCGCCTTTGAAATCCACGCCGAAGGGATTGGCGCCCAATCCGCCCTGGCGGGCGGCGGGCGTTACGACGGCTTGGTCGAAACCCTCGGCGGGCCACCGACGCCCGGGATCGGCTGGGCCTTAGGGGTCGAACGCGTGTTTGACGCCATGCGTGAAGCGGGGACCTTACACACCGGTGCTGCGAAGCCCGACCTGTACCTCGTCCCGATGGACGACCTGGCCGTGACGGAAGCCGCGGAATTGGCACGCAGCCTGCGGCAACGCCTCACGGTGACGCACGCCTACACCGCCCGTAAACCCGCGAAAGGCCTCAAGGACGCCGACCGGAGCGGCGCTCGTTTTGCTGCGCTGCGGGGCGAACGTGAGCGCGCCACGGGTGTTTGGACAGTCAAAAATCTCGCCACAGGCGACCAGTTCGAAAGCACCACCGAGCGGCTCGCCGACACCATCGATGGGACCTCATAAATGAAACGAACGCACGGAAGCGGGACGCTTAGGCCCGAACATCAAGATGAATCGGTTGTGCTGCAAGGGTGGGTTCACCGCCGCCGAGACTTAGGGGGCCTCATCTTCCTCGAACTGCGGGACCGCACCGGACGCTGTCAAGCGGTCGTCGAACCTGAAGCCAAAGACGCCTTCAGTGCAGCCGAGGACGTTCGTGCGGAGTGGATTGTGGAGTTGCACGGCACCGTCCGCGTGCGACCGGAAGGTCAGCGTTCAAGCGAACCTACCGGAGGTATTGAGGTGCGTGTGAACCGGCTTGAGGTGTTGTCTCGGGCGGAGCCGCCCGCGATCCCGGTCGCCGCGGCTGATGAACAAGAGGTCAGTGAAGACCTGCGCATGCGTTACCGCTACCTCGATTTGCGTAACCCGGACCGACTGCAAGCGCTGGACGTCCGGCACCGCGTCATCAAGACCATCTACGACGTGCTCGACGAGGAAGGCTTCATCCACGTGGAGACGCCTTTACTTACCCTCAGCACGCCCGAAGGGGCACGCGATTACGTGGTCCCCTCCCGCAACACCCCCGGCCACTTTTACGCCCTGCCGCAGTCACCCCAGTTGTTCAAGCAGCTGCTCATGATGGCGGGCACAGAGCGGTACTTTCAGATCGCCCGCTGCTTTCGCGATGAGGACCTGCGTGCTGACCGGCAGCCGGACTTCACGCAGCTCGACCTTGAAATGAGCTTCGTTGACGAAAACGATGTCTTGACCCTCAACGAGCGGTTGATGGCTCGTGTGGTGCATGCCGCCGTCGGGTTGGACATCGCCACGCCGTTTCCGCGAATTGGCTACCGCGATGCGATGGACCGGTACGGCAGCGA
The DNA here is from genome assembly GCA_913057165.1 of uncultured Trueperaceae bacterium. Lineage (GTDB taxonomy): Bacteria > Deinococcota > Deinococci > Deinococcales > Trueperaceae > SLSQ01. Next base: position 37,497 of record CAJXNS010000010.1, read on the forward strand.
TAAGCCCGACATCCGCTTCGCACTGGAGCTTGAAACCTGGAACGACGTCTTTGCAGGGACCGAATTCCGCGGGTTTTCAGCCGCTCTTAACGACGGCGGTAGCGTCAAAGCGTTGGTCGTGCCGGCCTCGCACGCAGAAGGTTTGAGTCGCAAAGCCCTCGATGAACTCGAAGCGCACGCCAAGGTGCACGGCGCGAAGGCCATGGCGTGGCTTCGGCGGGAAGGCGACGCGCTTAAGGGACCCATTGCGAAATTCCTGGAGCGTGAAACGGCGGACATTACGGCCCGCGTCGAGGACGGTGGACTGGTGTTGCTGATTGCCGACCGCTGGAACACCGCCTGCGAAGCCCTTGGGGCTGTGCGCCTCGCGTTGCGTGACCGGCTCGACCTCATCGCGGACAAGCAAGAGCTTGCCTTTGCGTGGGTGACAGACTTCCCGCTGCTTGAATGGGATGACGACAACGGCGACTGGACGTACATGCATCACCCATTCACGCAACCTCGTCCGGATGAACTGGACCGCCTAGAAACCGACCCAGGTTC
>CAJXNS010000011.1 GCA_913057165.1 uncultured Trueperaceae bacterium
TCGGCGTCTGAACCGTGGATGGCGTCTGGATGGCGTTGCGGTTCGATGGCCAGACCGTCGCCTTGCATGAGGGCGTGACCGCCGGCGCGCTGCAGCGTGCCGTCGAACGATTGACCGCCGAAGAGTTGCAGGCCGGGCTCGGTGGAGGCCAGCTCGAGGCGTCTGCCGGACTGGTCATCGGTCAGGGTGAGGATCGGTTGCACCTCGCTGCGGACGTGCCCTGACACCACGAAGTCGTGGTCGAGGCCGCGTTCGGCACGGATTTCTGGGTGGGGGTCGCGCAGGACGCTGCCGACGGGCGTGGGTTCGCGCAGGTCAAACGGCGTGCCGGCCACCGGTTCGGCTTGACCGCGTGGGATGCGCTCTACGTCGATGGGCATGTAGGTGTCGGCGTGGACTTGCACGCGTTGGGTGTCCAGATTGCGGCGGCCGTCACCGGCAAGGTTCCAGTAGCCGTGGTGGGTGAGGTTGCAGAGGGTGGGCTGGTCGGTGGTGGCTTCGTAGTGAAGGTCGAGTTCCCCTGCCGCCGTCCAGGTGACGGTGGCGCTGGCGGTGAGGTTGCCGGGGTAGCCGCCGTCACCGTCTGGGCTGACGGTCGTCATGTGAACGCTCACAGCACCGTCATGCTCACGCACTTCTGCGGCCCACACCTTCTTGTGGAACCCTTCGGGCCCGCCGTGCAGGTGATGACGGCCTTCGTTGGCGGGCAGTTCGTAACGCACGCCGTCCAGTTCAAACGCACTGCCAGCGATGCGGTTGGCGCAGCGTCCCACCACGCAACCGAGGTACGACCGGTCGCTTACGTAAGCTTGCAGGTCGTCGTACCCGAGCAGGATCGAGTCCACCTGGCCGTGGCGGTCTGGGGTCCACACCCCGAGCAGTGTCGCGCCAAGTGTGGAGACCGCGAAGCCTGCCCCGCTGTCGTCGCGAACGTCGATGCGTTCAACCATCAGGCCGCGGGGGTCGTGACCCCATTCGGTTCGTGTGACGTGCATGGTTCGGTCCATGGCTGAGTGTACCCCCAGCATCTGACCGCCATAAAAAAGGCGGGCCCGAAGGCCCGCCGTCGTTTTGCGTGGTGTGCGCGGCTTCAGGCGGCGAACAGGTCGTCGGCGCTGATGCTCTTGCTCTTTTTGGCGTACGTCGTCGGGCGCTTGTGGAAGAAGTCGACGTGCTTCGCCGCGAGGATTTCCTCTTCGAACCAGAGGGTGTCATCCACCAAGGCTTCGTTGACCGTGAACTCCGGCTCCATGCCGACCGACGTGAGCGAGTTGTTGAAGCGGTGCTGCAGGAACGCTTCGACGGTGGCTTTGGGCAGGAAGTCGAGCTCGCCTTCTTCGAAGATCCAGTCGAGGATCTCCTTTTCGGCTTCGTAGCCGGCGCGGATGACCTCGCGAATGTTGGCGTCGAAGGCATCGTCGAACCAGTGCGGGCGTTCTTGCTTCAGGATGTTGATCAGTTCGTAGCCGAACAGGCCGTGGATTTGTTCTTCCATGCTGGTGGCGTCCACGATGTTGGCCACGCCTTTAAAGAGGCCTTTGCTGCGTTGGAACGACTTCATGATCAGGAACTGACTGAACAGGCTGACGTGTTCGGTGAAGGCGCTGAACAGCAGCAGGGTGGTCGCAAACTCGCGGCCTTCGTCCTCCATGCTGTGGACATTGGCGTTCTCGATCGCGCGGTTGAGCACCTCGACACGGCCTTTGAGGGCGGGGATGCTTTGGACCTTCTCAAACTCGCTGTTGAGGCCGAGGACGTGCAGCAGGTGCGCGTAGGCGTCCTGGTGCCGCACTTCGGATTCAGCGAAGGTGTAGCCCACCGCGCCAATCTCGGGCTTAGGGAAGCGTTTCATGAGGTCGCCCCAGAAGCTTTTGACGGACACTTCCACTTGCGCGATGGCCAGCATGGTGCGGGTGATGGCGCTGCGTTCCGCTTCGCTCACGCGGGCGTGGAAGTCGTGAATGTCGTCGCTCAGGTTGAACTCGGTATGCACCCAGTAGGCGTGCCGAATGGCGTCTTTAAAGGGCGTGAACTCGGGGTACTCGACCGGGCGCATGTTGACGCGTTTTTGAAGGAGATCGCGGTTGCTCATGGTTATCCCTCACAGGCCGTGCACGTCAGGAGGTCACGGCTGAATTCCTGCGCGGCGTTCATGCTGCGCTGGTAGTACAAGGTTTTGACGCCCCGCTCCCACGCTTCCATGTGGAGCATGTTGAGGTCGGCGGCGGGCGTGTCGGGGTGGATGATCAGGTTGAGTGACTGGGCTTGGTCGATGAACTCTTGGCGCTGTCCGGCCTGGACCACGACGTCCAGTTGGCTGACCTCGTTGAAGGTCTTGAAGACCTCTTTTTCTTCGCTGGAGAGGACGCCGAGGTGCTGCACGCTGCCGTCGTTCTCGAGGATGCTGCGCCACGTGTCGTTCGTGTCGGCGTCTTTGCTGGCCAGCAGGCGCTTGAGGGCAGGGTTGCGGAAGCTGGTGACCGACTTGGCCAGATCGCGGACGTAGTAGTTGCTGCGGAGCGGTTCGATCGACGGGCTGACTTGGCCGAGGATGAAGCTGCTGGAGGTGGTCGGCGCGACCGCCATCAAGGTGCTGTTGCGGCGGCCAAAGCCTTCCATCACTTCGGGTTCGCCGTAACGGTCGGCGAGTTTTTCAGATGCCGCGTAGGCGTGTTCTTTGATGGTTTTGAAGATTTCGCGGTTCTTCATGGACGCCATCAGGCTGCCGAACGGCATGCCTTGGTCTTGCAGGTAGGTGTGCCAACCGAGGACGCCGATGCCGAGCGCGCGGTGGCGCTTGGCGAAGCGGCGCGAGCGGTGCAGGTGCGGGATGGCGGCGCTGCTTTCGATGAACTCGGTCATGACCGCGTCGAGGAAGTAGGTGAGGACTTCGACCGCGTCAGTGTTCTTCCACTCTTCGTAGTGGACGAGGTTGAGGCTGGAGAGGTCGCAGACGAACGATTCGTCTTCATCGACGGGGAGCATGATTTCGCTGCAGAGGTTGCTGCTGCGGATCTTCATGCCGCGTTGTTTGTAGACCTCGGGCGCGCCGCGGTTGGCGTTGTCTTCGTACATGATGTACGGCAGACCGGTTTCGGTGCGGGCTTGCAGCACGCGGGCCCACAGGGCGCGCTTGTCGGCGTCGCCGGCTTTCATCGATTCGAGCCAGGCGTCGCTGACCGTCACGGCGAAGAACAGGTTTTGGATCGGGTTGCCTTCGGTGCGGATCTCAAGGAACTCTTTGACGTCGGGATGCTCGATGGGCAGGTAGGCGGCAAACGAGCCGCGGCGGGTGGCGCCTTGTTTGGTGACGTCGATGAGGGTGTCGAAGAGGCGCATGAAGTTGACGGCGCCTTCGCTTTGGCCGTTATCCCGAATGGGTGCCCCGCGGGGACGGACATCGCCGAAGTACGCGCTGGTGCCCCCGCCGTACTTGCTCATCGTGCCGACCTCGGCTGCGGTGTTGAGGATGCCGCTCATGCTGTCGGCCACGTACGAACCGAAGCAGGAGATCGGCAGGCCGCGCGCCAGCCCGAAGTTCGCCCAGATGGGGCTCGCCAGGGAGTACCAGCCGCGGCTCATGTAGTCGTAGAACTTGTCGGCGTAGCCGGTCATGCCGGGCAGCAGGCTTTCGGCGCGTTCGGCGATATCGCGAATGCGGCCCTCGGGCGTGGTGCCTGGGAGCAGGTAGCCCTGTTCGAGGAAGTTGCGGCTGTCGTCGTTAAGCCACGAGAACGGTTCGCGCTTGGCGGCTTCGCTGGTGACGGTGCCGAAGCTGGGGATGCTCATGTCGGGCGTCTGGCGTGTGTCCATTGGCTACCTGCTTCTTCCTGGGTCTGCCCGGGGGCGGCGGGCGGCGGAACGGGGGGCGTTCCGGGAGTGGCGGGGCTGGCGGGGCTTGCGCCCGCGCGGCGTTTGGGTCGGCCTCTTGGTGCGTGTGTGACGCACTTCGTTAGGTTTTAATGACCCACCTATGGTAGGTGCGTTCGGTAAAGATACTACATCTGGTGCCTAGACGTCCAACGTGGATAATTCCACATTCGTACAAAAGTTACCCCACTGGGTGTGCCGACGAGCCACCCAACGCGGCCTGTGCCCACGTACACTTGAACGCATGCCCAGACCACAGCCGATCAAGCCCGCGCCCGGACAAGAATCCGTCTGGGATTACCCCAGACCACCCCGCCTCGACCACGTCCGCAAGACCGTCACGGTGACCTTCGCAGGGCAGGTGGTGGCCCAAGCCAGCGAAGCCATCCGCGTGCTTGAGACCTCCCACGCCCCCACGGTGTACCTCCCGCCCGGCAGTTTCATAGACGGCAGCCTCACCGAAAGCGGCCGGACGACGTTTTGTGAATTCAAAGGCGCTGCGGCGTATGCGCACCTCGTCGCCGGCGGTCAGCGTGCCGAGCATGCGGTGTGGTGGTACCCGAACCCAACCCCCGGCTTTGAAGCGATCGCTGGCTGGCCGACGGTGTACCCAAGCCGCGTGGACCGGATCGTGTTCGGCGATGACGTGGTGACCCCCGTCGGTGGGGACTTTTACGGCTCGTGGGTGACACCAGACGTGGTCGGCCCGTTTAAGGGCGGACCTGGCACCGAAGGTTGGTAAGCACACGACCGGCGCTTAGCGCCAGCTGCGGTCGCCCCAGTCGAAACGTTCCGCTGCCGCCCGAGCGGCCGCTGCCAGCAGTTCCGCCTCGGCGTCACTGAACGCCGCGGGTGACCGCGAGTCCACATCCAGCACGCCGACCGTGCGGCCGTCCGCGGCCTGCAGCGGCACGACCACCTCCGATTGCGACGTCGGGTCGCAGGCGATATGACCCGGGAACGCGTGCACGTCCGGCACGACCAGCGTCTCGCCGCGACTGAAGGCCGCGCCGCACACGCCGCGGTCGTAGGCAATACGCACGCACGCCGTCGGGCCCTGAAACGGCCCCAGCGTCAGCGCGTCATCCCACGTGAGGTACACACCCGTCCAACTGGCTTGCGGCAAGGCGTCGTGCACCAACGCCACAAAATTCGATGCATTCGAGATCCACGGGTCGTTCGGTTCCAGCAATGCCCGCACGCGATTGGGAAGGTCGGTTAGGTCCATGACACAGCCGAGCGTAACCGAGACAGCGTCAAGGCGCCACGCGCCCAGCCAGCACCGCCAGCGGCCGGCCGCGCACCTCAACGGCTTCGTGGCGTTCGACTGAAACGCCAGGCACGCCGTACACGACCTCCGGCCGCGGGTAGAGCAGCACAAACGCCGCACCGGCGCCCGCACGAAGCGTTTCGGCGATCAGCGTGTCGGCGCTCTCGGCATCTTGAGCTTGCGCGCGGTCGCCGTACGGCGGGTTGGTCACGATCACCACCGGACCGGCATGACCCTCAACCGCACGGCTTAAGCACGTCCGCGCGTCGCCCGTGTCCAGCCGAATGCGTCCCGCCTCCAAACCCTGTGCCAAGTTGTGTTCGGCGACCACCACCACCTCTGGGGCCACGTCGCTCGCCATGAGCGCGGGTGGTTGCGCCCACGCGGCCGCCTCCACGTCACGCCGGGCCTGCCGCCAAGCGCCTTCACGCCAAGCCGGACCGGCCCGCAGCGACCAAGGGGCGTCCGCATCGTGCGGCTGCCCAGCAACTCGCCGTTCCGCCTCGCGGATGACCGTGCCCGATCCTGCAAACGGATCGATCCATAACGCGCCCTCAGGCGTCCCAAACGTTTCGGTCGCGGTCTGCACGAGCGCAGCGGCGGTGGTTTCTTGCAGGCTGCCTTCGGTGACCCACCAGGCGTCACCTGCCACAATCCCGCGGCGGCGCAACGGCAGGCCGGCCACGTCAAGCCACACGGTCATGTGGTCGTGATGGACATCAAGCTCGATACGGACCGAATCCGCACCTGGCGTCGGCAGGCAACCGTGCTGCACCAGAGCACCATCGAGCGCACGCAACCAGTCGTCCTTGGCGCTGTAGGCGCTGGCGCCTTCACGGACGTCCACTTGTATCTCCACCGCCGGTGGAAGCCACCAAGACCAAGGCACCCTAGCCAGCCGGGCGGTGACGGTCGCATGGTCGATCAGCGGGAAGCGCACGAGACGCAAACGCAACCGGTCGATGGTGCGCACCCGCCCAGCGAGGATGTCGAACACCCGCGCGAACGGTGCCTCGAAGGTGAGTCGGCCGCTGCCGACCTGCTGCATGACAACGCCCGGTAGCGCCTCAAGCTCGGCTTGGGCGAAGCCTTCAAGCCCGAGGGCGCAGGTGGCGCGGAAGGTAAAGCGTTGGGGCCAAACGTGACGTTTGACGGCGCGGCGCAAAGCCGCAGGACTGCGTCCAGATGCGGGGCTCAATAGACGATCTCCATCCTTCGTCCGGCTTGATCGACCTCGGCCGGCGCGACACTGACGTGCTCACCGGCGGCGATCCGCCGGGCGGTCCACACGGCCGCCACGGCATCGTACAGGTCATCGCGGGCGCAACCCCGCCCGCAGGCCGCCTCAAGCGCTTCAAGGTCAGGCCCGTGCGCCCGCCCGATGAGCGCCCGCCGTACAGCCCGTCCGTCAGCGGTGCGTTTGCCTTGCCGGATGGGCGCTCCTGACCAGGCCGCAAACGATACTTCGGGGTGAACCTCGTACAAAGGCGGGCGGCCGGTTTGGTCGAGCCAGGCGTCCACCTCACGAATTTTGGGGAATAGGTGGAACGCTTGCAGGGTCAAACCGCGCCCTGAGGCGCGGCGGTGAAGGGCGGCTGCCTCACCGTAGGTGGTGGCAGCCAGACTGGCGCGGACCGGTGCTGAGAACACACTTGAAGCGCGCGGCGCGCCAAGCAAGCGCCGGGCGGCCGTATCGCAGCGGCGCACGTCACGTTCGGGCAGGCCTACGGGCATATCGACCGCCCATAAGGCGGCGTCTGGCCAGGTGCCTTGTAGGTCTTGCAGGGTGGCGAACACCGCGGCGGTGAGGCCCGAGTTTGCGTCGTGGCGGACCGCCACCCAGCCGGCTTTGCAGCCGTCCATGCCCACCACCGCTGGTTCGTTTGTTTCGGTGCTCATCCCCTAAGCGTACGCCGCCTCGGCTAGGGCGGAGGCGGCGCGAACCTTTCGTGGCGGGTGGCGTTCAGTCGACCTTAATATCGATCTTTCGTGAGCGCGATTCCGGGGTCTTGGGAAGGCGCAGCGTCAGCATGCCGTCCTTCACGTGCGCATGGACCGATTCAACATCCACATTGCTCGGCAGGGTGACGGTCCGGCGGAACTCACCGCGCGGAATGGACTGAAGCCAGTAACGCTGCTTTTCGCCATCGCTGACCTCAGGCAGGCTGCCTTCGATGGTGAGTTGACGGCCTTCGATATGGACGTTGATGTCGGACACGTCCATGCCCGGGACCGCCATTTCCATCACCACATCGTTATCGGTCTCGAACAGGTCGGCTGGGTAGCCGTTCGACCAGCTGAAGGCGGTCACGTCGCTTGGCCAGAGGTTTTGGGTGGCGCGTTCAAACCAGGGGTCGAACTCGCTCATCATCTGGCGGAAGCCTGGGGTGAGGTCAAGGGCTTCGCGTGGGCTGGGGCGGCGGCCGGTGCGGCGAATGAGGGCCATGATGACTCCTTCCATCGGGCTGCGGCTTGGAGGCCGCAGCGCAGACCTTCAATTTAGTCGCCGTTTACACCTGTGTCGGTGCGGCCGTCACCGCCCACACCAGGCAGCCGAAGCTCGACGCGTGCACCCCCAAGCGGTGACGCCAAAGCGCGTGCCTCACCGCCGTGCGCGCGGGCGAGCGCGCGGGTGAGCGCCAGCCCGAGTCCTGAGCCGCCGGCGTCACGCTGGCGGGCTTCATCGAGCCGGTACAGCCGCTCGAATACCCGCTCGCGTTCGTGCTCTGGGACGCCCGGCCCATCGTCGTCCACCCACACGGTGGGACCTCCCGCCTGATTGGACACGGTCACACGGACGGTGGTGGACGCGTGACGTAGCGCGTTTGAGATGAGGTTCTCAAGCATTTGCGTGAACCGGACCGGATCGGCAAGCGCGTCGGCCTTCTCCCCTTCGAGGGTCAGGGTCACCTCCGACCGGCGAGGGCTGAATGCACCCACAATCCGTGCCGCCTGCTCGTGTAAGTCAATGGGTTCCTTTTCGAGACCCAGAGCCCCTTCCTCAGCACGGCTCAAGGCGCGAAGGTCATCGACCAGGCGCGTCAACATGTTGACCCGCATGAGCAGACCCTCGGTGCGTTCCTGATCGGCGGTGTAGACGCCGTCTTGAATCGCTTCAAGTTCAGCCTTGAGCACCGCCAGTGGGGTTCTGAGTTCGTGCGCCACGTCGCTGGTCAAGCGGTCGCGCCTGCGCCGCTCTTCTTCCAACGCATCGGCGGTGTCATTGAACGTTCGGGCTAACTGGGCGACCTCAATGGGGCCTCCCGGTTCGGCGCGCAGCGACCGCTCACCCCGCCCGAAACGTCGGGTGACGTCCGCAAGGCGGTCGATCGGCCTCGCAATCCCGACCGCGAGGACCGTACCCACCACCAGTGCGATCAGCAGCGCCAGGCCGGCAGCCCATGCTTGCGCCTCCCGGATCTCGGTCGCGACGACGGGATTAAACCGCTCCCCGAAGCGGAACGGTCCATCGTCGTCGTCCCAAAGATCGTCAAACCGGTCGTCATCGTCGTGGTCATTGTCATCGTCGTCATGGTCGTCGTCATCGTCGTCAAATTGACGTCTTGGGGGAACGAACGCCTCGTCTTGCGTGCGGCCGTCCGGCAGGACGCGGCCGGGCTCTCGGCCGGGCACGTTTGACTCGATCACGCCGGGGGCACGAATGGCGTCGGGTAGACGCTGAAGCGCGACGCGCGTCGCAAGCAAGCCTGACAACCCAAGCGACAGGATGGTCACAAGCACCACCGCCAGCAGAATGCGGGTCCTGAGGCTCACGGTGTGGTCCGCACCCGGTAGCCGATGCCGCGGACGGTTTCAATGGCGTTGCCGCAGGGGCCAAGCTTGCGCCTGATTTGGCTGACGTGCACATCGACCGTGCGGGGGTCGAGCGAATCCAGGTGCACAAGAACCATGAGCGCTTCGCGGTGAACCGCCGTGCCTGCATCGGCGACGAGGCGGCGCAGGAGGGCAAATTGGTTGGGTGTGAGGTGAACATCGTTGCCGCGGCACGTGACGGTGTGACCGTTCTCGTCGATCGCAATGCCACCCACCTCAAGTGAGCGTGGGGCACGAAGACCGCCTTGGGCGCGGCGCAAGATCGCGTCGACGCGCAGGACAAGCTCGCGTGGGCTGAACGGTTTGGTGATGTAATCGTCCGCCCCAACACCCAAACCCTCGAGACGATCGGTCTCATCGGCCCTGGCCGTGAGCATGGCGATGGCGACGTCGCTTTCAGCCCGCACGGTTTTGGCAACCTCGATGCCATTGGGTCCTGGGATCATGAGGTCAAGCACAATCAGGTCAGGGTCGAACGTGCGCCACATTTGCAGGGCGTCCCGCCCGTTCGCGGCGCGCTCGACCCGATAGCCGGCTTGCCGTAAGTAGGCATCAACGACATCAGCGATCGCCGTCTCATCTTCAACCACCAGAATTCGCGCACCACTCATCGCAAATAACCTAACCTTGTGTGCCAATTCGGGTTCCGCCCAGTGTCTGGGCGGAACCCGCAACCGGATCTCATGACGGCACGTGGTCGTCAGTGGACGTTAGTCGTCATCCCAATCGTTGTCGTCACGGTCGTCGTCGTACCGATCATTGTCATACCGATCGTCGTCATAACGATCATCGTCGTAACCCGGCCGGTCGTGGTCAACCCGGCCGGCTTGCATCCAAGGCAGCATGACCGAGTCGCCCGTGAACGCGGCTCGCGTCCGAGCTTCGTACGTCCCCATCATGGTGACCGCACGCTCTTCGCTGAGGGCGCCATTGGCAACCGCCGCATCCACCGCCGCTTGGCGCTCGCTGACCAGAGCCGTCACAACATCATCGACGGTCAAGCCGGCCTCGAGCGTCAATTCTTCAAGCGACGCGCCTGTACGAAGCGCATCCTGAAGCAGCATGGGGGTCAAACCCAGTTCGCTTGCGACAACGTCGGTGACGTTCTGATCCATGTAACGTCCAATAAAACCGCCTGTGCCGCGCTCGTGCATCCCGTGGGAATCGTCCATACCGTTCGGGCCCATCTGCGCGAAGACGAACGTCTTACCGGCAACGAGCACCACCAAAAGGGTAAGTAGAACAACCTTGACTGTTTTCATCATTGATTCCTCTCTCGGTCGCTTTTTCGACCGTGGCGCTAACGTACGCCCAGAATCGTGAAGGTTGCGTGAAGGTCAACGGACGACTCTCTAAATCGTGCCTGGGCTTGCATTCTTTCGGCGTACAGCGTATGGTGCGGACGTTCCGGGAAAGCACAGCCTTTTTCGTAACCGCGGGCTTCGCGCTCGTGATTCTCTGTAAGTGCCCATTGAGTTGGGCCCGTTAGGAACGATCATGGCAAGTGGTACCGTTAAGTGGTTCAGCAACGAGAAGGGCTACGGTTTCATCCAGCCCGAGGACGGCAGTAAAGACCTGTTCGTCCACTTCAGCGCCATTCAAGGCGATGGGTACAAAACCCTCGATGAAGGCGACAAGGTCGAGTTTGACGTTGGCGAGGGCCAAAAAGGCCCGCAAGCCCAAAACGTCTCCGTGACCGAAAAATCGATGGGGGACCGCTTCTAAACGAAGCTGCACTCGTCACACGCGTTGGGGCCTCAACTTAGGTTGAGGCCCCAACTTTTTATGGATTGACGGGCAGGCCGATACTGTCTGCGTCCTGACTACACGCCCCGCACAAGGGCGAACACGAGGGGTGCGACGATGGTGGCGTCGGACTCGATGACAAACGATGGGGCCTCAGGCGTCAACTTGCCCCAGGTGATCTTTTCGTTCGGTACTGCCCCCGAGTATGAGCCGTAACTGGTGGTCGAGTCGCTGATTTGCGCGAAGTACGACCAGGTTGGCACGTCACGCCCAACGTCCTGGTTGAGCATCGGCACCACACAAATCGGAAAGTCACCCGCGATGCCGCCCCCGATCTGAAACATCCCGACCGGCGCCTCCCTACTGGTCTGCGTGTACCAACCAGCGAGGTCCACCATGGCCTCAATGCCACCCTTAATGGTGCCGGTGTTCTTGAGGTCACCGCGCAGGAACGCAGCGGCGTACATGTTGCCGGTGGTGGAATCCTCCCAGCCAGGCGTGACGACCGGCAGGTCGGCCGCAGCCGCCGCCACAAGCCACGATTCTTCCGGGTCGCGTTGGTATTCGCCATCCAGGACGCCTGAACGAATCAGGTCGTACAGCACCTCGTGAGGAAAGCGGCGTTCACCGGCGGCCTCGAGTGCTTGCCAGGCGGCAAGCAGCCGTTGCTCCAGTGGACGCAAGGCCTCCTCTTCAGGGATGGCGGTATCCGTCACGCGATTCATCCCGCGCGCCAGCAAAGCCGCTTCGTCCGCTTTTGTTAGGTCACGGTAGTGCGGCAGGCGTTCGTAGGCCGGGCCGGCAAGCAGCTGAAACAGGTCCTCTTCAAGGTTCGCGCCTGTCGTACTGATGGCGTGCACCCAACCTTCACGGATCAGCGGTGCAAGCGAACGGCCTAGCCTCGCGGTGCTCATGGCGCCTGCCAGCGTCACCATCATCCGTCCGCCTGCGTGAACGTGCGCACGCCACGCGTCGGCCGCGTCGACCAGGGCGGCGGCGTTGAAGTGCTTAAAGTGCTCGCGGACGTAACGCCCGACCGGCCCAGCCTGGCTCACTCGACGTCGCTGGACGGCTTCCAGAGGTTCAGGCCACTCTCGGTGGCGTACCGGTCGATCGACGTCAACTCATCCTCGGAGAAACCAAGCTTCTCGGTAGCGGCGACGTTCTCCTCAAGCTGCTTCACGCTGCTCGCGCCAATCAGGACGCTCGTCACGCGATCGTCGCGAAGGCACCAAGAGAGCGCCATTTGCGCGAGGCTCTGTCCGCGATCTTGGGCGATCGTACGTAGCGAACGGACCTTTTCTAGGACCTCTTCGCGCAAGAACTCGCGGTGGAACGACCCCTGCTCATCAGCCGCACGGGAGTCTGCAGGGATGCCATCTAAGTAACGGTCGGTCAGCAGACCTTGCGCGAGCGGCGAGAACACAATCGCGCCCGCGCCCACATCCTCAAGCGCGTCAAGCAGGTCGGTTTCAATCCAGCGGTTCAGCATTGAGTAGGACGGTTGGTGGATCAGCAGTTTGGTGCCCTGCTCCTCAAGAATCGACGCTGCCTCACGGGTGCGCTTAGCGGAGTAACTGGACACACCGACGTACATCGCCTTGCCCCAACGTACGGCGTCTGAAAGGGCGGACATGGACTCCTCAAGGGGCGTGTTGGGATCGGCGCGGTGGTGATAGAAGATATCGACGTAATCGAGGCCCATGCGCGACAGGCTTTGGTCGAGGCTGGCCAGCATCGACTTGCGTGAACCCCACTCACCGTAGGGGCCGTCCCACATGCGGTAGCCCGCTTTGGTGCTGATCACAATCTCATCGCGGTAAGGCGCAAGATCCTCGCGCATCACGCGACCGAAGTTGATTTCAGCCGCCCCAGGACGCGGGCCGTAATTGTTGGCAAGGTCAAAATGGGTGACGCCCAAATCGAACGCGCGAAGCACGCGTGCGCGGATGCTTTCGTACGTCACGTCCTCACCGAAGCGTTGCCATAAACCGAGCGACACCGCCGGCAGGTGCAGGCCGCTGCGGCCGCTGCGAAGGTAGGTCATTTGGTCGTAACGTTGAGAATCTGCAGTGTAAGGCATGCATAAGCATACCCCCGGGTGCTGAAACGCCCCCGGTTAAGGCGCCCTAAGCCCCATCACGCATTCCTTGCGCGTGCTACAGCCCGCCGGCGTGGCCGTCCTTGCGGGGGTCTGAACCCGCGACGTAACCCCCATCGTCGCGCCTCCAGATGAGCTGCGCACCCCCGAACGCGAACGCGGCATCCGGGCTGGCTTCCTGCCGCTGCACGTCATGACCCAAGGCGGCCAGGCCGGACGCAAGGTCGTCTGGCACCTGGGGTTCAAGCGCCACCCGCATGCCTTGCATGAACCGCCAGCGTGGCGCATCGGCCGCCGTTTGGGGGTCTTGTCCGTGGAGGGCTGTGCGGACGACCATCTGCAGGTGGCCTTGGGGTTGCATGGGGCCGCCCATCACCCCAAAGCTCATGCGCGGCCTTCCGTCTTGCGTCAAGAAGGCCGGAATGATCGTATGAAACGGCCGCTTGCCTGGACCGACCTGGTTCGGGTGGCCCGGCTCAAGCGTGAATCCCGCGCCACGGTTTTGCAGGCTGATGCCGGTGCCCGGCACCACCACCCCGGAACCGAAGCCCATGTAGTTCGATTGGATGAACGACACCATGCGCCCATCCCGATCCGCCGCAGTCAAGTAGACCGTGCCGGTGTCGCGTGGCGTGCCCCAGGTGGCCTCAAGCGCTCGGTCTGGCTGCACGAGGGCGGCACGGCGGTCTAGGTACGCCGGGTCGAGCAGTTCGCGTGGGTCAAGCGGCATGCTTCGCACGTCACCCACATGCTGGCTTGCGTCCGCAAACGCCAGTTTGATCGCCTCAATCTGCAGGTGCCACGATGCGACCGAATCCACCGGGTGGCGTCCCACATCCAAACGCTCCAGAATGCCGAGCGCTTGCAGGGCCACGATGCCTTGCCCGCTCGGCGGGATTTCGTGTAGGGCGTACGCGCCAAAGCTTTGCTGCAGGGGCTCAACCCAATCGGCGGTGTGCTGTTCGAGGTCGCTTAAGGCGAGGGCGCCGCCGTGCTGCTGGGCGTGGTCAACCATCGCCTCAGCGAGTGTCCCGCGGTAGAACGCCTCGCCGCGGGTGGCAGCGATCGCTTCGAGCGTCTGGGCTTGTGCTTCTGAGCGAAAGCGCTCTCCCGCCTGGGGGGCGCGGCCGCTGGGCATGAACGCTTCACCAAAGCCTGGTTGTTCGCGCAGGGTTGGCACAGAATGTTTCCAGACCTCAGCGACGAATGGGGTAACGCCAAACCCGTTGCGGGCAGCACGGATGGCGTCGTCAAACAGCCGGTCGAAGGGGAGTCTTCCAAACCGTTCTGAGAGAGCGACCCAAGCCGACACGGCGCCGGGAACGGTGACGCTGTCCCACCCATGCGTTGGCATGGCCTGCCGGCCGGAAAAGCGTTCTGGGGTCCATGCGGCTGGCGCGCGACCTGAGGCGTTCAGGCCGTGAAGTCGGCCGTCATCCCAGACGAGGGCGAAGGCGTCCGACCCTAGGCCGTTGCCGGTGGGCTCCACCACCGTGAGGGTGATGGCCGCCGCCAAGGCGGCGTCGATGGCGTTGCCGCCCTGCCTGAGGGCGTTTAGGCCGGCTTGGGTGGCCAGCGGGTGGCTGGTGGCGACGGCGTCATCGGCGAGAACAGGGGAGCGCCGGCTTGGGTACGTGGGTTGCGGTGAGAGGTTCATGGTCCCTTTCAGCTGAGGAAGAGGATGCCGAGGACGCCGCCAGCCACGATGAGGAGGGCGGGGTGGACGTTCCATTGCAGGGCAAGCACGAGGGCGGCTGTGGCGAGTAACCAGAGCGGCCAGGTTTGGGTGAACGCGGCAGGGTTGCCCAGGGCGCGGGGGGCGAACTGGAAGGCGACGACCAGCAGGAGGGCGACGACGACAGGTCGGACGCCGCGCAGGAAGCCTTCCACTTGGGGGACGTGCCGGAAGCGGAGGTAGATGGCGAGAAGGCCGATCATCATGAGGGCGGTTGGCAGAGCGATGCCGATCAGTCCGGCAGCGGCCCCGAGGCCTCCGGCGGTTTTGTAGCCGACGTAGGCAGCCATTTTGGTGGCAATGGGTCCTGGCAGGGTGTTGCCGAATGCGAAGGCGTCGAGGAATTCGTCTTGGGTGAGCCAGCCGCGAAGCTCGACGACCTCTTCTTGGATGAGGGGGATCATGGAGGGGCCTCCGCCGAAGCCGAAGAGGCCTACTTTGGCGAACGACCACAAGAGCTGCAGGAGTTCCACGCCTTAGGCTACCGGAGGTGGTCTTGCACCGCACCCGACAATGGCGACGCTAGTTGTCGCGTGCGCTGTTTAGGTTGGCGGCATGAACCCTTACGAACTGCTCAGCCAGGACGCACCCGCCAAGCCACCGGACCCAAAAACCGCAAGCGTGCTGCTTTGGCGTCTGCAGCACCACCTACCCAAGGCGAGACGGGCCGAACCGGAAGACGACACGCTCATCTGGGATGCTGGACCACCCACCGTGCAGATTCAAGCGGTACCCCACCACCAGTCGTTCCGGCTTGTGGTGCGTACCCGCGTCGGACGCCTTCACGAGATCGACAGCGTCGACCGCATGTTTCGTTTATGGGGCGCTGGGACCGACGCGACCGCCACCCTCCAAGTCAATCCAGAGAACGGTGTCGTGCACGCCGTATTGGCCCTCAACCCCATGACGGGTGGCTGGGCGCACGAGGGCCGCCTTCTCCAGGTTGCCACCCTGGTCAAAATGCTTGCCGTCCGGGTGCGCGAAGCACGGCGTGCCGCCCAATCGGCAGGCTTGCTTTGTACAGACCCTGACGTGCAGCTGGGTGGCTGGCCCGACGCTGAAGCCGAAAACGCCAAGCACTCGGCGGCCGTGACGGGCATGCTGTTCTGGTCGCACGTCACGCTGACGGGCACCTCGAAACTTGGGCCGTGGTTCTCCGGCAAGCAGCAGGACGACCACCTGCGCGAGCTGCTCAATCGTGGCTGGAAGAAGCACACGCGCCGGACGGCCACAGGGGTCACATTGATCGCCCCAACAGGCGAACCCGATATCGCCCGCGTCGAGCTTGCTTGGGCGGATCACTCCCCCACGTACGGCCCGATGCTACGGATTCTGGCGTGGCCGCGCACCGTGCAGCCGGCCACCACTGGAACCCTGCTACGGCTTCAAGGGGAAGGGGTTTCACCTGTCCGGTTTGGCAACTGGACGCCGTCCAGCGATGTTCCCGCCATGAACGTGCCGGGCGAACCGGTGCCGGAAGGCATGGTGTTTGCGGTGCACCTGCCAGCCGCACTGGCCCATGCAGGCCTACTCAATGATGCGTGGGGGTGGGCTGAAGCCGCTGCGAGTGCAGCCTCAAGACGTACGACCAATTAGCATGAAGTGTCTGACGTACCAGCCCGCAGTCCTGCCGCACCGGCGCGGTACATTGCAGAACGTGAGGCACCATGAGTAGGAACACCGTCAAGGCGCAACGCCTCAGAGAGATCGAACGCAAGCTTGGGTTGCGGCCGTACGGCACCCGCGAGCTTGCTGCCGCCTTCGGTGTGTCCGCGCGCACCATCGAGCGTGACCTGCAGGACCTTCGTGACATGGGCATTGCCGTTGAAGAGCACGATCACCGGTACAGCCTTCCTAGCCAACCCAGCGCCCTCAACGATGTGGAAGCCTTAGCCGTCCACAGCGCCGCGCGGCTGCTTCAGCACACCGGCATTGGCGAACGGCACTACAGGCAGGCCATGGAAAAACTCGCCGGACAGCTTCCCGATCCGGCGCGCCGCACGCTGCTGCGCGCGACCGAGGCGCTGCCCACGCAAAGCCAAGACCGCACGCTTGATCTCGTCGCCCAGGCGTGGTTTCAAAGCCGCGTGCTGCGTTGCACGTACCACGGGGCACGCAGCGGTTCCGAGCGGACACTCAACCTTGAGGTGTGGTTTTACGAACTCAACCCAAGGAACTTAGACCCGTATGTGATCGCTTACGATCGGACGCACGCCCTTGAACTCCGCGTGTACAAGCTTGCCCGCATGACGCAGGTGCGCCTGCTTCCCGATCGTTACGTCATCCCAGAGGCGTTTGACCCGCTTGAACACATGTCGGGCGCGTGGGGCATCGTGATCGGTGAACCCATTGAGGTGGACGTGGCTGTGTCAGCCGAGGTGGCCTTCTGGTTCACCGAGCCGAACTCCCAAACCGGTCGCATGGAGGTCCTTGACAGGCATGACGACGGCAGCCTGGTGGTTCGGCTTTATGCGCACACCACCAAAGACGGTGACATCCATGAGTTGCTGTCGTTCCTTCTCGGGTGGGGCTCGCGCATCAAGGTACTGGCGCCGGTTGCGGTTCAAGAACGCGTGGCGGAGGAACTAAGGGCCGCGGCGCAGGTTTACGCATCGTGAAGCGCATGACGTTTCGTTGACAAAGAATCACGCCAAGGACTACACTTGACGTGTTCCACAACTCATGGCCGTCCGCGATCCCGTCCCTCCACGGATCGTAGACCCGCTGAACAGGGTCGACTTGGACGCCACGCTGACGCGCACGCGAGTTTGCTGTCATGCAGCAGGGTTACGGTCCAACCCTCTCGTTGTTGGTGAAACCACCTGGCGCGTCACACCAACGCCCGGCGACGGCCGGGCGTTCTCCTTGGGTTCAACCTGCCTGGCATCGACACGGCCTATCGCGCGCGGCTACCGGCCGTGCATCTTGGCCGCCAACCGGGCCGCCAACTTCGCCTTCGCGGCTGGCCATTCAACATCCAGCATGGAGAACACGACGGAGTCACGAAGGCCGCCATCAGCCGCCCGGCCGTAGCGGCGAAGCGTTCCTTCGCGCGTCAACCCGAGTGCCTCGAGGGCCGCAAGGGAGCGAACATTACGCGCGTCAGCTTGAACCTGCAACCGAACCGTCTGACAGGCTTCAAAGGCGTACGCAAACATCACGAACTTGGCGTCGACGTTGGCTGGTCCGCCATGCTCGCTGGGGTCAAGCCAGGTAAACCCAAGCTCCATCCGCGACTCAGCCACCACAATCCGGTTGAAACGGGAGGTGCCAATCAAACGGCCGTCGGACTTGCGTTTCACGGCCAACGGCACCGCTGTCCCCGCGTCCCGGTCCGCAAACGCTTGCGCGAAGTACGGATCATGGGGCGACGGCGAGCGCGGAACGTACGTCAGCATGAAGGCTTCGGGATTCGCTTCCACGATGGCGTGCAACGGCTCAAGGTGCGTGACCTCGAGCGGCTCCAAAGAGACGTACTGTCCTTCAAGCCTTACGTATGGATCGGGTGGCCTCATCGTGACCTGCTACCTCCGGCTCGTGAACCATCAGGTTAGGCAACCTGCGCCGTCAACGTCAACACGCCGCGGTTTCCCGTTCATCTCAAGCGGATTCCGCGGCGTGTGATGTGTGCGTCACGTTCCTACATGCAGGTGGCCAGGGGCCGCTTACACGTCACCAAGGTACGCCTTCTTCATGTCTTCGTTGGCCAACAACTCTTGTGCTGGACCCGAGAGGACCACTTCGCCCGTCTGCAACACGTAACCGCGGTCGGCAACCGATAGCGCCACATTCGCGTTCTGTTCGACCACAAAGACGCTGATGCCTTCATCGTTGACGGTTTTGATGATCTCGAAGATCTTTTCAACGAACAGCGGGGCCAGACCCATCGACGGTTCATCCATCAAGATGAGTTTCGGGCGACTCATCAAGGCTCGCCCCATCGCCAGCATCTGCTGTTCGCCGCCGGACATGGTGCCGCCCATCTGGTTGAGGCGTTCACCGATACGAGGGAACAACGAGATGACGTAATCCATATCTTCGCGAATGCCTTTACGGTCGTTTCGCAGGTAGGAGCCCATCTCTAGGTTCTCGCGGACCGTCATCTTTGGAAAGATCCGGCGGTTCTCAGGGACAACCGCCATGCCTCGTTCAATACGTTCGGCAGTGGTGAGGGTGTCGGCCCGCTCGCCCCGAAAGTACATTTCTCCTTCGCTGACGCGCACAATGCCGAGGATGGTCTTCAAGGTTGTGCTTTTACCGGAGGCGTTACCGCCTAAGAGGCACACCATTTCGCCGGGGTAGATCTGCATGTCCACGTTGTGGAGCACACGAATCGGCCCGTAGTGGGTGGTGACCTGCCGCATATCGAGCAGTGTTTCGCGGTCGCTCACAGTTCCACCTCCTCGCTGGCATCGTCGTCCGCACGCTTGCCCAGGTAGGCCTCAAGGACCTTCTCGTCGTTGACGACATCCTTGTAGCTGCCTTCGGCAATCTTTTGGCCGTAATCGAGCACGACCACGCGGTCGCTAATTTCCCCGACCAGGTTCATTTTGTGCTCCACGAGCAGGATGGTGTAGCCCCCTTCGTCGCGCATGCGCCGGATGATTTGGGTGATCTCAGCGGTTTCTTTGGGGTTCATCCCGGCGCTCGGTTCATCCAGCAGCAGCATTTTTGCACCCGTCGCCATTGCCCGAGCCATTTCCGTGCGCCGACGGTTGGCGTAACTGAGCACGTACACCGGTTGATGCAACCGGAAGCTCATGAGGCGTGGACCGAAAAAGGCCAGCTTCTCCATGGCCACGTCGTGCATGTGCGCTTCTGCCTTGCGGTAGCTAGGGGTACGCAAGACCGCTTGCCACCACGGGACTTTCAGTTGGTGGTGCTGCGGGATGAGGACGTTATCGAGCACAGAGAGATTGGTGAAGAGGCGCAGGTTTTGAAATGTTCGTGCAATACCCGCGTCCACCACTTGGTTTGGACGCATGCCCACCAGTGAACGGCCTTCCAGTTCAATGCTGCCGCTGTCTGGGGTGTACACGCCTGTGATCAGGTTGAACAGGGTGGTCTTCCCTGCGCCGTTTGGGCCGATCACCGACACAATTTCGCCGGGCTCGACGTCGAAGCTTAGGTTGGTGGTGGCTTGCAAGCCACCGAAACTCTTGTTGAGGTTACGAACGCTGAGCATCGACATCGTTAGCGGCCCTCCTCTTCGTCGTCTTGTTCGGGCTGCCAGTCGCGCCCCTCGCCGTAGCGGGGTTCGTCCGGATCGGGCTTGGTACCCCGCTCAAGGAACGGCACCGCATTCGGCGCGTCCTCAGCCGTCAAGCTTGCTGGGAGCGGGTCTTCACTGGAGGTGGCAGAACCACGGTTGAGGTCGGGGTTCGATAACCACGCATCCTGGGCGCGCTCCTCATCGCTGGGTTGATCTTTGCGTTCACGTAACGCCCAAGCCCAGCTGAACTCCGCCCGACTCATGATGCCTTCTGGACGGAACGCCATGATCACGATCAGCAGGACCGCGAGAAGAATCCGCCGCATCCCGAACGCTTGGAAGGTCCCATCAAGCGCTGGGCTGTTCTGGCCAAAGATCGCGAACAGGAGTGTCCCGAGCCCGATCAGGCCTAAGACGACCACCAGCGGGTGGAGCACGGGCCTCATACGACGGGTTTTTCGGTACAGCCAGCCGCCCGCCGCTGCGATCAAGATTAGCGAACCGATCACGCCGAACCAGACCGGCAGGCCGTAGGTCTTCTCAAGCGGGTCGCCGTACTGTTGGACGAAGACCACCACCGCCACGCCCATGAGGACGCCCGTATAAGATCCCGTCCCGCCGACACTGATGGCCACAAGGAAGAAGAAGGTCAAGAAGAACAAGAAGAAGTCGAGCCGGGCAGCGGATAGGTAGGACACCCACAGACCACCGGCAATGCCGGCAAAGAACGCGGAGATGGCGAAGGCGAGCACCTTGCTGCGGGCGAGGTTGACGCCCATGGCTTCGGCTGCGATTTCGTCTTCACGAATGCCTTGCAGGGCCCGCCCGAACGAACTGAACTTGATTTTCGTCATCACGAACAGTGTGAGGCCGAGGATGGCGAACGTCCACCAAATGCTTTTGCCGAAGTCGTTGGGCACGCCCGCAAAACCTAGTGCGCCGTTGGTGAACGGGCTGAAGAGGCTGGTGGAGGCCGACAGGCGGATGATCTCACCAAACCCGAACGTGACGATGGCGAGGTAGTCACCTTTGAGCCGCAGGCTGGGGATGCCCACAATGAGGCCGAAGATCATCGCCACGAAACCGCCGACAAGCAAGGCCACCAGGAAGCGAACCCAAAGCGTTTCGGGGGTGGTGAGCGCTTGGAGGCCTACGGCATTGAAGGCGTTTTCAACGGACAGGCTGAGGGTAAACGGCGTCATGTCTGAACGTGCTTGGGATGCGATGCGTTCCCGCACGTCGGCTGGCACGATGAGCAGTGACGTGACGTAACCGCCGATGAGCATGAAGCCGTGGTGGCCCAGCGACAGAATGCCGGTGGTGCCGTTCACCAGGTTAAGGCTTAGTGCGGCAATACCCCAGATGGCGAAGAGGGCAAGCGTGTCGTTCAGCTTCGCGCCACCATTGCCCTCGACGAGGGCGAGAAGGACGGCGACGATGGCGCCGACACCGAGGGTGAGCATGACGTTTCGCAGTCGGGTACGCGAGTCGCTCATCACACCTTCTCCGACAGGTCTTCACCGACGATGCCGCTGGGGCGAACGAGCAGCACGACGATCAGCAACGCAAAGGCGAACGTGTCTTTAAATTCGGTCAAGCCGGGGAAATCACCCTGGCGAGGGAACAACGCCGTCATGAAGTTTTCAAGGAATCCGAGCAGCAGACCCCCGATCACAGCGCCAGGCAGACTGCCGATACCGCCGATGACGGCGGCCGCGAACGCCTTAATGCCGGGCAGAATGCCCATGACGGCAGGCTGGTTCAAGCTGCCAAAGTTAAGACCCCACAAGAATCCACCCGCAGCGGCCAGCATGGAACCGAGGAGGAACGTGGTGGCGATCACCCGGTTGACGTTAATGCCCATCATCTGCGCGGTTTCGGCGTCTTGGGCTGAAGCGCGCATCGCCTTACCCAGGCGCGTGCGCGTGACGAACAAGGTCAGTGCCGTCACAAGAACCGCCGTCAGGATTGGAATCAGGAACATGAGGCGGCTGGTGTAGACCGTGCCACCGAGCACGTCAAACTGTAGAAATGCCGTCCAGTCGGTTTCAGGACGGAACGGTGTTTGGTTGCGCGTAAAGACGATCAGACCGGTGTTCTGCAGCAAGAACGACACGGCAATGGCGGTAATGAGCAGCGAAATGCGCGGCGCACCCCGAAGCGGCCGGTAGGCGACCCGGTCGATGACGACACCCAGGACGCCGGTGAAAAGCATGCTGAGGAGCAGCGCTGCGACCCAGTTCACTTGGAACGTGGAGAGCAGGAAGGTGAGCGCGGCGAAGGCCACCAAGCCGCCCGCGATCACGGTTGGGTGCGTCATGCTGCCGCGCCAAAGGTTGAGAATGAACGCGACGCCCCAGGCGAGCACGGCCGACCAAAGGAGGGCCCACGGCAGCGCGAACGGGGCTCCCGAAAAAAGGAAATAGGAAATGAACGCGCCGACCATAAAGACCTCGCCGTGGGCGAAGTTAATCAAACGAATGATGCCGTACACCATCGTGTAGCCAAGCGCGATGAGGGCGTAGAGACTGCCAAGCTGGAGCGATTGGACCATCGCCCCGATGAAGAACGCATAATCGCGAACCTCAACGACATTCACAAGATAGTAGATGCGAGCGAGGACAAGGGCGGGGATCCCAAGGCCGAAAATCCAGCCCCAAGGAATCGCGCGCCTGCCCGCGGTTGTCGTGATTGCTGCCACCAGGACTCCTTGTCGTGATGTAGGGAGGAGATTAAATAGAGACGTTCAGGTGAGCTTTGGTTCAGCGTTTCGTGGTTCCGGGAGGGCTTGCGCCCTCCCGGCCACGTGCTTTCCGCCTTAAGTGGCGGCGGTTAAGCGAGCTGAATTACTGACCGGTACCGATACCGAACAGGCTGCTCTTGGTCCACTCGCTGCCGTCAGCGCCCGGCACGGAGTACTGGAAGAAGGCGATCGTACGATCGGCAGGCGTGCCGTCGGTGCCGGCGTAGGTGATGTCACCGGAAACACCGGGGTAGCCTTCGAGGTTCTGAAGGGCGTCGAGCACGGCGTCCGGATCGGCGGAGCCAGCGTTGTTGACGGCTTGCACCATCACGTTGTAGCTGTCCGCGCCGGCCAGCGTGAAGCCGTTAAAGTCCGCGGCGTCTGGGTAGACCACATCGAAGAATGCAGCGAAATCTTCAGCGCGGGCAGCAGCATCACCGCTCAGCACATCAGCACCACCGAAGCCGGTGAGGATGTAACCGTCAAACGCTTCGCCACCACCGACGGGGCACTGGCTGTCGTCTGATGCATCGGCGCCGAGGATTTGCTGGTTGAAACCCTGCTGGCGAAGCTGCGGCATCAGGCTGGCGCCTTCGGCGCAGAAGCCGGAGTAGTAGATGACGTCGGCGTCAAAACCGCGGGCGTCGTTGATCTGGGCACTGAAGTCGACGGTGTTGGACACGAAGTCAAGCGTGATGGTCTCGCCACCGAGGCTTTCGAACTCTTCTGCGAAGAAGCCGGCCAGACCGAAGCTGTAATCGTCATCTTGCTGACGGAAGACCACGGCGCGTTCCGCTTCCAAGTCATCAGCCGCATAGCGGGCAGCGACTTTGCCTTGGAAGTCATCGGTGTAGGCCATACGGAAGATGTGTTCACCGATTTGGGTGGTGGCGGGGTTCGTGGAGCTGGTCGAGATCATGATCACGCCAGCCTCTTCGAGCGGGTTGGCTGCGGCGATCGCCATCGTTGAGGAGATGGGACCGAGCACGCCGATGACGCCTTCATCCACGAAGCGTGCAGCGCAGTTGATCGAGCCTTCGGGCGTGGTCTGGTTGTCGCAGATCGACAGTTCGACTTCTTGTCCGAGCGCGTCGCTCATCTGTTCCCGTGCCACTTCAATCCCTTGCAGGGTGGCGTTACCGATGGTGGCGAAGCGACCGGAAAGCTCAAGGTTCACGCCGATGGTGACGGGTCCTTGGGCGAACGCGGTGCCTCCCAGCAACACTGCGGCGAGGAGGGCAAACAGTTTCTTGGCCATGATAGTTGGTCCTTTCCCTATGGCTGTGGATTTGGCTTCCGACGCGCGGACGCGACGGTTACCAAGCACGCTGCATTTTGATGCAGGTCTGTGAAGTTTACGTGGTTTTTGCAGGCGTGTCAACGCAAAGATTGCGATGCAGACGGCATTTCTGCCATGTGAACGTATTCACGAGGACCTGCATCAATGAATCCGAGAACCCACAAGCGCTTCGGAACTAAACCAACAACCGTTCCATACGTCCGGCAATTTCATCGCCGATCGCCAACGAAGCGGTCGCGGCAGGCGACGGTGCATTCAGCACATGCAAGGACACATCGTCTTCTTCAAACCAGAAATCATCCACCAGCCGGCCGTTCGGACCGACCGCCTGCGCGCGCACGCCCGCCCCGCCACGCACCACGTCCTCGGGTCGCAACGTCGGCATCAGCCGCTGTAACGAACGGACGAACGCCGGTCGCGACATCGACCGGTAAATTTCAAACAGGCCGATATGCCAAAAACGCGCCATAAGTCGCCAGGTGCCAAAGAACGACAGGCTATCGGCCAACTCAGCAGGGTTGACGTCGGTCAGCTTGTAACCTTCACGCGCGAAGGCAGGCACGGCGTTCGGGCCAGCCTCCACCTCTCCACCAACCGTCCGGGTTAGGTGGACCCCTAAGAACGGCAGGGCCGGGTTGGGGACCGGATAGATCAACCCGTTGACCATGTGCGCCTTGTCGGGCCGCAGGTAGTAGTACTCCCCGCGGAACGGCACAATACGGCCGTTCACCTCCAAGCCGGCCATCCGTGCCAACCGGTCCGCGTACAGACCGGCGGTCGCCAACATCCGCTCGGCGCGCACGTCACCCCCGCCGGTGCGCAGCGTCACGCCGCTCGCATCGTTCTCTAGGCCTGTCACCGCCGAGCCGAAACGAAACTCAGCACCCGCCTCCTGCAGAAGCTTCTTGAGGGTCTGAGACACCCCAGGGTAGTCCACGATCGCGGTGTACGGCGAGTGAATCCCGGCCACACCTGCGGCAAACGGCTCATGCCTGCGGATGCCTTCGTCATCCAGCATCTCAAGGCCTTGCACCCCGTTTTTAATGCCGCGATCCATCAGCGCCTCAAGGCGTGGCACCTCGTCCTGATCGATGGCGGTAATGACCTTGCCCACATCGTCGTAACGGATGTCGTGCTCACGGCTGAACGCCTTGAGGCGTTTAACGCCATCGACGCACAAGCGCGCCTTGAGTGAGCCAGGCTTGTAGTAGATACCGGAGTGCACCACCCCGCTGTTGTTGCCGGTTTGATGCCGCGCCACATCGGTTTCTTTTTCGATGAGCACCATCTTGAGATCGGGGTGGCGTTGCTTAAGCTCCCACGCAGCCGCCAGGCCCACAATGCCGGTGCCGACAACGGCTAGGTCGAACCCATTCGTGCTCATGGGCGCACCTTCAAATCACGAACCGGCGACTCGATCCGGCCAATCCCACTAACCTCGCACGCCACGACGTCGCCATCAGCAAGCGGAATGGCGCCCGGCGTGCCCGTCGAAATCACGTCGCCCGGTTCAAGGGTGGAGACGGAGGAGAAGAAACTCACCAACGCAAGCGGCTGCGTCATCATGTTGCCGACCACATTGGAACGCTGCGCCTCACCGTTCAGTTCGGTGGTGACACGCACCTCGTCCAGTGGCCCCAGCTCATCCAGCGTGACAAGGTCTGGACCCAGCACCAAAAAGCCATCGAAACTTTTGGCGCGCGTCAAGAAACGAGGGTTGCGTTGCAGAATGTCTTCCGCGGTCATATCGATCACCGTCGTAAACCCCGCAATCACGTCGGCTGCATCCTCGAGGGTCACGTTTTTGCAGCGCCGGCCGATCACGATGCCCAATTCCGCTTCGCCGGTGGTGCGCATGCTTTGTGGCGGGATTGGCACGGTGCCACCCGCTGGCAGTAAGGCCGTCGCGGGCTTCATGAAGGTGGCGGGCTCATCGGGGCGCGTCTCGCCCAAGTCGCTGGCGTGGTCGGCGTAGTTCAGGCCAACCCCGAGAAGCTTGCCAGGCTGCTCGAGAAGCACCCCGGGCGCGAGCGCCCCAGCCACGAGCGGCACGTCACGGCCTGCTTCAGGGTTCGTGAACGGAGCGGTCAGTTCCGTGCGCCGTTCAAGATTCACCACGTCGTCCATGCGGACGGTGGTGCCGTGATAGGCGCTTAAATCAATCCAGCCGTCGGGTCCGGCCAGCGCGGCCCGCGGGCCGTCGGGGGTGGCGTAGCTCGTAAAACGCATGCGGGGCCTCCGTTGCAGTGTGGTGAGGCAAGGTTACCTCAGCCATGCGGGCGTCACGGAAGCGATGAAGCGTTGTCCTTACGGTAGTTCAGGAACAACCAGCACCATGCCGGTAAAAATCAGATCTGGGTCATCGATCAGGTGATCGTTGGCAGCCAAAATGGCCGGCCACTGATTGCCATCACGGTAGAAAAACCTTGCCACACCCGACAGCGAGTCTGCCGGTTGCACCGTGTACACACCGCGGGCGTTGGCCAGCCGAGCAACATCGCCCTGCGCCTCAACGAGGGCCACCTGTAAGGCTTTAAGCAAGCGGCCGTCCCGGGCGCCTTCGACCGCTTGGGCTGCGGCCAACGCGTCGGTCAATTCACGCGCTCGTGCCTCGGCCGCTTCAAGGTCGGCCAGGGCGCTATCGCGTTCCATGCGCAACGCTTGCGTTTCGCTCTCGACCGCCGCCCGAACGTCGGACTGCAGGGCCGCTAACGCCGCCTCGCTTTCAGCGAGCCGCGCTTGCAAGGCCGTGCGCCTGTCCTCAAGGTCACGCAGCCGGTTTTGTGCCTCTTCGCGTTCCGCTTCAAGCTCAGCCACCCGCTCGAGCGCATCTTGTAGGGCGGGCGGAAGGTCTGCGTCCGCAGCCGATTCGGTCACGTTGAGTTCTTCACGGAGGGCCACCACCGTGGCGCGCGCGCCTTCAAGGTCCGACTGAAGGCGTTCCACCACCGCCTGTTGTGCGTCCAGCGCCGCAGCGTTGCCGTCGGCTTGCGCACGGGCGCGCTGCCGGGTCTGCTCCAGCGTCGACAGTTGCTCAAGCGCGTCTCCCAGGCCGGTTTCAATACGGTCGGCACCGGTACGCAACCGAAGCAGCCGGTCGGTGAGTTCACGGTTTTGGGCCTCAAGGGTCTCCGCGCGGTTTTGGGCGGCTTGGGTTTGAATGTCGGCCGCCGCCAACTGCGCTTGCAAGCGACGGTTTTCTTCAATCAAGCCTTCTTCAGAAGGCGACGCATCGTCCGCATCCGTTGAAGCAGCGCGGGCCAATTCCGCTTCGGCCGCTTCAAGTTCAGCCTGGACGTCCGTTAAGGCTTCCTGAGCAGCGTCACGTTCGCTTTGGGCCGCTGCGAGCGCGTCTTCAAGCTCGCTGGTGACGTCTGCACGATCGCTCAAGGCCACCTCAAGCTCGTTGATGCGGTCTTGCAGGGCGGCTGCTTCAGCTTCTAAGGCTTGCTCGCGCTCGCTGGGCCCACAGGCCGTCACCGAGATGGCCACGGCCATGCCCACAGCAACCCAGCGCGTCAGGCTTCGCATGGCGCTTACGATACATGTTTTATGCGGTCCGTCCGCTCGGAGGCGGGATTACTCGGTTGCCGTTTGCCCTTCTACTGGTGCAGGTGGGACGTTGCGTCGTAAGACGAACATCCCGACACCGAGGATGACCGCCAACCCAACCAGCAGCCCACCGACGGTGGGCACCAAACTGGCAGCCGCGATCAGCAACACGCCAAGCGGCAAGGCCACCACATCGCGGCTGTTCGCCTGACCGGTGCGTTGCAGCACCCAGCGGCCCAACACCAGTCCGGTGAGCGGCGGGGCGACGCTGGACGCGAGCAGGGTGAGCCCGACAGAAAGCAGCACCGTCAGACCAACACCAAGGCCGATCAGTCCAGCACCGGCACCTTCCAGGTTCAGTGCAGCGGCAATCCCACCCAGGACGTAGAACGGCACACCCAGCACGAGGAGTGCAAGCGGGGCGAGGAATAAGACCAGTGCACCCCAACCCAGCGCCCGCCAGAGTCGGCCACTGGCAGCCTCAAGCCGCGTGGTTGCGCGGCGGCGGAAAAGCGCGTAGAGGGCCAAACCAACCACCGACCAGAACAAGAACCGTTCAAGCAGAAGCAGCGTCCACGGGCGTGGTTCAGGCCGCGGGACGGGTTTGAACTCGTAGTCTCCCATCACCGCATCGCGGGCTTCGGTGGGCTCACCGAAAGCGCGCAGGGTGAGATCACCCTGCACTTCGGCGTCTGAGCCTTGGGTGAAGCCTCCGGGGAGCGTGGGCACGAACGCAGGTCGGTCTTGCCACGTTGCGGCGAACGCGTCGCCGTCGCCTTCACCCACCGCCACGTTGAGGTTGCCCCCAACGGTGCCTTCAAGCCTTACGGCACCGCCAGCCAGCGCGGCATTGCCGGCAGCCGTTCCTGCGTGGAGGACTTGGCCGGCCGCGGCGTAAAGGTCACCGGCCACGGTTGAGCCGCGCGTGACGTGCACGCTGGCACCCGTGGCGAAGATGTCGCCGCCGACGTCGGTGTCGATGTGGATGGCGGCGCCGGCGGCGCGCAAGTCGTCCCCAACCTCGCCGTAAAACTCGAGGCTGTCCCCCATCACGGTGACGTCGCCCGACACGCGCCCTTCCACAACGATGCTGTCCCCGATCACGAACAGGTCACCGTTGACGGTGCCTTCGATCCGCACGGTCTCAGCAGCCACGTACAGGTCGTCGTTGATGGTGCGGTCTCGCTCAATGGTTACGGCGTCGCCACTCTCGAACGTGGCGGCCGACACGCCACCGCTCAGAACGAGTAAGACGGCTGCGAGGAAAAGGCGGACGCCAAGGGCACTTGGAGCAAGACGGGACAGCGTTCGGGTGGCTTGATGCATGATGCCGTGAGGTTACCGCGCGAGCCTCGCGGCAGCAGGTGGCAAGTGACCCATGTGCTTAAGCCGACGACGGCGTACGGGGAGGCACCACGCGTGATGCGACGAAGGCGCTTGGGATGAGGGCCGCAAAACCGATGGTCATGGCGACCGTCAGGCCCAGCGTTTCCTGCAGGGCTCCCATGCCGATATACAGCACGCCGGCGGTACCCCAGGTGAAACCCATCAGCATGCCGGTAGCGCTAGCAACGGCGTTCGGCGCGAGGTCTTGTGCGCTAACCACGAGCAGGGGGATGGACCCGTTGGTGGCGAGGCCGGCCGCGAACACGATGACGTAAAAGGCGAGGGTGCCGGGCGTGACGAACAGGGTGGCCAGCAAGGCTGGAAAGGCGATCAGCATGCTGCCGACCACGAGCAGCCGGCGGCCGAGACGGAGTTCAAGTGCGCCGGCGATCATCATGCCGGCCGAGGCAGCCACCTGGTACACCGCTAGGGCGTAACCGATGATCGGCGCGTCCGTGGCGTAGCCGTGCACACCGACGAGATAGAGGGGGAAGGCGTTTAGGAATGAGATGTACGCCGTGGCGCGCAGGATCCCAACGAAGGCAAGGACACCCACAGGCCCGAAAAAGAGTTTGGGGTCAAAAATTTTGGGTCGTGTGGCGCGGCTTGGGCGGCTTTGCTGCGGGCTGAACCAGAATAAGGCCAGGCCGAGGGCGATCCCAAGCAGGGCAAGCCACGGGATGGTGTGCGGGCCGAACTCACGGAGCAACCAGAGCGCAACGATCGGCATGACGGCGGCGCCGAACGGACCGCCTGAACCGAAGAGCCCAACAGCGAGGCCTTTACGTTTGCCGACGTCGCGTGCCATGGCAGCAGCAGCGGGGTGAAAAATGGCGCTGCCGAGGCCGCCGATCGCGAGAATCAAAACCAACGCCATCAGCGATGGCACCACCGGGATGAGGCTCATGAGGACCGAGCCGGCGATCAGTCCGGCGGCGGCGACGCGCCGGCGTCCCCAACGGTCCGCAAGCGCGCCAGCGGGGGCCTGCAGCACGTTGGAGCTGAACGAAATGAGGGCCACGAAACCCGCCAGGGCAGCTTCGCCAAGACCGAAGCGAGCCTGCAGGGTCGGCAGGAAGACCGGCAAGATGTTGGCGAACGCGTCGTTCATCGCGTGCGCCAGGCTCAGCAGGAACGCCAGCGAAAAGCCACCCAGCGTGACGCGTTTGATGGGTGGGCTCATCTGCATCGGGTCAGTGTACGCCCAGCCGGCTTGCCTGCACGTGGCGTGTCGCGGCGGCTGCGATCAAGGCTTGAGTGTGCTGCGCGCTGGGTCGAAGAGGCACGGGGTAATACTGG
This sequence comes from uncultured Trueperaceae bacterium, assembly GCA_913057165.1. GTDB lineage: Bacteria > Deinococcota > Deinococci > Deinococcales > Trueperaceae > SLSQ01. Next base: position 30,049 of record CAJXNS010000011.1, read on the forward strand.
TGATGAACTGAAAGCCCATCCGCTCGAGGATCGGACGGCTTTGCGGTCCGGCATCAACGGCGGCGTAACGCATCCCCCGTTCGCGTGCGATTTCGAGACGTTTTTGGGTCATGCGCCGGTAAAAACCGCGTTGGCGGGCCTCCTCAATGACGGTCCCGGCCCATAGTTCAGCCATCTGTGCGCCGTCCCTGAAGGTCATCCAGGCGGCACCAACCACCGCGCCCTCCAGTTCGGTGTGCACCAGCACACCGGTGGCCTGACCGGTCATGTGCTGCTCAAAGCGGCGTTCAAGCTCGTCGGCATGGTCCGGCCAGACGCCACGGTAGACGTTCATGACGCGTTCAATATCGCTGAGTTCGCTGACGCGCACCTCGCCCTCGGTGGCATCGTCAGACTCAAGTACCGCGGCCGAATCAACGTCGATGGCGAGCAGTGCCTCTTGTTCCTCTTCGGTGAAGCCCGCAGACCTTAGACGGTCGGCAAGGTCGGCCGGTTGGTCGTGGCCGTAAACCTTCCACTCAACCAGCCGGTTGCGCTGTAGGAAAAGGTCCCGCTCGTGACGGATAACCTCATCGGCGTTGTCACCGGTCAGTTGGCTCCAGACGATCCAACAGTCGTGCTCATCGGTGGGCACGTGGCGAATGACGTGCGCCTCTACCTCGCGTTCGGTACGAACGTCGGCAGGGCCGCGGCGGACGTGCTGGTCGTAAAGGTCAAGAAAAGCGGCTTTGTCCATCACGCAGCGCAGTCTAACGACGGCTGGTTCGCAAGCGCAGGATTAGCGGTTGAGCAGGTGCAGGCTCGGGCGATAGCGCGACGTCGCGAAGGTACTGAACACGAGATCAAGCGGGCGGTCTTCTTGGTCGTAGGTGATGCGTTCAACCACCAGGACGGGTTCTTCGACGTCAAGTTTGAGGAGGGCTTCCTCGTGAGGGTTGGCCGGTCTGGCGAGCATGGTTTGTTCGGCGCGGTAGGCGGCAACGGAACCAATCGCGTGAAGGGTGCCGTAGAGGCTGCGGTGACGATCGAGCAGCTTGGTTGGGACTTGCGGCAGGTGCGGCGCCAGGAAGTTGGTCATCAACACGACGGGTTCTTGGTCGGCGTAGCGCAAGCGTTGGATGCGTTGCACCTTGGTGGAGAGCCGGGTGCCAAGGCGGTGCGCGACGTCTTCTTCCGCCGGGACGGTGCCGTTTTTGAGGATTTTTTGGTCGGGTTGCTTGCCGGCGTTGATGAGTTCCTGCTCGAACGATAGCCGGTGGTCGTCTGAGAGCGGGAAGCGGTGTTGGGCGTTGACGTAGGTGCCCGATCCTTGCCGTTGGCGCAGTTTGCCTTCGGTGACGAGTTGCTTGATGGCCTTGCGGACGGTGACGCGGGAGACGCCGAGCCTTTCAGCGATGATGCGTTCTGGGGGGAGGGCGTCGCCGGGCGCGAAGCGGCCGTCGTGGATGGCGTCACGGTAGGCGTGCGCGAGTTGGAGGTAGCTCGGTAAGGCGTCGTCTTTGCGGATCGTGACGTCCAGCGCGGGGTGGCTCAGGTCAAACGCGGTGGCGGTCATCGTTGCGCCATTCGTACGGTTGGCTGGGCTGGGTTAAGCCTCACGGAGGCTTGCGTCGGCATGGCTTACGTCGTAGCACCATCGTAGGTCAACGCCGTAGGTTGCATCGGCATCTGCCTAGTAACCAGGTTAAAGAGACGGAACCAATGTCGTGTTTTGGTCTTATTTTAGAATGGAACCGGAGATCGATAGTGTCGTGGTTTGGTGGCACTCAACCTAGGTGACATGGCTACCACCTGATTCGGTCAAACGGTTAAACCAACGAAGCCCGAGTGATTGTGCGGCAAAGGTGCATTTTGCGTTGTCTGCAGAAGACAACCGGTCTCTTCAGTAAACTAACGTAAGTCGTTTGGTAGTGCCGATTAAGGTTGTGCGCCGTCAGACGCTTAGTGAGGAGCTCGCCCATGACCCACCGTCCCTCCAAAACACCAGCCCACACCCAAGAAGGCTGGGGGCACACCGGTCGCTTTCGGCTGCTGCTCACAACCGTCTTACTTGTTGCGCTCACCTCGGCCTGCAACCTGCCGTATCCCGAACTAAAAAATGCCGACCGGACCTCTGTAAGCGAAGCGACGCTGGAGGTGGGCGCCACCACCGACATTTATGCCGGTGCGGATAGCGGCAGTTACTTCCCCATCGCCTACAAATGGGAGACCAGCGATCCCGACGTCTTGCGCATTGAAAACAGCGAAGAATTAGGGGCGTACTCGCAGCGGGCCACCGTCACCGGCGTGAGCGCTGGCACCGCCACGTTGACCTACGGCGAGTTTGTAAACGGTCGTGCCGGCGAACGCTCGGACAGCATCCAATTCACCGTGGTGCCTGCCTCACCGGTTGTCCCCACCCTGAGCCTCACAGGCCCATCAGCAGCAGGCTGGGAAACCACGCCCGAGGCGGACCTCTCAGACTTTTCCTCGTTACGTATTGAACTTCTGTTTAACGTCGACGGATTTGATCAGTACGGCAGCGCCGAATTCTTTGGTGATTCAGACGGCCGTGACCCCGCGAGTGAGCTCCAAATTGCGGCCGCCGGTGCGGGCGCCATCGGCGCCACCACGCTGGCCGCAACATTCACGTCATTCCCGACCGGCTCGCCTGTAAACGGTGAAACCATCGCCTGGGATGTAACCGTCGACTTGTCCAATTGGCCTGAAGGGGCCACGAGCCTATCGTTGCGTCCTGTGGACGCTCTGAACGGTACGGCCGTCAGTAATTTCCTGACACTCACGGACGCTACGTTGACCATCACGCCGTAAACAAAGCGGCCCACCGAGGGTGTAACGGTGGGCCAACAAGCTTCGTTGTTGTGTGGTGGGCGGTACTGGGATTGAACCAGTGACCCCTCGCGTGTGAAGCGAGTGCTCTCCCGCTGAGCTAACCGCCCGAGCGCCGTTGAGCATACGCCACCGCCGCCCAACCTTCAAGCGCCGCGCCTAACCGGTGATTTCACGCAACCAAGAAAACACAAGCCCCCACATCCGCTCGGTACTCGCGAGGCCCTCATCCGCCGACCACACCCCGTGCACCGTTCCCGGTAGTTGCGCGTGCGCCACCGCCACACCCGCCTCACGCAACCGCTGCGCATAAGCATCCCCCTCATCGCACAACGGATCGTGCTCGGCGGTCAAAACCAAAGCAGGCGGTAGGTCGCTCAAGTCCTGCACCACCAGCGGCGACGCGTCAGGGTGAAACGCGTGGAGCTCATGCCGCAAATACATTCGGCCAAACCAGTCCATGACCTCTTGCGTTAAACCAAACCCGTTGGCCTTCTGCAACCGTGATTCCCACTGGCTTTCAGGCCGCATGTCCGTCACGGGGTAAATCAACCCTTGACCAGTCAAACTTGGTCCGCCTTCATCACGAAAACGGCGCGCCACGACCGCCGCCAAGTTGCCCCCTGCCGAGTCGCCCATCACGACCGTACGCGCCGCATCGGCACCCCACGCATCCGCTTGGGACACCGCCCAGCGGGCCGCTTGGACCGAATCCTCCACGGCCGCAGGGAACGGATGCTCAGGCGCCAAACGGTAGTCAACCGACGCGACAACCGACCCCGCACCCACCGCCAGCCTGCGGGCGGCATGGTCGTACGTTTCAACGTCGCCAAGCGCAAAACCGCCGCCGTGTACGAAGACGATGAGCGGCTTAACACCGTCACCCCCCGGGTGGTAGACGCGCACCATCACAGGCTCGGCGTCACCGGTCGCCCACTCATCACGCACCCAAGCAACGTCGTGCCGTTTTGGTTTCGCCATCCAAAACGACCGGTCGCCATCACGTAACTCACGAATCGGCACCGACCACGGCTCCGGGCGTTCTTCGGCATCCTGTCGTTCAAGCATCGCCCGTACGTCCGCATCGAGCGAGGCAAAGTCCCGTTTGGTCATGCTGTGTCGCCTCTCCGCCTCAGCCTTTGGCGCTTCACGCCAAACGAATACGAGGGTCTAAATAAGCGTACATGACGTCTGCCACCGCGTTTGCCAACGCAAAGAACATCACCGACACCAGCGTGATCGCCTGCATCAGCGGCACATCGCGCCGATCGATCGCAAACGTCATCAAGCGGCCCAGGCCAGGATAGTTAAAAACGTTCTCCACGACGATCAACCCGCTCATCAACCAACCGAAACTGATGGCGACCACCGTGACCGTGGGCAGCAAGGCGTTTCTGAGGACGTGCCGCCGCAGCGTGACCGCCTCACGCACCCCGTTCAAACGGGCGGTCCGCACGTACGGCCGACCCAGCTCCGCCAGCACACTCGCGCGCGTCAGCCGAGTCACGTACGCCAGCATCACCAGCGATGCCGTCAACGCCGGCAAGATCCGAAGCGGCAGCGCTTCAAGCCAGGTGGCGTCGGAAGGAAACGACGCATTGGCAGGAAACCACCCCAACCCGAACGCGAACACTTGGATCAGAACCAAACCTGTCACGAACTCCGGTAGGCCCACCACCGCGAGCGTCGAGACTGAGATGACGTGGTCTGGCCAACGATCGGCCCGCACCGCAGCGATCACACCAAGCAGCACCGCCACTGGCACCACCAGCACCAACGTGAGCAACGCCAGGTGCAGACTGTTGACCGCGCGCTCAAGCACCAGCCCACGCACCGGCTCGCCCGTCGCAAACGACACGCCCCAATCGCCACGGATGTACCCGCCCAGCCAGCTGACGTACTGCACCGGCAACGGACGGTCCAATCCCAACTCGGTCCGTAACGCCTGCACAGCAGCGTCGCCCGCTTCCCGACCGAGCATCAAGCGGGCAGGATCACCGGGTAACGCGAAGGTCACCAAAAACACGAAGACGGACGTGAGCAGCAAGGTGAGCAACACCGAACCCAAACGCACGAGCAAGTAGCGGCGCATCTCAGCCGTCCCCCAACGGTTCATTGAGGGCAGACCGGTCGGCATGGCACGCCAGGCGGTGACCTTCGGTGCCCTCAAGCAAGGGTGGCATGGTGGTGTCGCAGGTGCCTGGGATCGCGAGCGCGCAACGTGGCTGAAACGGACAACCGGTGGCGGGCACAGCCACCGCTGGCTCCTGGAGGGGGGCTGTCGGTGGGCTCTCAAGGCGCGGCACCGACCCAAGCAGCAAGCGCGTGTACGGATGAAACGGCGGGCTCATCACGCGTTCAAGAGGCCCGACCTCCACCAGTTCGCCTTGGTACATCACGGCAACGTCGTCGGCCACGTCCGACACCACCGCCAAGTCATGGCTGATGAACAAGAACGTCGCCCGGAAGGTGTCGCGGATGCGCTTCATCAACGCCAGCATGCCGGCTTGGATGGTGACGTCCAAACCGGAAAACGACTCGTCAAACACGATCACGTCGGGTCGCATCGCGACCGCGCGGGCGATGGCCACACGTTGCTTTTCGCCACCTGACAGATCCGCCGACAAGCGCTCACGGTAGTCAAGCGGTAGCTGCACCGCGTCCAAAAGCGCATCAAGGGTGGGGACGTCCTTCACGCCTGCTTGGCGTGCGCGGTGCAGGACACGCGTCAGGATGGCACCGACGGTGCGGTACGGATTGAGTGACGCATCGCTCGACTGAAACACCATCTGCACGCGCGCCCGCTGCGCTGCCGACCGATCTTCAAGGCGTAACGGCAGGGGCTCACCGGCGAGGTGAACGACCCCTTCCTGGGGTGGATTGAGTCCCATCACGGCCTTGGCGAGGGTGCTTTTGCCGCTGCCGGACTCGCCCACAAGACCCAGCGTTCTGCCGGGCTTCAGCCGCAGAGACACGTTCGATACGGCGGGCCGGGACGGTCCCGCTTGCGTGCCACGGGAGCGGTAGCGGAACGTGACGTTGGTCAGCCGGCAGGCATCCTCTTCGGTGCTGACGTCCGCCCGTTCGGTCGCGTTGACGGTTGGCAAGACGAACTCGGGCAGGTCGCTTGCGTGGTGGCACGCCACCGTGCGTCCGCCTGCATCTTGCACCTCGGGGGGCTCTTGGGTGAAGCACACGTCGGTGGCGTGCGGGCAACGTGGCGCAAAAGCGCACGCGGCAGGCTCGTGGTCGCCGGACGCTGGCGGGTGGTAAGGCAGCGCCTCCGCGCGGGCGCCCATCCTAGGGACGCTGGCCATCAGCATGCGCGTGTACGGATGCCGTGGCCGCTTGACAACGGCATCCACGTGACCTGCTTCAACGCAAGCGCCTTCGTAGAGAACCATCAAGCGGTTTGCGACGTGCGCGAGAACGGCCAGGTTGTGGCTGACGAACAGGGTCGTCATGCGGCGGCCCTCAACGCGTTCACGCACCAAGTTCAAGATGGCCGCCTCGGTGGTGACGTCCAGGTTGGTGGTGGGCTCGTCCAGCATCAGGATGCTGGGTTCACGCACCAACGCCATCGCGATCATCACCCGCTGCTGTTGACCGCCTGAAAGCTCGAACGGAAACGCCCGCCGCACGCGTGCTGGGTCATCAAGACCCACCTGCCGCAGCATGTCGTCCAGACGTCCGGTCTCTGCGCGGGCGGGATTCCCTGGATTCAGGGCTTCTGCCAGCTGACGCCCCACCCGCATGGTGGGGTTGAGGGACACGCTTGGGTTTTGTGGAACGACCGCCAAGCGCTCATGCCAAAACGTACGGCGCGCCAAAGGGGTGGCAGTGGCGGGGTTAAGGCCCGCCACATCCAATTCGTGGGCGCGGACCCAGGCGCCGTCTGGCAGCGTGCCGGCCAGGGCGTGAAGCAGCGTCGATTTTCCGCTGCCGGATTCACCCAGGATGCCGAGCACATCGCCGTGGTTGGCGTGCACACTGACACCCCGCAAGACCGTGCGGTCGCCGTAACCGACATCCAATCCTGCAGCATGGAGGGTGGCTTTTTGGGTTGCTGGCACCGTCATGGGTCTTGCCTCAACGCGCGTGCCACACCATCGGCAGCGAGATTGACGCTCACCACGACGGTGGCGATGGCTGCCGCTGGTGCGACGAGCGACCAGGGGGTCAGGAAGACGTAATCGCGGGCTTCGCTGACCATCAGCCCCCAATCGGGGGTTGGCGGCTGGACGCCAACGCCTAAAAACCCGAGGGAAGCGACCAGAAAAATCGCGTAACTGAACCTCAGGGCCGTTTCGACTGCGAGGGCGGGCACCACACTGGGAAGAATTTCGCGGGTCATGATCCAGGCGAGCGGTTCGCCTTGGGTGCGGGCTGCCGTGACCCACTCACGGGTTTTGACGCTCAAGACCACGCTGCGGACGACGCGGGCGACGATCGGGGTGTACGCCACCGCGATCACCCACAAGACGCTGCTGGATGAGGGGCCGATGGTGCCTAGGATCAGCAGGGCGAGCAGCAGTGCCGGTACGGCCAAGACGGCGTCGAACGCACGGAAGGTGACGTCTTCAAGCCAGCCGCCGATGGTGCTGGTGACCAGGCCGATGGCCGTACCGAGGAACGCCGCGATGAGCGTCCCTCCGCCTGCCAGTAGGAACAGGCTGGACGTGCCGTGTACAACGCGGCTGAATACATCCCTGCCGAGGCGGTCGGTGCCAAACCAGTGCGCCAGGCTTGGGGGTTGGCTGCGTTCAAGCAGCAGTTGTTCGGTCGGACCGTAGGGTGCCCACAGGCCGCCTGTGAGGGCCACGACGGCGAAGAGTGCCACGGCGGTGACGCC
>CAJXNS010000012.1 GCA_913057165.1 uncultured Trueperaceae bacterium
GCGATGGAGGAGGGGTTGCGGTTTGCGATTCGTGAGGGTGGTCGTACGGTGGGTGCGGGTGTTGTGACGGGCATCCAGGAGTAATCATGGCTGCCCCGAAGATCCGTATCAAACTGAAGGCATTCGATCACCGCAGCCTCGATAGCTCCGCCACGCGGATCGTCGAGACCGTGCGCCGGACTGGCGCCGACGTGGCTGGTCCTGTGCCGCTACCTACCCGCATTCGTCGTTTCTGCGTGCTGCGCAGTCCGTTCGTTGACAAGGACAGCCGTGAGCACTTCGAAATTCGTACGCACAACCGTCTCATCGACATTCAGTCGCCGACCAAAAGCACCATCGACAGCCTGATGACGCTTGACCTACCGACCGGCGTGGATATTGAGATCAAGACGGTAGGAGGCCGATAAGCCATGAAAGGCATTCTAGGTACCAAGGTCGGGATGACCCAGGTTTGGCAGGACGAACAACTCGTCCCTGTCACGGTCGTCCTTGCCGGCCCGTGCCCCGTGGTGCAGCGCAAGCAACCTGACACCGACGGGTACACGGCTGTCCAGCTCGGCTGGCATGAGACCTCCAACAAAAACGTCACGAAGCCTCAGGCTGGCCACTTTGACAAGCATGGTGTGGCCCCACAACGTCACGTGCTTGAATTCCGCGACTACGCCCCCGAAGACGACAACGTCACTGTGTCGATCTTCGAAGGTGGTGAAACCGTGGACGTGACGGGGACCTCTAAAGGCCGCGGCACCGCCGGCGTCATGAAGCGTCACGGTTTCGGTGGTGCGCCCGCCAGCCACGGTGCGAAGAAGAACCACCGTCGCGGTGGTTCCATCGGTACGGGTAAAACGCCTGGCCGGGTTTATAAGGGTCGCAAAATGGCGGGTCAGTACGGCCGCGCCAACGTGACCACGGTCGGACTTGAGCTCGTTGACGTTCGCGAAGATGAAAACCTCCTGCTGATCAAGGGCGCCATTCCCGGCCCGAACGGCGGCCTCGTGGTCGTGCGTGAATCGGCACGGAAGCGAGGCCAACAATGAGCGTGACGGTTGAAGTGGTCGGAACCAAGCGTACGGTCCAACTGGACCTGCCCGAACCCCAGGAGAACGTCCTCCACGAAGTGGTTCGTTGGCAGCTGGCCAAGCGCCGTCGTGGCACCGCGGTTACCAAGACGCGTGGGAAGGTCCGTGGCTCAACCGCGAAGATCTACCCGCAAAAAGGAACCGGTCGCGCGCGGCACGGCAGCCGTAAGGCCCCGATTTTCGTTGGTGGTGGCACCGTCTTTGGGCCCGAACAACGCAACTACGATTACCCACTGCCCAAGCGCGTGCGTCGGCTTGGTCTGCACATGGCGCTCGCGGCACGAGCGCAAGAAGGCAAGCTCAAGCTGGTGGACTCCTTCGGTGTTGAAGGCAAGACCAAAGAGTTTGTGGCTTGGGCCAGCCAACATGGGTTTGATGGTTCAGAGCGTCTGCTTGTCGTCACTGACGACGACATGGCCCGCCGTGCGGCGCGCAACCTTCCGTGGGTTGACGTGCTGCCGGTACGCGGCTTAAACGTCTACGACATCCTTCGCTCGGATGCCGTGGTGGCCGATGCTGCCATCTTCGAACAGGAGGATGCAGCATGAACGCCAACGACGTCATCTTGCGCCCCGTGCTCAGCGAGAAAGCTGTCATGCAAATCCAGGACGGCACCTACTCGTTCTTTGTGCACCCGCAAGCCAACCGCACCCAAATCAAAGACGCTATTGAACGGGTCTTTGAGGTGGACGTTCGCAAAATCAACCTCATCCGCGTGCCGCGCAAGACCAAGCGCATGGGTCGATTCGTCGGCCGGACTGCGCTCCGTAAAAAAGCGATCGTCAAGCTTGCGCCCGGACAAACCATTCAACAGCTCGAAGGCCTTACGTAAGGAAGGGAGGGACAAGCATGCCAACCAAAAAATACAGACCGTATACGCCCTCCCGTCGCTTCATGACGACGTCGGACTTCGCGGAGATCACCAAAGATCGCCCGGAAAAGTCCTTGGTCGTCCCCAAAAAGCGCACCGGAGGTCGCAACAACCGCGGACGGATCACGTCCCGATTCCGCGGGGGTGGCCACAAACGCCGCCTCCGAATCATTGACTTTCGTCGTCGCGATAAAGAAGGCGTCGTGGCCCGCGTGGCCGGCATCGAATACGACCCGAACCGTAGCGCCAACATCGCGCTCCTGAACTACATGGACGGCGAAAAGCGGTACATCCTGGCCCCAGAAGGCCTGTCCGTGGACGCCCGCATTCAAGCGGGCCCGGACGCCGAACCTGTGGTCGGCAACGCCATGCCACTCCGGTTCATTCCGGTCGGTACCGTCGTGCACTCCGTCGAGTTGGTGCCACAAAAAGGTGCCCAGCTCGGTCGAGCCGCCGGAACGGGCATCCAAATTCAAGGTCGTGACGGTCGTTACGTCACGCTTCGCCTTCCTTCGGGCGAACTGCGCCGCGTGCACGGTGAGTGCTATGCCACCGTTGGCACGGTCGGGAATGCAGAACATAAGAACCTGGTGCTCGGTAAGGCCGGTCGTACGCGCTGGCTCGGACGTAAGCCCCACCAGCGCGGCCGTGCGATGAACCCAGTCGATCACCCCCACGGTGGTGGTGAAGGCCGCAGCAGCAGTGGGCGTCCACCCGTCAGCCCTTGGGGCCAGCAAGCCAAAGGCCTCAAGACCCGCGATCGCCGCAAGACGTCCAGCCGATTCATTGTCCGTCGTCGGAAAGGTAGGAAGTAATGGCCCGAAGCATGAAAAAGGGACCGTTCGTCGACGAGCACCTGCTCAAGAAAGTCGACGCGGCCAACGATTCCGGCGACCGTCGCGTGATCAAGACGTGGAGCCGGCGCTCCACCGTCGTGCCTGAAATGGTCGGCCACACCATCGGTGTTTACAACGGCCGTCAGCACGTGCCTGTCTTCGTTCAAGAAAACATGGTCGGCCACAAGCTCGGTGAGTTTGCACCCACGCGGACGTTCCGCGGTCACGGAAGGGGCGATTAACGTGCCAGCCTCGGCAACCCTCCGTATGCACCGCTCCACCCCCCGCAAGACGCGTCTCGTGGTGGATCTCATCCGCGGCAAAGATGTGCGTGAAGCCGAAGACATCCTGCGCTTCACCGACAAACGTGTTGCCGGTCCGGTCCTCAAGCTGCTCACCAGCGCCAAGGCGAATGCCGTCAACAACCACGACATGTTCGAAGACGCCCTGTTTGTGGCCGAAGCCCAGGTCGGCGAAGGCCCAACCTTGAAGCGGTTCCGCCCGCGTGCACGCGGACGTGCGGACATGATCCGCAAGCGCACCAGCCACGTCACCATCACGCTGGAGGAACGCAATGGGTAACAAAGTCAATCCACTGGGCTTCCGTCTCGGAGTCAACAAAACGGCGTCCGCCCGCTGGTACGCCAGCCGTAAGGACTACCCACGCCTGCTGGTCGAGGATGAACTCATTCGCGACACCATCACGCGTGAAGTTGGCCACTCCGGTATCGCCCGAATCGATATTGAGCGCGCCGCTGAAAACGTCAACGTGACCATCCACACGGCCAAGCCTGGTGTGGTGATTGGTCGTGGCGGCGAAGCCATCAAAGCGTTACGGACCCAGCTTGACCAAAAGTTGGAAGGGACCGTCGCCGTCGACGTGCAAGAGGTCGCCAACCCCAACACCAACGGAATGCTCGTGGCTCAGCGCATCGGGGAACAGCTCGAGCGCCGCTTCGCTTTCCGTCGCGCCATGAAGCAAGCCGTGCAGCGCACCATGGAAAGTGGCGCGCAAGGCATCAAAATCCGTTGCTCAGGCCGGCTCGGTGGTGCGGAACAAGCACGCCCTGAGTGGTACAGCGACGGCCGTGTGCCCCTCCAAACGTTGCGTGCGGATATCGATTACGGCACCGCCCGCGCGAACACGACTGCTGGCGTGGTTGGCGTCAAAGCTTGGGTGTTCCTCGGCGAAATCGTTGGCGACAAGACGCGCCAAGCCGCCGTGCTGCCGCGCCCACGCTCGGACGACGATAAGAAGAAGCGCCGTCGCCCGGCCCGCCGCCGTGAAGGTGGCCCGCGACGCCGCGTCAGGAAGGATTCGTAAACCATGCTGCTACCCAAACGCGTCAAGCACCGCAAGCAGTTCCGGGGCCGCATGAAGGGCGACACCAAAGGTGGCGACTACGTGGCCTTCGGCGATTACGCACTCGTCGCCATGGAGCCTGCCTGGATTCGCTCGAACCAAATCGAGGCGTGCCGGATCACCATGAGCCGCTACTTCCGCCGTGGCGGGAAGATCTACATTCGTATCTTCCCGGATAAACCCATCAGCAAAAAACCTCTCGAGGTTCGCATGGGTAAAGGTAAAGGCGCTGTGGATCACTGGGTGTCCGTCGTCAAACCCGGCCGGATTTTGTTCGAGGTTGCCAACGTCACCGAGGCCCAAGCCAAAGAAGCCTTCCGCCTCGCTGGCCACAAACTTCCTATTCGCACCAAAATGGTGACCCGGGAGATTTACGATGAAGTCCAGTGACGCTCGGAAACTGACATCGGAAGAGATTCAGGTCGAGGTCAACTCCCGCCGGCAAGAGCTGCTCAACCTTCGCTTCCAGGCGGCGGTCGGGCAAGCATCCAACCCCCGGCTGATTCGCCAGACCAAGCGTGATATCGCCCGTCTGCTGACCATCGCCCGCGAGAAGGAGCAAGAATGAAAAGGGTTCTGCAAGGCCGCGTGGTCAGCACCGCAGCCGACAAGACCGTGACCGTATCGGTCGAGCGACGCTTCAAGCATCCGCTCTACGGGAAGGTCGTCAGCACCAGCAAGAAGTACCTTGCGCACGACGAGAACAACGATTACGGCTTGGGAGACCAAGTCGAAATCATGGCCGCAAGGCCGATCAGTAAGCGCAAACGCTTCGTCGTCACCCGCCTCCTTGAGAAGGCGCGGAGTTAGGGTCAGGAGGTCAACGTGATTCAACAAGAAACGTATCTCGACGTGGCCGACAACTCTGGCGCTAAACGCATCCAGTGCATCCGTGTGCTCGGTACCGGACAGCAGTTCGTGGGTCACGTCGGCGACGTCATCGTTGCCGCCGTCAAAGACGCCCTACCGAACGGCCAAGTCAAAAAAGGTGACGTCGTGCGCGCCGTGATCGTCCGCACGAAAAAAGAGGTCAATCGGAAGGATGGCTCCGCTATCCGCTTCGATACCAACGCTGCCGTGCTCGTGAACCCACAAAACGAACCGCGGGGTACCCGTGTGTTCGGCCCAGTGGCCCGCGAGCTCCGCGATAAGCGGTTTATGCGCATTGTGTCGCTGGCCCCGGAGGTTCTCTAAATGGTCCGCAGCCGACTCAAGAAAGGTGACCGCGTACGCGTCATCGCTGGCAAACATCGCGGCGAAGAAGGCACCTTGCTATCGGTCGATCGCGAGAAAAACCGCGTGTTCGTCGAAGGTGTCAACGTCATCCGCAAAGCCCAGCGCCCCACGCAGCAAAACCCAAGCGGTGGGTTTCGTGAGCAAGAGGCGCCCATTCACGCCAGCAACGTCCAGCTTCTCGACCCATCCAACAACGAACCCACCCGGGTGCGTATGGAGGTAAACGAGGACGGCCGCAAGCAGCGCGTGAGCACCAAAACCGGAGGTAGCCTCGATGGCTGAAGCCGCCAACCAACAAGTGGATCTCCCCATCAAGCAGCGCTACGGCAGCGTTCGCGATCAGTTGGTGGAGCGCCACGGCTACAGCAACGTCATGGCCATCCCCACGGTCGAGAAAATCGTCCTCAACATGGGCTTGGGCGAAGCACGCGAAGACCGCAAAGTGCTTGAAAAGGCCAGCAATGAGCTTGCCCAGATCGCGCTTCAGCGTCCGGTGGTTACCAAGGCCAAAAAATCGGTCTCAAACTTCAAGCTGCGCACCGGCATGCCGGTCGGCCTCAAAGTGACGCTGCGTGGCGACCGCATGTGGGCGTTCCTCGACAAGCTCATTAACGTGGCCCTGCCGCGTGTGCGTGACTTTCGGGGCATCAGCCCAAACAGTTTTGATGGCCGCGGCAACTACAACCTCGGCATCAAAGAGTTTTTGGTGTTCCCGGAACTCTCGTACGACAGCGTTGACGCCGTCCGAGGGTTGGATGTCACCATCGTCACCACCGCCAACGAAGACGAAGAGGCCCGCAGCCTCCTCGAGCTTCTGGGCATGCCGTTTAGGTCGTAAGGAGCTTCATGGCAACGAAAGCTAAAATCGCATCCGCCAAACGCCCCGCGAAGTTCTCTTCGCGCTCCATCAACCGTTGCAGCCAGTGCGGCCGTACCCGTGGTTACATTCGTGACTTCGGTCTTTGCCGTATTTGCATGCGAGAAATGGCCCACAAAGGCCACCTGCCTGGCGTCACGAAAGCCAGCTGGTAAACCCCTCAAACCCCATTGGGGTTAAGGCCGGCTGAAGTCGGTACCTACCCTAGGAGGAACACGTGCACTCAGACCCAATCGCAGACATGCTCAACCGGATTCGGACGGCCGTGGCTGTTGGCCATGGTTCGGTCGATATTCCGTCGAGCAAGTTCAAGAAAGCCTTATCCGATATTTTGGTTCGCGAGGGCTACCTCAAGTCCTCAGAAGTCGTTGAGGTGGACGGTCATCCCGTCTTGCGGATCGGCCTCAAGTACGGCCCTAAACGCAAACCGATCATCAACGACCTTCACCGCGTGTCCAAGCCTGGACGCCGTGCCTATGCCAAGTCCAAGGACGTACCGGTTGTCCGGGGCGGACTCGGCGTGGCGGTTATTTCCACCTCGGCTGGCCTACTGGCCGACCGTGAAGCCCGCCAAAAAGGTGTTGGCGGCGAAGTTATTTGTGAGGTGTGGTGATGAGCCGAATCGGTCTCGCACCCATTCAAATTCCAAACGGCGTCACCGTTGACGTTGACACGTCAGGAACCCACGTGACGGTCAAAGGACCCAAAGGTGAACTGCACGTCACCATTAACGGCCGTATTGAACTGATCCAAGAGGATGGTGTGGTTCGTTTCACCCGTCCGTCCGATCAGCCCCAAGATCGTGCCCAACACGGTCTTGCTCGCAGCCTTGTGAACAATGCAGTTCAGGGTGTGGCCGAAGGCTTCACCAAGGATCTTGAGATTCAAGGTGTGGGTTACCGCTGCCAGATGAAAGGCAAAAACCTCGAGCTTGCGCTGGGTTACTCCCACCCGGTTCTGATTGAGCCGCCCGAAGGCGTCACCATTGAAGCGCCTGAACCCACCAAGATTCAGGTGTCGGGCATTGACAAGCAGCAGGTGGGGCAAGTGGCGGCCAACATTCGCGCCGTCCGCCCGCCGGACAGCTACCACGGTAAAGGCGTCCGCTACGCAGGCGAACGCGTCCGACTCAAGGCCGGTAAGGCCGCAGCCCGGTAATCCGGAAGGAGAGGTTGAGAATGAACACTTACACATCCCGTCAACGCCGCACCTTCCGTACCCGCCGTTCGATCCGTCGCAACGTCGACAACGGGCGCATGCGTCTGCATGTCTACCGCAGCTCCCGTTACATCTACGCGCAGATCATCGACGATCGGACCGGGCAGACGCTGGCGGAAGCCAACAGCCGTACCCTCGGTGCGTCTGGAAACAAGACCGAGCAGGCGTCTGCTGTGGGCGCCGCGATCGCTGAACGTGCCAAGGCCGCAGGCGTGGAGCGCGTCGTTTTTGACCGCGGTCCGTTCCGCTACCACGGCCGGATTAAAGCTCTCGCCGATAGCGCCCGCGAAGGAGGCCTGGACTTCTAATGGCAGACACCGAGTTCGAAGATAAGGTAATTTTCATCCGCCGTACCGCCAAGACCTACAAAGGCGGTCGCCGCTTCCGCTTCGGCGCCATGGTTGTCATTGGCGATCGCCAGGGACGCGTTGGGCTTGGCTTGGGCAAAGCCAAAGAGGTTCCAGTCGCCGTTCAAAAAGGCCAATACGTGGCGCGCCGCAACCTCTTTGAAGTGCCGATTGAAGAACCAGGCACCGTGCCACACGAGGTGCTTGGGGCCCATGGGACAAGTCGCGTGATGCTGAAACCGGCTGGTGCTGGTACGGGCGTCATTGCGGGCAGTGTGCCGCGGGCCATCGTTGAGCTCGCCGGTTACCGCAACCTGCTGACCAAAGAGTTGGGTTCGCGCAACCAAACCAACGTCGCCTACGCGGTGGTGGACGGGCTTAAGCAGCTTCGTACGTTTGCCGAAGCCAAAGCCGAGAGGGACCGAGCGGAATGATTCAGATCACCCTCAAGCGAAGCTCGATCGGTGCATCGAAAACGCAACGTGCGACCTTACAGGCCCTCGGTTTACGTAAAACCGGTGACACGCGGACGGTGAAGGACACCCCCGATGTTCAGGGCATGATCCGCAAGGTTGAGTTCCTCCTCGACGTTCAGGAGGCGTCTAAATGAAGATCAATACGCTTAAACCCTCTGAGGGTTCACGCAAGTCACGCCGCCGCCTTGGTCGTGGCGTGGGTAGCGGTCGCGGTAAGACAGCCGCTCGCGGTCAAAAAGGGCAAAAGTCGCGCAGCGGGTTCAGCCAAGGCTCCGGTTGGGAGGGTGGTCGTTCACGCCTCGTGATGCGTCTTCCCAAGCGTGGTTTTAACCGCTACCGCGTCCCGATGCAGATCGTCAACGTCGAGGCACTGGATCGTTTCCGCGCGGGATCCAAAATATCGGCTGAAACGCTGGCCGAAGCCGGCCTGATTCGTCATGCTGACCGGCCCGTGAAACTCCTCGGCCGTGGGGAACTCAAAAAACGTTTCACGGTGACCGTGGACGCCGCCAGCGCGTCGGCCATCCAAGCGGTGGTTGATGCCGGTGGGCAGGTCGTCGGTTTCGACGTTGAGGCGCCTGCTGAAGTTGAGACGCCTGCGGCTGAGCCGGCCACTGAGGTGTCCGCGGCCGGCGAGGCCGAAACGGACGCGAGCGATGATGTGACGCCGGAGGAAGAAACGAGCGATACGGAAGGCGACGAAGGCACCGAGGAGAAAGACTGATGCTAGCCGCCTTCCGCAACGCCGCCGCGGTTCCCGCGCTGCGCGCCAAACTCTTGGTCACAGTCGGCCTTCTTGCCGTCTATCGCCTATTGGTGTTCATCCCAACGCCAGGGGTTGATATTGACCGCTTGCGTGAGGGCGATGCGCTTGGTGGCGAGATTTTCACGTTGCTCAACTTCATTTCAGGGGGCAACTTCGAGGTCTTCTCGATTGCGGCACTGGGTGTCATTCCGTACATCACGGCCAGCATCATTGTGCAGCTCCTGCAATCCACCTGGCCGCCGCTACAAAAGCTCGCCAAGGAAGGCGAAGAGGGCCGCAAAAAGATTACGCAGTACACGCGTTACGGCGCGACCGTACTTGGTGCCGTACAAGCGGTCTTTCTTGCCATCGCGCTCATCGGCCCGTCCGGCGTCCTAAAGGTCGGCTGGAGTAACGGACCGTTCTTCTGGTTCATTGTGCTGGTCACGCAGGTCGCTGGTATTTCCTTCGTGATGTGGCTTGGTGAAAAGATCAGCGAGCACGGGATCGGCAACGGCATCTCGCTGGTGATCTACGCCGGGATTGTGGCCGCATTCCCAAGCGCCATTGCTCAGCAATTCGCCCTGATCGGTCGCGGGGAAGGCAACCTGATTGGCTTGCTTTTCTTCTTCGCACTTATCATTGTGGCGCTCTCGGGGATGGTGATGGTCCAGCAGGCCGAACGACGCATCCCAGTCCAGTACGCAAGGAAAGTGGTTGGACGCCGGGTGATGGGTGGCCAGTCCACGTACATCCCGCTTCGCCTTAACGCGGCGGGCGTCATCCCGATCATTTTTGCGGTGTCCATCATTATCCTCCCGCAAACGCTGATCGGTGCGTTCCCAGACGTGCTCTGGCTTCAAGCCATCGGTGCGTGGTTCAACCCCGGTCAATGGCAGGGCCTCATCACGTCCACGGTGTTGATTGTGGCCTTCACCTACTTCTACACCCAGATCAGCTTCGACCCCCGCCGCATCAGTGAGAACCTCCGTGAGTACGGTGGCTTCGTGCCTGGGGTTCGCCCGGGACAGCCCACCACCGACCACCTCACGCGTATCACCGGCCGTATCACCCTCTGGGGTGCGCTCTTCCTCGGTGCGGTGAACGCATTGCCGCAAACCATCGCCTGGATTACGGGTGCTGGTCAGCTGTCCTTCGTCTTCAGTGGGATCGGCCTGCTCATTATGGTCGGTGTCGGCCTCGATACGCTCCGCCAGCTCGAATCGCAGCTGATGATGCGTCATTATGAAGGCTTTGTTGCCAAAGGACGGATTCGCGGTCGCGGAAGGCGCTTTTAATGCAGCCTGAGGTCATCCTTCTCATGGGCCCACCTGGGGCGGGCAAAGGCACGCAAGCATCCGCATTGGCGGAACGTCGGGACTTACGCAAGCTCTCGACCGGCGACATGCTGCGCGCCAACGTCAGCGAAGGCACCGACCTCGGGATGCGCGCGAAGGCATTAATGGATGCCGGTGAACTGGTCCCCGATGACTTGATCGTGGCCATGGTTCGCTCGGAACTGGACAGCATGCGCCCCGTTCGCGTGCTTTTGGATGGTTTTCCGCGCACACCCGGTCAAGCGGAAGCCCTTGATGGCTTGCTTGCTGAATATGGTGCGGAGATGACCGCCGCGGTGCTGTTGGACGTTCCCAACGACATGCTTGTTGAACGTCTGCTGAAGCGTGCTGCGGAAGAAGGTCGGACGGATGACACCGAAGAGACGATCCGGCACCGCATGTCGGTGTACGAAAAGTCAACGCGGCCACTCATCGATTTCTACGCTGAGCGCGGTGTGATGCATCGCGTGTCAGGTGTCGGGGCCGTGGCGGAAGTCACGTCACGCATCGAAGAGGTTCTTGATTGAATCTTAAACGCCCCCAGGATATTGATGTGATGCGAGAAGCGGCCGTCATCAATCGGCACGCCCTCGAGGCGGTGGAGATGGCCATTGAACCAGGTATCACCACCCTTGAGTTGAACCGCATCGCTGAAAACGCTATCCTTCACGCCGGCGGTCGCCCTGCCTTTAAGGGCTACCGCGGGTTTCCTGCGACACTTTGTACGTCCGTCAACGAGAACGTCGTCCACGGCATTCCAGACGATCGTGCGCTCCGAGACGGTGACATTGTGTCCATTGATGTTGGAACGTTCTATGAAGGGTTCGCCGCGGACATGGCCAAGACCTATGCCGTTGGTACCATCCCTGAGGACGTACAGCGTCTGCTAGACGTAACCGAGCGATCCCTCTACGCCGGTATTGAGCAGATGCGCCCTGGAAACCGAATTGGTGACGTCTCCGCGGCCATACAAGACGTCATTGAGGAGGCAGGGTTTTGGGTGATTCGGGAGTTCGTGGGACACGGCATCGGCCGTGAGTTTCACGAAGCGCCAGATGTCCCCAACTACGGTCGGCGCGGGACACGTGAGGTCCTCCGACCCGGACTCGTTCTGGCCATTGAGCCGATGGTTGCGATGACGCAAACGCCGGTGATTGTGCTGGACGATGGCTGGACAGCCCCAACCGAGAATGGATCGCTGTCGGCCCATTTCGAGCATACGGTCGCCATCACCGACGATGGTGCCGAGGTTCTGACCGCAAAGGAGACGATGAACACGAGCGAAGGAGAAAAACGTGGCGCGTAAACGTGGAGGAGGCCGGCGTCAGTCCGCTGGACGAGGCCGAGCCGAGAACCGCCAAAAAGGCAACGAAACCGCCCAAGACTCCATCCGTACCGAAGGGGTTGTCTTGGAAGCGCGCCCGAACACGACCTTCCTCGTTCAGCTTGACGCAGGCCCGGAAATCCTTGCGCATGTAGGCGGTAAGATGCGTCGCCATTACATCCGCATCCTTCCCGGGGATCGCGTGGTCATCGAAATCAGCACCTACGACCCTGAAAAAGGTCGAATCGTCTACAGGAAGTAGAGGGAAACCAGGCATGAAAGTTCGAGCCAGTGTGAAGCCAATGTGTGCAAGTTGTAAAGTCATCCGTCGTCACGGACGGGTGTACGTGATTTGCTCCAACCCAAAACATAAGCAAAGGCAGGGGTGAGACCATGGCCCGTGTAGCAGGAGTTGACCTTCCTCGTGAAAAGCGTGTTGAGCATGCGCTTCCCTACATCTACGGAATCGGCCTGACCCGGTCGCAACGAATCCTTACCGAAGCGGGCGTCGATCCCGACACGCGCGTGAAGGACCTCGCCGAAGCTGAGGTAGCCAAGATTCGTGAGATCGTCGACTCAACCTACAAGGTTGAGGGTGACCTGCGGCGTGAAGTGCAACTCAACATCAAACGCCTCATGGACATCGGTTGTTACCGCGGCCTTCGGCATCGTCGTGGACTGCCGGTCCATGGTCAGTCGACCAAAACCAACGCGCGGACCCGCAAGGGCCCCCGTCGCACCGTCGCGGGCAAAAAGAAAGCGCCCAGGAAGTAACGAGGGGTACTTGTGGCAACCACAACCAAATCGCGCAAGCGCACCAAACGTACGCTCACCGAAGGCAAAGCCTTCATCCATGCGAGCTACAACAACACGATCATCACGATCACCGACCCCACGGGGAATACCGTCACCTGGTCGTCCAGTGGCTCAATCGGCTACAAGGGATCCAAAAAGGGGACGCCCTATGCAGCCCAATTGGCCGCGGCGGACGCCACTCGCAAGGCCCAAAACATGGGTCTTTCGACGCTGGATATCGTCATCCGTGGCACCGGTTCGGGTCGCGAGCAAGCCATCCGCTCGATCCAAGCCACCGGCGTCAACGTACGCTCGATCATTGATGACACCCCAAGCCCTCACAACGGCTGCCGCCTTCGCAAGCGGCGCCGCCAGTAAGGAAGGTTAACCATGGGTCGATACCGTGGACCGGTCGTAAAGCTTTGCCGTCGCGAAGGTGTGAACCTCGTCGAAACGCCGAAGGCACAAAAGTACATGGAACGCAGGCCGTACCCTCCCGGTGAGCACGGCCAACGCCGTCGCCGCCGTCCGAGCGATTACGGTGTGCGCTTGCGTGAAAAACAAAAGCTGCGCTTCATTTACAACCTGAGCGAGAAGCAGTTCGCGAACCTCTTCAACGAAGCGAGCCGGAAAGAAGGCGCGACCGGTGAGGTCTTCCTTCAGCTGCTCGAGCGTCGCCTCGATAATGTGGTCTACCGGATGGGCATTGCGCATACGCGCCGGCAAGCTCGCCAGTTTGTCGCCCACGGTCATATTCTCGTTAACGGTCGCCGTGTTGACATTCCGTCGTACCGCATCAAACCGGGCGACGAGATCGCCGTGGCGGAACGGGCCAAGAAAAACGCGCACATTAAAGAGAACGTTGAAGAGCGTAAGCGTGGGGGCACCCCTGGCTGGCTCGACTTCGACACGGAAAGCCTGAAGGGCACCTTTAATTCCGTGCCGTCGCGCGAAGACATCTCCGTGCCCGTCAACGAACTTCAAGTTATTGAGTACTACTCCCGTTGATCGTCAAGGAGACGCTGATGCAAATCGTTCCAGAATTCCAAGCGAAATCCACCGAAAACTACGGGGAGTTTGTCGTCGAACCGCTGCAACGCGGTTTCGGTGTCACGCTCGGTAACCCACTCCGCAGGGTTCTGCTTTCATCCATTCCCGGTACCGCCGTGACGAGCGTCTACATTGAAGACGTGCTGCACGAGTTCTCAACCGTGGATGGTGTGACCGAGGATGTGATGCAGATCGTCCTCAACCTCAAGGAACTCGTCGTTAAACTTCATGACGGTGAGCCTGCGACCCTGACGCTGCGCGCGGAAGGGGCCGGTAACGTCACGGCGGGCGACCTTGAAGTGCCTGCCAATGCCGAAATCATCAACCCCGACCTGCACATCGCCACCTTGGCCAAGAACGGCAAGCTGGTGATGGAGGTCCGCGTGGACCCAGGCGTTGGTTACGTGCCCGCAGAGCTTCTGCATGGCCATAAAGACCGCATCAACTCAATTCCTGTGGATGCGGTATTCACGCCCGTCAGGCGCGTCGCCTACCGCGTGGAAGATACCCGCGTCGGGCAAAAGACGGACCTTGACCGCTTGGTGTTGCGGGTGTGGACCGATGGCAGCATCGCCCCCCAGGATGCTGTACTGGAAGCGGTCGATATTCTCCGCGCGCAACTCAACGTGTTTGGCGGCGACGGCATTGAGTTTGAAGACGATGTGCCCGTGGTGACGATCCCGTCCCCAGCCAGCGACGCCGAACCTGCCGATGAACCCCCGCCACGCATGAACCTCGAAAGTCTCGAGCTGTCCAACCGCGTACTCCACTCCCTCCAAGAAGAGGGGATCGACTCGGTGAATGCCCTCATGGCCCTGTCCGAGCGTGACCTTAAACGCGTCAGTGGTATCGGTGAGAAGTCGCTCGACGAGATTCGTGACCAACTCGAACTTCGCGGGATGCGACTTAAGGAGTAACCATGCGTCACCTAAGCTCAGGACGTAAACTCAACCGCATGAGCAGCCACCGCACGGCGTTGGCTCGCTCCCAGGCAACTGCCTTGCTTCGTCACGGCCGGATTAAAACCACGGTCGCGAAAGCGAAAAACCTTCAACCGTTCGTCGAGAAACTCATCACCACCGCTCGTGGTGGCGACCTTCACTCCCGGCGACTGGTGGCGCGGCATATTCACGACAACGACATCCTCCGCAAGCTCATGGACGAGGTTGCGCCGCAGTACCAAGACCGCGCCGGTGGTTACACGCGTATCTACCGCCTCGGCCGTCGCCGCGGCGATGCCACGCAAGAAGCCATCATCGAACTGGTTGAATAATCCGCGCCAGTCTTGACTTCGCCGGGCGGTCCCATCGGATCGCCCGGCTTTGTTTTAGGTAACGAGCGCTTCGATCGCTTCGCCAGCGCCGTTCCACACAACCCCGTGCCGAGCTGCCACCGTGGCCCCAACATCCGCAAACGTCTGGCGGGTGCCCAGACTGCCAGATTGAACCGCGGGCCCGTAACCAAGAACCAACCCGTACTCGCGCGTGTGATCCGTCCCCCGCCAAGTAGGATCGTTGCCATGATCGCTGATAATCAAGAGGGCGTCGTCGCTTGATAGGTCATTCATGATGGCCGGCAACGCCTCGTCAAACGCTTTGAGGGCGTCGGCGTAACCCTGCACATTGCGGCGGTGTCCGAAAACCGCATCAAAGTCCACCAGGTTAGCGAACACCACGCCAGCCGATAGGGTTCGCAGGGCTTCGCGAACCCCAGCCACACCGGCAGCATTGTCCTTACTAGCGATACGGCTCGTGATGCCCGCACCATCGTAAATATCGGCAATTTTTCCGACCGAGACCACCTCAACACCTTGATCGCTTAGGGCGTCCAGCACGTTATATGGCGGATGCAGCGAAAAGTCTTTGCGTGCCCCGTTGAGGCGTTCAAACGCCCCCGGACGGCCCGTAAACGGACGCGCAATGACGCGAGCAACAGCGTGCTCGCCTTGGAGCAACTCCCGCGCTGAGCGGCACCAGTCGTACAGCGTCTCAAGCGGTACGTGGTCCACGTGTGCTGCGACCTGAAAGACCGAATCAGCGGACGTGTACACGATCGGCTCGCCTGTTTTTATGTGCTGCTCACCAAGACGCTCGATGATCTCCGTTCCGCTGGCTGGCGTATTGCCTAAATGCCCGCGCCCTGTGGCTGCGTCAAAGGCCTGCATGACGACCTCTGGAAACCGTTCAAACGTCCGAAACGGCTGGGTTGACACAATCCCCATGAACTCCCAGTGGCCGGTGGTGGTGTCCTTCCCAGGCGAAACCTCCAGCATCCTGCCGTACGCACCTTCAGGGGCACTGACACACGGCAGTGACGTCACACCCTCCACGCAGCCAAGACCCAAGCGGCTGAGATGCGGCAGGGAGACCCCAGAGGCTTCCACCGTGTGGTCAAGGGTGTGCGCCCCGGCGTCACCAAAGTCGGCCGCATCGGGCAGCGCGCCGACGCCTACAGAATCAATCACAATAATGACGGTTCTCACGGAGGCAGGTTAACGAAATCTTGGGGTGGTTCGGTGGACCGTCTCACCTGCCGGACCGCGCAAACTGAGATACTTAATCCCCATGCCTTCATCATCTTTCGGCCAGCAAGTCAGAGACGAGTTCCGGCAGCTAGCCCCTGCAGCAAACGTCGTGGTCGTTGGTTTTTCTGGGGGTAGCGACTCGGTCGCTATCGCAAGGGCGCTTAGGGACGATCCCGACCTTGAGGTTCACCTGGTGCATATTGATCACGCCCTCAGGCGCGAGAGTGGGGAAGACGCCCGCTGGGCAAAACGATTTGCGGAGTCCCTGGACCTGCCGATCACCCTTGAGCGGATCGACGTCAACGCCGTTGCGAAGCGACGTGGTCTAAACGTCGAACAAGCCGGTCGTGACGTACGCTACGGTGCCTTCCACGCGGCCGCAAAACGCTTAGGTGCCGACGTGATCGCCACAGGCCACACGGCCGACGATCAAGCCGAAACGGTGCTGATGCAACTCCTGCGGGGGAGCGCCTACGCCGCTGGTATTGAGGCGGTACGCGGCATGGTCGTTCGCCCTCTGCTGCGGTTCGGCAAGAACGACGCCAGGACGTGGCTTGATTCGCTCGGCCAGGCCTGGCTGGAAGACTCAAGCAACGGCGATACACAGCAGCAACGCGCTTGGATTCGTCATGAGGTGCTCCCAAGACTCGACGGCCGCAGGCCCGGCGTTCGGCGCCGGCTGGCCGACTTCGGCACCGCCCAGAAAGACGTGAAGCATTTCGTACGGTCGGAACTACAACGGCGCATCGGATCACCACCCTACGACCGTGATGCGCTGCAACGGCTACCGACCGCGTTGAGGCGCCAGGCGGTCGTGGAACTGGTCCGTAATCAGGACGGCGGCGTCGAACGGGTCCATGTCGAGCGCATTTTGCGTGAGCTTGACCAGGGCACCATCACCCGGGTTGATGTCCCTGGCATGGTCACCGTCCGGTTACTTCCGAAGATTGTGGACGCCATGCCGCGTGCTGCAGGCGAACCGGAGGCCGTTGCGAAACCACATCAGGTGGAGCACCCCGAGGACCTACCACCACGACTACCGGCGTCCTTGCTCGAAGACGGTCCTTGGACGTTGCGTTACCCAGAACCAGGAGACTGGATGCAAACGGAAGGCGGCCGCAAACATGTGGCTGACCTTCTCAATGAGCGTGGCGTGCCGCGGGAAGCCAAACCGTTCGTCCGAGCCTTGGCCCGTGAGCATGAGGTCGTATGGCTTGAAGGGGTTGCTGCCGCCCCACCCCTCACCGAATGGCATGCAGACCCAGACTTGCATCACATGCGACAGGCACTCAACCTCGCAGACCGTGCCTCAAGCGAAGGTGAGGTCCCCGTAGGTGCTGTGGTTGTCTGCGATGGCAACACCGTAGGCGAGGGATGGAACCGGCGTGAAGCGACACACAACCCCACCGATCATGCGGAGGTGGTGGCCCTCAAGGCAGCGGCTGAGACCCTTGGATCGTGGAACCTTGCTGGATGCACGCTGTACGTCACCCTTGAGCCCTGCCTGATGTGCACAGGAGCGATGCTGCACGCCCACCTTGATCGCGTCGTGTATGGCGCACCGAACCACCGGGATGGAGCCCTCGGTTCTGTGGTCAACGGCCTAGCAGGCCCTTGGAAGCAACAGCCGGAGGTGAGACGCGGTGTGCTGCGACGCGAAGCGGAACACCGCCTCAAGCAGTTCTTTGAGGCATCACGAGCGTAGGCCTGCGCAATCCCCCAGGAAGACCGAGAGGATCGGCCTTGACGGGTATGCTCACGGGCGTGAACGTCCGCAACTTTTCCATCATCGCCCACGTCGACCACGGCAAGTCCACACTGGCGGACCGAATCCTCGAATTTACCGAAAGCGTTGACGAACGTTCGCGTCGCGACCAAATGCTCGATACGTTGGAGCTTGAGCGTGAGCGCGGTATCACCATCAAAGCCACGCCGATGCGCGTGTTCTACGAAGCCAACGACGGCCAGACGTACCTGTTCAACCTGATCGATACGCCAGGACACGTTGACTTCAACTATGAGGTTAGTCGCTCACTGCGGGCTTGCGAAGGGGTTCTCCTCGTGATCGACGCCAGCCAAGGCGTTGAAGCGCAAACCATCCAAAATGCGTTCTTAGCGATTGAGAATGGCCTTGATGTCGTGCCGGTCATCAACAAAATCGATCTACCCAACGCCAACGTCGAGCAAGCCAAACAGGAACTAGAAGACGTGGTTGGCATTCCTAGCGACGATGCGGTCGCCGTGTCGGCCAAGACCGGCGAGAACGTCCAAGACATTCTTGAAGCGATCGTTAAGGTCCTCCCGCCCCCGAAGGTAAACGCAGAAGCACCGTTGCGCGCCCTCATTTTCGACGCGGTGTTCGATTCGTACCAAGGTGTGGTCACGGTGGTCCGTGTGCTTGACGGTGCCATACGGCCAGGGGACAAAATCAAAATCATGTCGACCGGCAAAACCTTTGAAGTCGATCGGGTCGGCTTCTTTAAACCCGAACCCACGGTGGACACCGTCCTTGAAGCGGGCAACGTTGGGTGGGTGACCGCCGCCATTAAAGACATCGCCGACACCCAGATTGGGGACACCATCACCTCAGCCGAACGACCCGCAGAGCAGCCGGTGCCAGGATTTAAGCCTGCCCGGCCTGTGGTGTTTTCGGGGCTTTACCCGACCGATACCGAGGATTACCCCAAGCTACGCGATGCGTTAGAGCGCCTCAGTCTCAACGATGCTGCGTTTACGTTTGAGCCTGAGACGTCAGACGCGCTTGGGTTTGGTTTTCGGTGTGGCTACCTCGGTTTGTTGCACGCTGACATCGTGCAAGCGCGCCTTGAACGCGAGTACGGCCTGAGCCTGATTGCGACGGCGCCGGCTGTTGTTTACCGTGTGATCACCACCGCTGGTGACGAGCGGATGGTGCATAATCCGTCGATGCTCCCTGAACCGACCGCCATTGCCGAAGCCCATGAGCCGTGGGTAGCCATGTCGGTGTACCTGCCTGAGGATTACGTCGGTTCGGCCATGCAACTCCTTCAAGAGAAGCGTGGCGAAATGAAGGACATGATCTATCACGGGCAGCGCGTGGAACTGCGTTACGAGGTTCCCTTTGCCGAAATTCTTTACGAGTTTCACGACCGCCTTAAAAGCCTAACCAAAGGCTACGCGAGCATGGATTACGAACCGATCGGAGACCGCCCCGGTCAGCTGGTCAAGATCGACGTGCTTGTCAACGAGGAGCCCGTCGACGCCCTCTCGTTTATTGCCCACCGCGATAAGGCGTATGAGATCGGCCGCAAAATCGTCGACCGGATGGCGGAGGTGATCCCCCGTCAAATGTTCGCGGTGCCTGTGCAAGCGGCGATCGGTGGCAAGATTTTGGCGCGAGCCACCGTGCGCGCATTCCGTAAGGATGTGACCGCCAAATGCTACGGCGGTGACATTACACGCAAGAAAAAACTTCTTGAGAAGCAGAAAAAGGGCAAAGACCGCATGAAGCAGCTGGGTAACGTTGACGTTCCCCAAGAAGCATTTTTGGCGGTCCTCTCAAGCGACGATTAGGCTTTCATCCGGTACGGACATAGCGACGGATAAGCCGCGGTAGGCACCCTTCGGTGTGGAGCGGTGATCAGGCAGATAATTGAGGTTTGATGCCGGCGTGCATGCGCAGTCACGCCAAGCCTTCACCCTCATTGAGGTGCTCGTGATCATCACGATCGCTTCAATCCTGACGGCCGTGACCGCCCCGATGCTGCAACGGCCGAGCGGACGGACGACGGCCCTCCAAGTGGTTGCCGTGATGCAAGAGGCACGGTTGCAAGCCTTAGGGGGCACCAGCAAGGCGGTTGTTGTGACGCCTGGCCAGCTTGACGCGTCGGTGGTGGTCAAGGACCGATCGTGCGATGGTTCTGTGACGCAGCGGCTTGCTCTGCCCGCCGGCCTGACGGTGCACTCATCATTACGGCGCGGCGTGATCTGGCAGCCTGACGGTTCGGGGCGTACCTGTGCTGGTTCAGGCATCTACGGCGGGACCGTGACGGTTCATGGACGCGATACGTGGAAGGTGGTTCTCTCAAGCGTGGGCCGGCTGCGTATGGCGCAGGCCATACCGTAATGAGGCACGATGCTGTTTCTGGCATGACCTTGATCGAGGTGGTCGTGGCGCTCGGTTTGCTCGCGCTCGCTGCCAGTTTGTGGTCTGCGTCCGTTGCGGTTCATGCCAACCTCACCCAGGAAGCCCAGGCGCTGCAGTTGGATGTAGAACGCCTGCGTGGCACGGTTGAACCGTGAACCGGCATGCGACGCCAGCGGGCTTTACGCTGCTTGAGGCGTTGGTGGCGGTCACGCTGTCCATGATGGCGCTCGGGCTTGCCTCACGCCTGGCCATACCGATCATGCAGCACCCCTCGCAAGCGGCCCGCGAGACGCTTGATGACGTGCAGGCTCAGCAAGCATGGGAGCTCATCGCAGCTGAGGTGCAGTGGGCGGGCTGGGAGGTTGAAGGTCGCTCCATTTGGATGGAGCCACAGTTTCAGAACGACCGCGGTGACGCCCTGTGGGTGCGGTATGTCGACGATCGATACCGGACCCGGCCACGCCTGGTGGAAGGGTATTTCACGGCGGGAACGGACGGTCTTGGGCAAGCGAACCTCATGTGGACATCGGCAAGCGGTTGGCGCCAGCCGGTCGTTCGTGGTGTGACGCGGTTCCACGTGTTGCAAGCGCGTGACAAAGCGGGCCGTGAAGCGCCCGCTCATGCACCGAGCATGCGGGGCAAAACTTGGGTGGCGGTGCGAATTCGCGTCGTGTTTGAAGACGGCTCTGAAGACACCCGCTGGTTGGCGACCCAATTTCGGACGATCGGCATGTCGGACGATGCGACGTGAGAAACGAAGGATTGGCACTCGTGGCGGCACTGTGGATCCTGGCAGGCTCGTTGGCTGCGTCATCGCTGCTGATGACATCAGCCAGGGTGGAGTGGTCGGCTGCCTATCACGCCAAACAGCGCGCTGAAGCCTCGTTAGGTGCCATGCGTCTGGATGAGGACGTCCAGCAAGCGCTCACGCAAGCGGTTGAGGTGACACCCAAGGACGTATGGCCACCGCAGCCCGATCCGTTACAGGCTTTTCTGGTTGACGGCTCGGTTGCGTCGGTGCGCTGGATGGACGACGGCGTGCGTTTGGTGATTCAAGTCAGCAGGGAAGACGTTGACGTTCGGTGGCCGCGGTATTACCTGCGTCCGTGAGCGGGTATCCTACGGGCGTGAGTTTACGCGCTCGTTTGTGTGCCACGCTTTTGGCTGCCGGCCGGCCTGTCTCCACGCCGGATCTATCCAAAGCCCTTGAGGTGAGCCCCGATGCCGTCGAAACGGCGGTGGCTGACCTTCAGGAGGCCTTAGATGCCGCTGACCTCGGTCTTCTTGCCGAAGCGGTCGCAGGCGGTTACCGCTTGGTGGTTCATCCACAGGTCGTTCCGAATTTGCAGTCGTTTTTTGCGCCGCCACCCCTTCCTCAGCTATCGAGCGCTGCCATTGAGACCCTGGCGCTGGTGGCGTACCACCAACCGATTACCCGCGGTGAGTTGGAGGCGGCCCGCGGGGCATCCTGCGCATCAACGCTTGAAACGCTTCAAGAACGCGAAATGGTGAAGGTTGTGGGTCGTAAAGACGTCATCGGTCGGCCGTTGCTTTACGCCACCACCGACCGCTTCTTGGTGGAGTTTGGGTTGGCGTCTTTGAAGGACCTTCCGCCTGTGACGGACGCTCCGGCGGAGTTCTTACGAGGCTGACGCCGCTTGGTTATCTCGCGCCAGGGCGTAGATGGCCGCTGCGTAACTGCGAATCCCAAAGCCACCGATGGTGCCTTCGCAGACAGCGGAAAGCAAACTGTTGTGGCGGAAGCCTTCGCGGGCGTGGACGTTGGTGAGGTGAACCTCAACCACGGGTATCGAAACCGAGGCAACGGCGTCACGCAAGGCCACGGACGTGTGCGTGTAGCCAGCTGCGTTTAGGACGACGCCACCAAACGACTCGTTGGGGGCGTTGTGTAGCCACTCAATCAGAACGCCTTCATGGTTGGACTGCCGGCATTCAACGTCCACACCAAGTTCAGAGGCCAAGTCGCGAACCTCGCCTTCTAATTCGGCGAGGGTAAACCGGCCGTACGTCTCCGGTTCGCGTTTGCCTAACTGATCCAAATTCGGTCCGTTCAAGACCAACAGTTTCATGGCGTCCCCTTCCTTGCGCGTATTGTAGCCACGTCCTCAGCGTACGACGCCCATGCCTCGCGCTCCATGCGGTCGGTCACTTGCGCCAAACGCGCGTGGCCCACGTCGGGCATGAGGACCCAGCGGCGTCCTACGCCAGCATTTTTCTTGTCGCGTTTTAAGTACGGCAGTAACGCATCAAATGTCACGTCCGGAGGCAGGGGCGCATCAATGCGGGCGAGGAGGTCGTGCGCATGCGTGGTCCATGCGTTGAAAGGTACCCGTTCGTGCGCAGCCCAAGCTGCCGAGAGGTGGGCGGCGTATAGAAGCCCCCACGCAACGGCAACGCCGTGCGCGATGGTGTGCTGAGCGATTGCTTCGTAGGCATGCGCCAGCGTATGGCCCAGGTTGAGCGTGGCGCGCGCGCCACTCTGTTCGAGGGCGTCCTCGGCAACCACGTCTGCTTTGACGGCCACCGAGCGGGCGAGCACATCGGCAAGGAGGGTCGCTTCAGCATGCGGTTCAAAGGCATCATCGAGGGCCAACGCAAGGAGCGCCGTGTCGGCAAGCAAACCGTGCTTGGCGATCTCAACGCGGCCTTCATTGAACCGGTCCTGAGGCAACGACGCGAGCGTCGCGACGTCCATGTACACCGCGGCAGGCTGCCAGAAGGCACCCACAAGGTTTTTACCTTCAGGCAGGTTGATCCCGGTCTTGCCGCCCACTGCCGCATCGGCCATGGCCAGCAGGCTGGTAGGGATTTGCACGAAGGGTAAACCGCGCGCGTACGTGGCGGCGACAAACCCAGCGAGGTCGCCGACCACACCACCGCCGACGGCCATAACGGTGGTGTCTCGCGTCACACCTGCGTCCGCCATGGTCCGCAAGACCGTCTGCCACGTATCCACCGACTTGCTGCCTTCACCGGCTGGGACCGTGATGTGCAAAGGCTGCCTGCCTTGGGTGGATAGGGCGTCCACCAACGCTTGACCGAGGACGCCCCGGGTGTGCTCGTCGTCAATGATGACCGCCCGTCCGTGCGTCTCTGACGTGATGCGTTCAAGCAGGTTGACGCCGATGTGGATTGGGTAGGCCGGGTCGGCTTGCACGTGAATGGTACGCAGGTTCATGCTTGCCCGATGCCTTTCACGGCTTCGTGGTTGGGATGCTCCGCCGCCCAGCGGCGCAAACCATCCACCACGTCTGCGACCACGTCACTGGCATCGCGGTCGTCGCTTTCCACCGTGAACGATGCAGCCTCCTGGTAGAACGACTCGCGTTCACGCAGCAGGTCTCGGATGCGCTCGGTTGGGTCGCCCACCTCCAGCAGGGGTCGCTTATGACGGCGGGTGCGTTTATAAATGGTTTCCGCCGCGGCATTCAGACGGACGACGGGCCCACGGCCCGCGAGCAAAGCCCTGTTTTCAGGACGCACCACGGTACCGCCGCCGGTGCTGATGACCGCACGGTCGAGGCGTAGCGAGCGACGTACCACCTCGGTTTCGTAATCTCGGAAGGTTGCCTCGCCGTAAAGTTCAAGAATTTCCGGGATGGTCAAACAGGTAATCCGTTCGATCACCTTGTCTGTATCAATAAACGTGAGCCGGAGGATGCGCGAGAGTTCCCAACCGATTCGGCTTTTACCGGTCCCCATGAACCCAATCAGGGCAACCCAAGACACCGGCGGGTCAGGATCGGTTTGGATCGGCACACGCGCTTGCGCCATGATCGTTAGTAACCGTCGACGTACGCTTGGTGTTGCTCCGCTCGTTCCCGGATCTCACGAACGGTGTCGGAGCCAAACTTTTCCATAACGGCGTCCGCAAGCACCATGGACGCCATCGCAAATAGGACGATCGACGCGGCAGGCACCGCGGTTGTGTCGCTACGTTCGCGAGCAGCGTCGGCCGGCTCGCCGGTCGTGACGTCCACCGTCGGCAGTGGCTTCATGAGGGTCGCGATCGGTTTCATGGCAGCGCGCACCACCAGCTCTTCACCGTTGGTGATGCCAGCCTCAAGCCCACCGGACCGGTTGGTTTGGCGGTAGTAGCCTGCATCGCCTTTGTAGATGGCGTCGTGCACGTCGCTGCCGGGAACGGTGGCGTTGCGCCAACCATCGCCGATTTCAACGCCCTTAATGGCTTGGATGCTCATGGCTGCCTGTGCCAGTCGCCCGTCAAGTTTGCGGTCCCACTGCACGTGGCTTCCCAGGCCGATCGGCACCCCGCGAAAGCGAGCCTCGATGATGCCACCGAGCGTGTCACCGTCACGTTTTGCAGCGTCGATACGCTCAATGATTTCAGCTTCCTTATCGCGATCAAACGTGCGCAGGGGAGACTCATCGAGGGTATCGAGGTTCGACCAATCTGCTTCACCTTCGCAGTCAACCCCACCAAGGTGGGTCACGCGCGCCATGCCCTCGATTCCGATCTCTTCGAGGATGCGGTAGGCGACCGCGCCGGCGGTCACGCGGCTTGCGGTCTCGCGGGCGCTGGCGCGCTCCAAGACGTCACGAAGGTCTTTGTGGCCGTACTTGATGCCACCCGCTAAATCGACGTGGCCAGGGCGGGCTTCGGTCAGCGCCCGTTTGCGTGGCTCATTACCTGGCGCGGGAGACATAATTTCCGTCCAGTTACGCCAATCTTTGTTCTCAATCTGAAAGGCAAGCGGCGCTCCCGTGGTGCGTCCGGCGCGAAGACCTGCGCGTGCTTCGGCGGCATCCGTTTCGATCACCTGCCGGCGGCCACGTCCGTACCCACCCTGGCGTCTGCGAAGCCACGGGTCAATATCACGTTCGGTTACCAGGTCAAGGCCTGCAGGGACACCGTCGATCATGACGGTTAAGGCTGGGCCGTGAGATTCACCGGCGCTGAGAAAGCGGAACATGACGCGTAACCTACCACTTTTGGTCCGTCTCTTTCGTGCCGGACGGCTTTCGTTAACGGAGTAAATCGAGTTCGTACGTCTCTCCGTCCAGCGTGACGGTGGCTTGGTTTGCATGCAAGGCAAGCAGGACCGCATCGTCGCGCTGGGCACGGCTCGGGTGCACGGCTAGAACGCTTTGCTGGGTTCGTGTGTCCATCAGTAGAACAGACTCGTGCGGGCCGGTAGCCCAAGCGTGGACGCGGACGGGTGGTTGAACCCCATCGTGCGTGCGCGCAACGGTATTTGGTTCTGATGGCGGCACCCACGGCAAATCACCGACGTCGATGTGGGTTGGGGTGCCCTCCGTCCTGGAGGCAATGCGTCCAGTGAAGGTCAGCTGGTCCGGTTGCGTGCTTGGCGCTAAGGTCCACTCCAACCAGCGGTAGGCGGGGTGGGCGTGAAAGGCGTAAATGACGTCCGTGACCGCCGCAGAGGATCCCATGCCGGTGACGTTTAGGCCTTCCGTCGTGGCGTCACCGGACGCCGTATCAAGGATGGCGGCGTGTTGCAGAAGCACGGCGTTTAACGACGGGGCGGGTTGACCGATTGTGTCGCGTTCGGTTGGTTGTGTGGTGGTGACTCCAGGTGGGCTGACGGTCCACAGGTGCGCGGGTGTACGTCCTGCAATCGTAAGTGTCGGCTGTCCTTTGTTCGCTTCTACGTGGGTGGTCTTAAGGGCCGTACCCATGGCGGCGGTGAAGGCGTCCCATGCCTTGGCGTGTTGGACGTCAAAGGTCATGAGGATATGGGCGTCTGGGGCTTGCCGTTGGCCTTCATACGCTAAAGAATTGAGTCCCAGCTGGTGATCCCGAAGGATGACGGCCGGGTTGATTTGGGCATCACCGGTCACAGCGACAGAACGGTCGATCGGTTGATCGGGTGCCGCGGGTGTGGGGGACGGCTCAGGCTTGGCGCGATCGCCGGATGGTGTGGGTGCCGCATTCGGTTCGGCGAGACGGGTGGGGCTTTCGTTCACGCCGGGCGGTGTGGAGATCGAGGGGGCCTCGCGTTGGGTGAACGTGACTGTGGCAGCGACGGCGCCTATGGCGAGCGTTAAGGACGCCATCCACCAGCCAGCTCGCCGGGTCAACCAAGCGGGCTTGCGGGTGGCGCGTCGCACCCGACGTGATTGGCCTGCGCCAGGCTGTCCGGTTGGGCGTTCCACCAGATTCAGCGTCCAGTCGGTCGGCATGTTCACCCGGTATGTCCTCCAGCAGCGGCCTGCCATGCCAACGTGGAGGGAGCCGGTCGTGAGGCCGCCGTTGGGGTCCACGGCCGGCGTAGGGCAGGCGCCGCAGCAGGATGCGTCGTACCCACACTTGCGCCATCCCACCAGCCGTTGGGGGCGTCGATAATGGTGGGCGACTCCGTGCCGTCCGCGGCTCGAGGGTTGTGTTCGGCGTTGGTGCCTTCCGGGGATGGCCCGCGGCGCCGGAGGCTTTGGGGAAGACCGTCGTCCCATTCGCAGGCGAGCGCATGATCGCCTGCTTCGGTGATGTAGCGAGCCCGGTTGAGGCCTTGGGCGTTCAGGACCGCCCGTTGGTGTTGGAGCGCATGCAGCATGGCCGGTTCGATCGACACGACCGGTACGCCCCAGGCGGCGAACGCCTTGGTGTAGGTGCGAAGCATGCCGGTTCGGCAAGCGACGACAAACAGGATGGGCTGGTCGTTCCGCTCGCCGAGTGGGCAAACCCGAACGTCGATGCGGTCGGGAGGGTAGGGCAGACGGCGTCCAAGGAACCGTTTGGTGGAGGTGAGTGGGTCCTCCTCTGGGTCGCTGGGCGTGTGGATATCGGTCCACAAATCCTTTGAGGCGATCACGAGGCGCACGGCCTCCTTCCGGCCGAGATCGCCAACGGTTGGCTTGAGGTTGTGTTTGACCCACGCTTGTAGTGACGCTTCATTGCGTGTCCGCGGCCAGTCTGTCTCATGCCAGACGACGTCCGCTTCAGGGTCGATGGCGGCCCCTTCGGCGAAGGACGCCACCCATCCGTTGTCGACGACCACCCGGCGAACGGCCGGAGGTGTCCGGCGTGACGGTCGCAGGAACGGGATGGGTTGGCGCACGTCCTGAGGCTAATCTGCACAGGTCACATGCTGTGCGGCCGCCTGCGTTTGCGCCTAGCAGGCTTAGGCAATCACCGTCTTACGCGCTGGGTTATGCGTTCGCTCGCGCGAGATCGTTGAAGCGCACGTGCGCGCTGTGGAACTGCAGATCAATCGACCCGACCGGTCCATTGCGTTGCTTGCCGATCAAGATTTCGGCGATGCCTTGCCGTTCACTGTTCGGATCGTAGTACTCGTCACGGTAGATGAACATCACCAAGTCTGCATCTTGCTCAATGGCTCCCGATTCCCGCAGGTCCGACAGCATCGGCCGTTTGTTGGGGCGGCTCTCCACGGCGCGTGAAAGCTGGGAAAGCACCAAGACGGGGACGTCCAGTTCGCGTGCGAGTGCCTTTAAGCCACGCGAGATGTTGGAGATCTCTTGCTGGCGGTTCTCAGGACCCCCGCGGCTTGACTGTGGGCCTGACATGAGCTGGAGGTAGTCGATGACAATCAGTCCAAGCTCGTGCTCGGCCATGAGGCGGCGTGCGCGGCTGCGTAACTCCATCACCGTCATGTCGGCTTCGTCATCGATGAAGATGCCGGCATCACGCATTTTGCCTGCGGTATCCGCCAGGCGCTTAAAGTCACGTTCCGAGAGTTGTCCGTTGCGGACGCGGCTCATGTCCACCCGTGCTTCGCTACACAGCATGCGGGTGACCAGTTGGAGGCTGGACATTTCTAAACTGAACACGCCGACCGCTTTGCCTTCGCGCAGCGCGACGTGCTGCGCCATGCTCAACGCGAGTGCGGTTTTCCCCATGGAGGGGCGAGCGGCCAGCACATTGAGGCTTGACGGCTGTAGTCCGGCGGTCATGTGATCCAACTCTTTGAAACCGGTGCGCAAACCCGAAATCGGGTCGGGGTTCTGAAACAGCTCATGAATGTAATCAAATGTTTCATTCACCAGGTGGTGCATGGCATCAAAGCCGTGCTGCCGGCGGCTGCTTGCCAGCTCAAAGATATGACGCTCCGCCGCATCCAGTGTCTCAGCCAGCGGCATCGACTCGTCGTACGCCGTCTGCATGATTTTCCCGGACGCTGAAATGAGGTCCCGAAGCACCGCCTTTTCAACGACAATGCGGGCGTAACTCTCCGCGTACGCCGCCGTT
The DNA here is from genome assembly GCA_913057165.1 of uncultured Trueperaceae bacterium. GTDB lineage: Bacteria > Deinococcota > Deinococci > Deinococcales > Trueperaceae > SLSQ01. Next base: position 28,417 of record CAJXNS010000012.1, read on the forward strand.
GGCACCCCTTCAGCAAGGCCGACAAGGTAGGGAAGACTTCCGATGGAGTCCAATTCCCCCTCCACCCGCAGGGCTTCAGCAAGGGTGACCAGGTCGATCGGTTCGCTTTGGCGGTAAAGGCGGTCCATGGCCTTAAAAATGGTGCGGTGCGCTTCCTTATAAAAGTGCTCTGGTCGAAGCGTGCCTTCAAGCGTGGCGAACACGTCGTTGTCTAGAAGGATGCCGCCTAGGACGCTTTGTTCGGCCTCTAGGTTTTGCGGCGGTGTCTTCGAGTCCATGCCCGCATCGTACCCGTGCCGGCAAGCCCTAATGCGCGCACGGTCGGCTGGCCGTGTGGCACGTATGATACGGGCGTGCAGGACTGGCCTTCTCTAATCGTCTCAGTGGTTGCGGCGTATGCCATCGGGGTGCTTCCGTTGGGAGCGTTTCTTCTGACGTGGTGGCACGGTCGGGACGTTCGGCGTGTCAACCCGCATTTGATCGGGGTTGAAAATGCGTTTCGCTGGTGGCGCCCCGTCGCGCTGCTGGTTGCGTTTGTCATCGATGTCACCAAAGGGTTCGCCGTTGCGTGGCTGTTTGGTGGGGCACCTGCAGCGATCCTAGCTGTGCTTTTGGGGCACGCTTGGCCCCCGCAGCTTGGGCGTCAAGGATGGCGCGTCCGCGGACGTGGCTATGCCGTGATGCTGGGTGCGCTGCTGGCGTTACCGCTGCTTGGCATGCTGCCGGCAGGCTGGATGTTGATTGCGCTGGTGTTTGCGTTGGTTATCGCGATCGCCACCCGCTACGTGGTGCTTGGGGTGTTGGCAGGCCTGGTGCTCCTGACCGTTGCCAGTTGGCCGGCGCCCGCGGCGCTGCTCGGGATTCTGGGTTACGCCGCCGTTCGGCTCGTGCCTTCGCTGACGCAAATTTTAGATGGGACCGAACCAAAGATTGGCGATCCGCCAGGGGTGCCAGTGGGTCATGCCGATACCGTGCGTGTCGCGTTCATGATCCACCCCATGGCTTGGGAAGATGTGGCGCAAGTCAAGAGTTTGGCCTGGTTGGTTAGGCTCGCACCCGAGGGTTCACGCCTCCAGCGTTGGGTGGTTCGCGTGTTGCCGCATATGCCACCCCAAGTGCATGACGTCCTGAAGGGCATCCGTCTTAACGATGGAAGGGATGTTGAGGTGGTGCTCCTGGGAGGCGCCATGATGCCGCACCAAATACGATCCGATGAGGTCAACGCCATGCGGACGGTACGCCGTGCCGCGCGGCTGGCCCGCTCCCTTGGGGCTTCAGGGATGGGCTTGGGTGCGCTGTGGTCAACCGTGGCCGACAAGGGGGTCACCGTCCAGCGTGAATTTCCAGACGTGCCGTTAACCGACGGGGGGACGTTCACCGCCGCGTCCAGCGAAGCGGTGGTGCCAGCGCTCATCGAACGGTTCGAACGTCGGGGTGCGACCCTTAAATCGACCACGGCAGCGGTGATCGGTGCCACCGGCATGGTGGGCTTCGGCATGGCGCGGAAGGTAGCCCCGCACGTCGGTACCCTCCTACTGATCGGCAAAGACGAGCGGCGCCTTAAGCGGTCGGCGCACACGCTTGCGAAACGCTTCAAAGACACAACGGTCAACGTGGCGACGCATTACGAGGACCTGCCGTGCGCCGATCTGGTCTTCACGGCCACGTCAGACCCCAACCCCGTGGTGCAAGCGGCCATGGTCCGCCCAGGGGCTTGGATTTACGACATGGGGCGGCCCACCGACGTGGCTGACGGCGTCTACGAGGTGCCAGGTGTGGAGGTCGTGCCTGGCGGGGTGGTGGAGGTGCCAGGGCGCCTGGAGGGCCGAATCGACCTGCATTTTGGTCAAAACGCCATCCCCGCCTGCCTCGCCGAGACGATCCTCCTTGCCGCCGATGGGGCCTGGGATCGTGTTCGGTTAGGGCAACCAGCCAGCGCCGATGGCATGGCTTGGCTTCAAGAGCGTGCGGCGCACCACGGGTTTCACGTGGTGGTCGAGCGCGCGGCGGCGGTACCCCTGCATGAGGCGGCAAGCGCATGAAGGTGCTGCGTTTTCAGGCGGACGTCGAGACCGACGATCCGCGGTTCGTGCACCTCTGGGAGGCGGGCTGTTGCGGCTTGCAGCAGGACGGTCCTGACGTGCTCGCCACCTTCCCAGAGGTGGTGAATGTGCCCGTGGAGGGCACCTGGGAAGATGCGGACAGCACCGACTATGTGGGGCGCTACCAGGCCGACTTGAGCCCCGTGGCAGTCGGTCCGCTCGTGGTGGCACCTACCCACCGGCACACCACCCTTGAGGCGTACCAGCGCGTGGTTTGGCTCGACCCGGGTTTGGCCTTCGGTTCGGGGCATCACGCCACCACCCGCATGGCCCTTGCTGCCTTGGTTGATGCAGACCCATGGGACCGTGAGGTGCTTGACGTCGGCACCGGTTCCGGTGTGCTGGCGATTGCCGCAGCGGTGCTTGGCGCGTCGCACGTGGTGGGGGTTGATATCGACCCGCAGGCGGTGGAGGTGGCACGCGTGAACGCCGAACGCAACAAGGTGCGTGGTGACTGGCGTGTTGGTTCTATAGACGTGGTGGAGGGCCGCCACTTTGATACGGTCGTCGCGAATCTTTATGCCGAACTGCATGCCGAACTTGCTCAGGATTACGTGCGCGTCATGCGGCCAGGGTCCGTCTTGATTGTGACGGGAATCCTGGACCAGCGTGAAGACCTCGTGAAGCGCGCGCTTGGGTCGCACTTAAGGCTTCTCGGCCGGCAGCAGGATGACGAATGGGTGTGTTTGCAATGGTGCAAAGACTAAAGTTGTTGCGGGTGTTCGTTCCGGTGTTAGAGCCAGGACCTCAAGAGCTTCACGGCACCGAAGCCCACCACCTGATTAGTGTGCTGCGAGCCCGACGCGGTACACCCATTGAGGCGTTTGATGGCAGCGGGAAAGTGGCACGAGGTTCGGTGGTCAAGCTGCACCGCAGCCACTTGGATATGGAGCTGGGCGAACCGTTTGATGTGCAGCGCGACCCGCCCACACCACTGGTGGCGTCGGTTGCCTTACTGAAGGGTGACAAACTCGCAAGCGTTGTGAAGCGTCTCACCGAAATTGGTGTGACACGTATCCGACTGTTGGTGAGTGACCACTGCGACGTGACGAGCATTCGCGATTACAAACTCGATCGGCTGCAACGCATCGCGGTGCAAGCTGTGAAGCAGTCGGGTCGGGTGCGGATACCAACCGTCGATGCGCCCCGTCCGGTTCGTGACCTGCCGTTTTGCGATTTGGATTTTGTGGCGAGCACCAGCGCGACGATGTGGCCGCACGAGTGGGCCCAACCGGGCGCGAATGGTCACAAGTCGGTGGGCGTATGGACCGGACCTGAGGGAGGCTGGTCAGACCTTGAGGTTGAGTGGTTTGAATCGCAGCAGGTGAACCTCGTCACGCTTGGTGGCTCAACCCTACGGGCGGAAACGGCGGCTGTCGCCCTCGCTGCGCATGCCGCTCCATACGTTTGGACGCGAACCTGATGCGCACCGTCGCTCTAGCGGTGGGTTTGCTCCTGACGGTCGCGGCATGCCGCCCGCTATACCTTCCACCCGTCCCGGCTGACCTGCCTGCCATTGAAGATCGCTTGCGGGTCGTACGGGGTGAGTTTTTGGTTGCGGCCCGTCCAGCGCTTCAGTTGTCGGTTGAATCCGCCCCTGAGGAAGGTTGGCTGGTGGTGCAATGGTTCGCACCGGCAGGGGATCCACTCGCATCGGAAAGTGTACGTATCCGGCCCGATGACGTACCCCGCGACGTGACGTTTGAGCTGCCAGAAGATGCCATGTCCGACCGTGTCAACGGCCGGCTACGCGCGGTTGTGACGTTTAACGAGTCGTTCGTTGGGCAGTGGGACACGGACTGGCCTCAATAAGTCCGGCCGGAGCGCAGTGGCTCCGGCCGGTTGGGTCCTTACGGGTCTGTCTGCGCGCTAAGCCGCTGGACGGCGTTTGGCGCGCTGGCGGTGGAACCACACAATCGATGGCGCAAGAATGAAGACACTGGAGTAAGTACCGATACCAATACCGATCAGTAGGGTCAGTGAGAAATCCCGAAGTACGCTGCCACCAAACAAGAGCAGGGCGAGGACCGGCAGCAAGGTCGTGCCGCTCGTGATGAACGTGCGCGACAAGGTCTGGTTAACCGACAGGTTCACCGTTTGGGTGTACGTCCGGTCTCGGGTACGTTTCAGGTTTTCACGAATGCGGTCGGCGATCACGATGGAATCGTTGAGGGAGTAACCCACCACGAAAAGCATGGCGGCCAGCACGGGGATGCTGAACTCGGCGCCGAGCAGGTCAATCAAGCCGAGGGTGATGCCGACGTCGTGCACCGCAGCGGCGATGGCGCTGATGGCGACGATCCAGGTTGGCCAGAAGCGCCAGCCTACGTACAGAAGGATCAACGCGAGGGCCACAGCGACAGCGGTAATCGCGCTCTGCCGAAGGTCCGCTCCGACGGCGGGACCCACAAAGTCGGATTGCAGCAGGTTGGCATCAAGTGCTGATGCAAGATCGCTTGGGAAGCTGCTGGCGACCTCTTCGTTCTCAGTCAGACCAACACGGACGCTTACGAGACTGCCGTCGATGGTGTCGTCAATGACCGGGACGACCGTGGCACTTTCACCGTTCACGCCGTCGTAATTGAGCGAGTCGATCGCGCCCCGTACCTCGGAGACGTCAAAGTCGTTGTCCTGCTGAAGCAGGATGGAGGTTCCCCCGGTGAAGTCCGTGGAGAACGACAAGCCTTTAATGGCAACAACCCCGATGGCACCTGCGAACAGCACACCGGAGGCAATTAAGACCGTACCGGCCCGCTCAACAAACCGGAAGCGGATGGTGCGGATCCCGAAGAGAGGCGGAATCCGGTGGCGCTTGATCCGTAGCGTCAGCACGTCAAGGAGCCATGGAACCACGATGGTATTCACCACCACGGCAGCCACAATGCCGATGGCGAGGGTGATGGCAAAGCCACGCACCGGGCCGCTCGTGTACTGGTAGAGCGTGGCGGCAGCAAGCAGGGTCGTGGCGTTGGCGTCGAGGATGGCACTCAGCGAGTTGGCGAAGCCTTGCTTCATGGCAAGCCGAATGCCGCGCCCATCCACAAGCTCCTCTTTAATGCGTTCAAACGAAATGACGTTCCCGTCGACGGCAGCGCCGATCGTCAACACCAGACCTGCAAGGCCAGGCAGGGTCAACGCCGCACCAAGGCCGGCGAGGATACCGAACACGAACGTCATGGCAATGATCACGCCGACAGCCAGCACGCCGCCAAACAGCGGCCCATAAATAAGCAGCACGGCGAGCGCAACGGCAACCGCGCCAACGATCGCGGCGACCCGTCCGGCGTCGATTGAGTCAGCACCCAACGTCGGCCCGATCGCGCGGACTTCCTGCACCGTCAGGTTGATGGGAAGCGACCCACTGCGGAGCACCAAGGCGATATCGGTGGCTTCCTCAAGGCTGGTAATGCCGGTGATTTGGCCTTGATCACTAATGCGGGACTGCAGCGTTGGGGCGGTAATGATGCGGCCGTCAAGCACGATCGCCATGCGGCGGCCGGTGTTCGAGCCAGTGAAATCCCCAAAGTCGCGCGTGAAGGCTGGCAGGATTTCGAAGAACACCGCTGGACCGAGCGAGGTGGTGCCCACGCGCTCGAAGTCAGCGGACGCCGTCCGGATGATCTCCCCGGTGAACGCCACATCTTCAAGGTCCTCGCGCGTCATTTGGCTGGTGGCGAGCCCTTCCGATTGGGGCCGAACCAACGCAAACTCCAAAATCGCTTGCTGCCCGATCAGTTCAAGCGCGCGATCTTGGTCTTCGGTGGTAAGGCCAGGTAGCTCGACCACAATGCGGTTGCCCCCTGACGTCTGGATCAGGGGTTCTGACACACCAAACTCGTTGATGCGGTTTTCGACAATATTACGAGCCGTTTGCAGGTCTTGCGGATCGGGCTCATCGATTTCGGACTGCAGCACAACCCGCAGGCCACCTTGAAGGTCGAGGCCGAGCTTGAGGCTGCCTTCGGTGCCGGCGGACCACGGCTGCCAAATGTAGGCGACCGAGGCGACGACTGCAGCCAAGACCAGCAGGCCGGTGAAGATTCTTTGGTTCATGAAGCGCTCCCTTTGATGGGGAATGGTTGGAAGGTTTGGGCGGTTTGCATGACGACTTGCGTGACTCAGCCGCCTTCAAGCTTGAGGCGTTGTAGCCACACGATGTGCCGTCCGCCCGGTGGGGCCGCCGCACGTTCGGTGGATGCCATCCCGCGTTCGGGAGGTGCACCGACGTTGGTGGCAAGGATTCTTTCCCTGGGTTGGGGTGCTGCACCGTCCCTGTTGGGGGTGGCGCGGTCGACGATCCTCGGGTTTGCCAGGTTGAGCCATGCGTCGCGGTCTTCCGCCGTCCAGCCGTATTCCGTGTCTGCTGTTTGCGCTGCGGCCGGCGCAACCCCTTGCAGTCGCTGCCATGGCAGCACCGCCACCAGGGCGACCGCCACACCGATGGCCAAGAGTTGACCGATCGGCGTGCGCCGGCCTTGACGGTGGTTGCGGGGGCGGAGGAGGGCCGTCATGGGTTTACCGGACGGGAACCTCGACCATCTCGTACGCTTCGATGATGTCGCCTTCTTGGACGTTGTCGTAGTTCTGCAGGCTAATCCCACATTCAAGGCCTTGGTTGACCTCGCGTGCGTCGTCTTTGAAGCGTTTGAGGCCCTCGATGGTGCCTTTGTAAACCTCTTTGCCTTCACGCGTCACACGGGCTTTCGCGTTGCGGCGAATCACACCGTCGGTGACGTAACTACCGGCCACGTTGCCGCTACGAGGGACACGAATGACCATGCGAACTTCGGCGTGACCGATGACTTGCTCCTCGTACTCGGGTTCAATTTGACCGCGGATGAGACGCTGAACGTCCTCGATCAACTCGTAGATAATCCGGTAGTTCTTCAGTGGGATGCCTTGCCGTTCCGCCGATTTTTTCACGGATCCGGCGGGGTTCACACCGAACGTTAAGACGTGCGCATCGGCGGTGGAGGCGAGCATGAGGTCGCTCTCGGTCGCGGCACCCACGGCGGTGAGCATGAGGTTGATGTCCACATCGTCGGTGGACTCAGACTCCCGTTCGATCACGCCTTTAATGGCTTCAAGCGTGCCTTGCGTGTCGGCACGCAAAATCATGTTGATGGTGGTCTTCGTGGTGCTGCCGAACAGGTCTGCGAGCGTGAGTTCTTTCTTCTCATCCGGGGCACGCTCAGCCAGTTCACGTGCCTCGCGGCGTTCTTCAGTCATGGCTTTGGCTTCCGCTTCGCTGCCTACCGCTTCCACCACGGCGCCTGCTTCCACTTGTTCCGAAAAACCCAAGATTTGCGCTGGAATGCTCGGTCCGGCTTCCTTGATGTTGCTGCCGGTGTGGTCGGTGAGGCGACGGATTTTGGCCCATGATTCGCCCGAGACGACATAGTCCGACACGCGCAAGGTGCCTTCTTGGATCAGCACGGTGGCAAGAACGCCGGCTTGCTTATCGAGAATCGACTCGATGACAACACCGGTCGTGTTGCCTGCAGGGTCGGCACGTAAATCTTCGACTTCGGCCACGAGGGCGATCATCTCAAGTAGCTCCGGGATGCCGTCGCCCGTGATCGCGCTGATCGGCACGGTGATCGTGTCGCCGCCGTACTCTTCAGGGATGAGTTCGACCTGCATGAGGTCCTGTTTGACCTTGTCTGGGTTGGCCTGCGGCAGGTCTGTTTTGTTGATGGCGACGATGATGGGCACGCCAGCTGCCTTGGCGTGGGCGATCGCTTCACGCGTTTGCGGCATCAAACTGTCGTCGGCCGCGACCACAATGACGGCAATGTCGGTGGCGTGCGCGCCACGCTGGCGAATGGCGGTGAAGGCTTCGTGCCCTGGTGTGTCGAGGAACGTGATCGGTCCATGCTTCGTGTCCGCGACGTACGCCCCGATGTGCTGCGTGATGCCGCCGGCTTCTTTGGCGGCCACGCGGGTCTTACGGATGTAGTCAAGCAGGCTGGTTTTGCCGTGGTCAACGTGACCCATGACGGTGACAACAGGCGCGCGCAAGGGCAGGTGGGAGCGATCCACCGCCGGTTCTTCCGCGGCTGGTTCGCTATCTTCGGTCGCGTCGTCTGCGCCGGCAGTCTCGGTCGTGTCGTCGGCTTCCGGTGCTTCAGGCACTGTTTCGGCAGCTGCCTCAGGTGCCGTGTCAGCGCTTCCGCCGGTCAGAATTTCGGTGACCGTTTCGGCGGTGGCTTCGTCGAGCGAGCTGGCGTGCGACTTGTACTCCACGCCCATGTCATCGAGGGCGGCCATCAGTTCTTTGCTTTCGACGCCCAGGTCTTTTGCGAGTTGGTAGATCCTAATTTTTCCTGCCATCTAACCCTCCTGGGCGGTCGTGAACCCGCCGTCTTGCCGTTGTAGCTGGGAATGAATCCGTTCGGCTTGCTGCCGGAACGGTCGGCGTAACCGTTTGACGTCTGCGGTGGCCATGCACGCGTCGCACATCCACGCTCCGCGTCCGGCACTCTTGCGACGTGGATCCGCTTGCCATTCGCCCTGCGCGTCGCGCACCCAGCGGTGCAGCGCATGCTGTGGTGCGCGCTCGCGGCACACCACACACATGCGGACAGGCTGGGCCTTTGCGGTGCTCACTCGGTCGGCTCACCTTCTTCGGATTCAATCGTTCGGCGTTCCTCTTCGTCTAAATCGTGCTGGATGTCATCCGAGTGGAGTTCCGGCGCGTCGTCCTCGCTCGCTTCATCTAAGGCGACGGTGTCTTGATCTTCCGTGGCGGCCTCGTCGCTTTCGGCTTGGAAGAGCGCATTAAACGCGGCGCGCGATGCGTCGTCACCCTCAGGGCCTTCATCGTCCATGCGGGTGGCAGCCGCTTGCATGGCGGCGTCCAAATCGCTGGCGGTTTCTGAACCCTCAAGGTCGATCTTGAAATCGGTCAGCTTGACGGCCAGCCGAACGTTCTGTCCGCCTTTGCCGATCGCCAAGGACAACTGGTCGCTTGGAACCTGCACGCTAGCTTGCATGCTTTCAGGGTCGACCTCAATGG
>CAJXNS010000013.1 GCA_913057165.1 uncultured Trueperaceae bacterium
CTTTCGCCCATTGTGGAAGATTCCTAACTGCTGCCTCCCGTAGGAGTGGGGCCCGTGTCTCAGTGCCCCTGTGGCCGGTCACCCTCTCAGGCCGGCTATCCGTCGTTGCCTTGGTAGGCCATTACCCCACCAACTAGCTGATGGACCGCGGGCCCATCCCCAAGCGAAAAAACTTTACTCGATCTACAAGAAGAAAGAGCACATCCGGAATTAGCAGCCGTTTCCAACTGTTATGCCAGACTTGGGGGTAGGTCACCCACGTGTTACTCACCCGTTCGCCACTCAGTCCTCTAAAACGTCACCCCGAAGGGATCAGTTAAAGAGTCTTCGTTCGACTTGCATGTCTAAGGCACACCGCCAGCGTTCATCCTGAGCCAGGATCAAACTCTCCAAAACAAGTGTTGGGATTTAGGCCCCAACGAGCCTGTTTTGCAGTGTGAAAAAAAGAATCGACAGGTCGTCTCGAAACCGGATTTTCAAAGATCGCGGCGCCCTGAGGCGCGAATTAAGAGTATGCCAAGCATTCGCAGGCTTGTCAACCCCATGTCATTACATCCAACCGGGGCGCTCCCTCCCGTGACGCCAAAGCGCCTGGTGAAGCGGTACCCTCCCTTCATGCAACGAAGCGAACTTGTCCGCTGGCTCGACGAACTCCTTAACGTTCACGCCATCCCAGACGCCAGTCTGAATGGCCTTCAGGTCGAAGGTGCTGACGAGGTCCGCCACGTGGCTGTCGCCGTCGACGCCAGCCAAACGGCGATCGAGCAGGCAGCCTCGGTAGGCGCCGACTTCCTCATCGTTCATCACGGCCTGTTCTGGGGCGGTATGGAACCGATCACCAAAATGACCGGTGCCCGCGTCCGCCTACTCATCGAAAACAACATCAGCCTCTACGCCGCACACCTCCCACTCGACGCCCATCCTGAAGTTGGCAACAACGTGGGTCTAGCCGAACTGCTAAGCCTTACCGACATCCAGCCGTTCGCCGAAAGTGGCGGACACCTGATTGGTGCACGCGGTGAGTTTCCAAACCCGATGTCCTTGCGCGATCTCGCCGACCAAATCGAAGAAGTCCTTGGTGAAAGCGTGCTCGTGCACGCAGGAGGCCCGATGGAGGTGCAACGCATTGGCATCGTGACCGGATCCGGGTCAAGCTTCCTGCATCAAGCCGCAGACCTCGGCCTTGACGCGCTTCTCAGCGGAGAACCAAAACACGACAATTTTCACGTTCCCTTCGAACGTGGCATCAGCGCGCTATACGCCGGGCATTACATGACCGAAACGGTCGGGGTCAAGCGCCTAGCGGAGCGCCTTGAAGTCGACCTTGGCCTCTCCACCGAATTCTTGCTGCTGCCCACCGGGTTGTAACCAAGTGAGCCCTAACGGCCGTTTTGTCGTGTTCGAAGGCCCCGAAGGGGCCGGCAAAAGCACGCAAGTGAAGCGTCTTGCCGCATGGCTTCAGGCGGCAGATCTTAAGGTGCTCACCACCCGCGAGCCTGGCGGTTCGGCCTTGGCGGATCGGGTGCGCGACATCCTGCTCGATCCCACGTTGACGATTGATGCGGAGGCAGAGTTCTTGCTGTATTCCGCCGCCCGCGCTCAACATGTGAAGGACACCATCCAACCGGCCCTTGCGACGCACGATGCGGTGCTCTGCGATCGTTTTGCCGCTTCGAGCACGGCCTACCAGGGCTACGGGCGGGGCCTGAACCTTGATTGGGTCGCGAGCGTGAATGCGCACACCACCCAAGGCCTTGAGCCTCACCTGACGATTCTGCTTGATTTGCCGCCCGAAACGGGGCTTGCCCGTGTGGCATCCCGCGGCCGCGTTGACCGGCTTGAGCAGGCCGACATTGCGTTTCACCGGCGCGTGCGGGAGGCTTTCGTGAACCTCGCTCGCGACAACCAGGGTTGGGTCACCATCGATGCCACCCAAAGCGAAGACGGTGTCCACCAAGCGATCCAGGAGGCGTACGCCCGTGCGTTCGGCGCGCCGTAACCGGTTCGGTCTTCAAACACTGCCCCTCGTGGCTTTGGTGCTCGCGACCGTACTGGGTGGTTGCGCGCCGGGGACGCCGGCCTCTCGCTCCGTTGAGGTTGTGGCTTCATTCCCTCACGATCAGGCGGCGTTTACGCAAGGTCTGTTGTGGCACGACGGGCATGTGTTCGAGTCCACCGGCTTGTACGGGTCATCGAGCGTCCGTAAGGTTCGGCTGGCTGATGGCGCTGTCTTGATGCAACGCGATCTGCCTGAGGATCTTTTCGGTGAAGGCTTGGCTTTGGTTGGCGACACCTTGATCCAGCTAACCTGGCGCGCCGGTGATGCCTATGTATGGCCGCTTGATTCGTTTGAGCGCGCGGTGACGCGTTTCGGTTACGACGGCGAAGGTTGGGGTTTGTGCTTCGATGGCGCCCGGCTTGTCATGAGCGACGGAAGCGACCGCCTGACGTTCCGGGATCCCGACACGTTTGACGTGATCGGGGGTGTGGACGTGACGTTCGATGGTCAGCCGCTCGCTCAGCTCAATGAACTTGAGTGTGTGGATGGGCGCGTGTGGGCGAACGTTTGGTTTGAAGACCGCATCGTTGAAATCGACCCGAGCAGTGGTCAGGTTGTGTCCTACGCGGACCTAGCCCGGTTGCTGACGGAGACGGAACGGTCCAGCTTAGGGCGCGATGACGTGCTCAACGGCATCGCCTATCGTGATGACACCGGCACCTTCCTCGTGACCGGAAAGCGTTGGCCTAAGGTGTTCGAGATTGCGCTTCGGTAAGGGTGCCGGTAGGTAGGCGTCGTTGACACCGATGGAACGGACGAACGACTAGTCGCCTGACTTGCTCGGCTTGCTTGTTTTGCTGTCTGTTTTGGTGGTGCCACCATCCGATGACTTTTTAGGGGCAGCGCCCTTTCTGGAGTCGTTAACGTAAAAACCGCTGCCTTTAAAGGCGATGCCGACGGGCTGGATAATCCGTTTGACCGGATCTCCGGTCTCGGGATGCGCGGTGAGCGCATCGTCCGCCATGGACTGCTCGATTTCAAAGGTCTCACCCGTTGACAGGTTTTTGTAAACGTACAGTGGCACGGCGGCCTCCCTCCTCTGGTGACCCCACGTGGGGTGCTCAACAGCGGGAAGTTTACCCCTGCTGCTAGATTGGGTGCGTGTCACGCCGCGACGCACCCCCACCTGCCTCCGTGGCTGTGCTCGGCGCCGGCCAATGGGGCACCGTGCTGGCCGACCTGCTGGCCCACAACGGTCTTACGGTACGCCTGTGGACGCGCAACGTAGGCAAGGCTCAAGCGTGGCATGACGAACGGGTCCAGCAGAACCTAAGTCAGAGCGAAGAACACCCGGCTTCAAGGGTGTCGATGACCTCCGACATCGCAGATGCCACGGGCGACGCCGACGCGGTTGTCGCAACCGTCCCAAGCGTCGGCCTGCCAGATCTGGTCGCACGCCTCGACGCTGCAGGGGTGCATCCAGCCGGTTGGGTATCCACCGCGAAAGGGTTGATGGACGCCCACTTAACCACCCCGCACGCGTGGCTCACCAGGCGGGTTGCTGCGCCGGTTGCGGTGCTCTCCGGTCCCAACCTGGCGCATGAGATTGCGGCTGGAAAACCGGCTGCAACCGTTGTGGCGTCCCACGACACGACGTTCGCTGAGCGGGTACGTGGCTGGTTTCACCAGGCGACGTTTCGGGTGTACCTCAACGACGATCCCCAGGGCGTTGAGGTGGGTGGCGCCTACAAAAATGTCATCGCGGTGGCCGCTGGGATGTCGGACGCCTTGGGTTTAGGAACCAACGCAACGGCGGCGTTGGTGTCGCGCGGCTTGGCGGAAATGGTGCGCTTAGGCAACCGTCTCGGTGGGAAGGCTGCGACGCTCTACGGCCTTGCCGGCGTGGGTGACCTGGTCGCCACGTGCCTGGCCAGTGAAAGTCGGAACCATCAAGCGGGCCGCAGGCTCGCATCAGGAGAGTCAGGCGAGGCGATCTTGGCGTCGGGCTTAACGGCCGAAGGGCTGCGAAGCGTCCAAGCGCTCGCCGCGCACGGCCGCGACGCAGGCCTAAGCCTGCCGATCGCTGAACACGTGTACGAGGTTGCGTTCGGCGCCCTTGCCGCTGATGACGCCGTGGCACGACTGATGACGCGCGAGGCCACGCGGGAGACGTGAGCGTTGGTTTCTAAGGCGGCCTTGTTTGCTAATCTGCCCGGCGTGAACGGACGTTTGGCCTTTGTTTTGGATGCGTTTCGCCTCAAAGAACGTGCCCGCTCCGGCTGGGAGTTGCGCGGGATTGACGATGGCGAATCGGTGGCGGATCACAGTTGGGGGACGGCCCTGCTGTGCAGCATGTTTGCCTCGGAGGCAGGTCTTGACGCCGCTCGCACGGTTGAGATTGCGTTGGCGCACGATCTTGCTGAAGCCGAAATTGGTGACGTGCCGTCGCTCGCAAACGTTGCCGACCGTCCGATGACCCCGGCTGAGAAGGCGCAGCGTGAGTCGGCTGCGATGGCCCGCCTTGAGGCGGTATGGCCGGGTGAGGCGAGTGCGCGGGTGAAGGCGCGATGGCAAGAGTACGAGGATCGCGCAAGTGGCGAGGCTCGTTTTGTGCGGGATATGAACCTGATTGATATGTGCCTGATGGCGCTGCATTATGAACGCGGCCGTATTGACATGGCCCCAATCCGGCACGCACCTGGCGCCTTAGACGAGTTTTTTGAGTCGGCGTGGGAGCGTATCGATTCGGCGTTCGCCCGCTCACTCCTGGAAGAGATTGAAGGGGCTTACCGTGAAGCCCAGCGCATGAGGCAGGCCAGCATCACCGGCGCTTAAGCGGATCCTGAACCACGACGACCAGGCGGTTCGGCGGGCTCCATCTCATCATCTGGGGGCAGCCAAGGTTCCCTGGGTTGTGCTGGCGGTTCGGCACTCCGCTCGACGGTCGGGGCACGCCGCACGGTCCATTCAAGCGCCACGCCAACCGCAGCGATGACGAGGACGACCGCGACCGGACTGGAGCGAAAGAACCCGTCGGTGGACACCAGCGAAATCAGTGCTGCGCCTGCAGCCACGGCGTAGAAGAAGCGAGCGAACCCTAGGAAAACGTTCTTTTCACGGGCCGTCATGCGCCGATGATATAGCGTGCGATCAACACGAAATGAAACGCGCTTCCAGCCAGCACGAACAGGTGCCAGATCTCGTGGTACCCGAAGACCGTCGGGAACGGATCGGGGCGTTTGAGGGCGTAGACGACCGCTCCAACGGTGTAGGTGACGCCACCGGCAACAAGCCAAGTCACGCCAGGCCACGGGAGCGCCTGTACGAGGGGCCCGAGGGCAAGCACGGACAGCCAACCAAGGATCACGTAAAGCGCGGTGCTGAACCACCTCGGTGCGTTGAGCCAGAAGATCTTGAACAGCACCCCGAGTAACGCGAGGGCCCACACGACCGACAGGAGCGCAATGGCCAGCGACGGTGCCGCAGGCCGAACGGCCACCAACAAGACGGGGGTGTAGGTCCCTGCGATCAGGACGAAGATGGCGGCATGGTCGAACAGGCGCAATCTGACGTACGTCTTATAGCCGACCTTCAGGGCGTGCAGTAGCGTGCTGGCGAGGAACAGCAGCACCACACTCAGACCGTAGACGGTCGCGCTGACGGTGTGCAGCACATCGCCCGACGCAAGGGCCCATAAGACCCCTAGGCCGACCAGGCCGAGCACCACACCAGCGGCGTGGGTTAAGGCGTTAATCGGTTCGCGCAACCAACGCAAACCAGGCAGGGGGCGGGCGCTCACGTCGTTCATACGTGCAGGGTACTTCCTGGGTGCATGAGGAGCATGGCAATCGTGCGCATCAATTTGGGTGGCCTTGCTCCACCGGACGTTTGGGATCGCGGCACCACTCGCTCCACGAACCGGCATAGAGCTTGGGGGTTGGCAACCCCGCCACTTCGGCAGCAAGCACGTTGTGTGCGGCGGTGACACCAGAGCCGCAGTAAGCCACCCATTCATCAGCTTCATCCACCCACGCGAAGCGTTCGGCGAGACGGTCGGCAGGCAAAAAACGGCCGTCTTCTAAGTTGCCTGTGAAGGGCAGGTTAATGGCACCGGGGATATGCCCGGCGACTGGGTCGATCGGTTCATGGGTGCCTGCGTAACGGTCTGGAGCGCGTGCATCCACGAGGAGTACCGAAGCGTCCTCAAGTCCCGCCTCAAGCGTGTCCGCATCCACCGTGGGCATGCCGCCCGGTTGGCCTTCAAAGGTGGTGGCCGGATGGGCGGCGTTGCCAGACTCGGTGTCATTGATGTCGGCCACCCAGGCTTGCAGGCCGCCATCAAGCACGAAGGTGTCGGCATGGCCAAGCCACCGCAAAAGCCACCAGGCGCGGGCAGCCATGGCGCCACCAGCGTCGTCATAAACGATGATCGGGCGTGCGTTTGAGAGCCCTCGCTCACCAAGCGTTTGGCAGAGCACGGCCGCATCGGGCAGCGGGTGCCGGCCTCCCTGACCGGAGGTCTGGATGGGGCCAGACAGGTCGTCATCAAGATGCAAGTAGACCGCCCCGGGAAGGTGCGCCTGCTCGTAACCTCGCCGGCCGGCTCCTGGATCGGCAAGGTTGAAGCGGGCATCGACAAACTGTGCGCCTTGCTCACGCCGCAAGGCCTCCGCTTCGGTGGGGGTGACGATCGGATTCATGGCTCGCAGTCTAGCCTGCGGCCGAAAGATTCGCATCCTCAGGGTGGGTGTCCGTCGGGAATCGTCTCAACGACCGCAACACCACCAGCAGGGCGAGGACAATGAATGCCGCCCCCGCAAAAAAGGGCATGCCGGGCAGTTCGGCCACCGCGCCGGGGCCGGAGAAGGCTCCGAAAAGACTTCCCGAGATGAGCGGAGCCACAATGGCAGTCAGCGAGAGTAACGACGTGATGGCGCCCTGAACCCGTCCCTGGTCGGATGAGGGGACGGAGCCTGCGATCAACCCTTGAATGGCGGGACCGCTGACGTTACCGAGGGCGGTGACGGCGATGACCAGATAGAACCATGTGCCCACCGACGTGAGGCCGTACGCCAGGAATCCTGCCGCATAAACGGTGAGGCCCACAACCACCGTGCGCCGCTCGCCAATGCGGGCCACCATGGGCCGAACGAGGAGCCCTTGCACGATCGCGGCGGTGATCCCTACGACGGCGAGCGCCAAGCCGTTTTCCGAGGGTCCCCATGCGAAGCGGTAGTCGGTGTAGAGCACAAAGACGGTCTCCAGGCCGCGTTGCGCGAGGCCGAACAGCATGAAGCCAGCCGCCAAGCCGGCGACCAGTGGGTATGCCTTCAGGCCAGCCAGCGAGCGTAACGGGTCGATGCGTTTCCAGTCGAAGGGGGCGCGCCGCTCAGGTGGCAGCGATTCGGGCAGCACCACGAGTCCGTACACCCAGCCGGCGGCGGCAACAGCGGCACTGGCAAGGAACGGCACGCGCAGCCCAAGATCACCGAGCAGGCCACCGATCGCAGGCCCGAAAATGAAGCCGAGGCCGAAGGCAACGCCGACGAACCCGAAGTTTCGCGCGCGGGTTTCTTGACTGGAAACGTCGGCGATGTAGGCGTT
The DNA here is from genome assembly GCA_913057165.1 of uncultured Trueperaceae bacterium. Classification (GTDB taxonomy): domain Bacteria; phylum Deinococcota; class Deinococci; order Deinococcales; family Trueperaceae; genus SLSQ01. The sequence goes on from CAJXNS010000013.1 coordinate 7,604, forward strand.
GACGGTGGTGATGGTGGCTCCGGTAATGCCTGCGAGCGCACGGCCCACGACCAACCATGCGAGCGTCGGTGACCAGGCGAGGATCAGGTAGCTGAGGGAGAAGCCGGCTAAGGCCACCAAAATGACGGTGCGGCGTCCAAACCGGTCTGACAACGCCCCGAGCAGGGGCGCGAAGAGGAACTGCATGAGTGCGTAGAGGGCGGCGATGGCACTGTAGGCGAACGCGGCGTCGCTCGGTCCGCCGGGCAGGAAGCCATCGACCAGTTGCGGAAGGACCGGAATGATAATGCCGATCCCAAGGATGTCGAGAAACAACACAACCAGTACGAACGGAACGCCGGCTTGCCGCTTGTTGTGGGTCATCAACCAGGGGTTCCTCTCATGATGCCTGCCGGTCAGGAAGGGTAGCACCGAGACCGCTGCCGGGTACCATGCGCGGGTGACAGCCGCTCTGATCGAAAGCCCCCAAAACGCGCGCGTCAAAGCGTTGATGCGACTCCACCAACGGCGCGAACGGGACCGCACGAACACCGCCCTCTGCGAAGGGCTGCAAGAAACCGCGCACGCGCTGCGGTCAGGCGTCGCCATCCAAGCGTTGTGGCTCTGCCCGGAATGGACAAGCGCGGACGCCGCCGAGCTTGAAGGCTTAGCCAAACGGCGTGACATCCCGGTTTGGCACCTGTCCCCTGCCGCATTCAAGCGCATCAGCGTGCGACAAAACCCCGACGGTGTGGCGTGTACCTTCACGCCCCCAGGCGCCAGCGTTGACACCCTCACAGAGTCGGCGCAAGGCCTACTCCTGGTCCTTGTCGGTACCGAAAAACCAGGCAACTTAGGGGCGCTCGTGCGATCGGCCGACGCACTCGGCGCCGCGGGCGTCCTGACGGTCACCGGTCGCGGCTCCGACCCGTGGAATGCCGCTGCGATCCGCACCAGCATGGGTAGCGTCTTCAACATCCCCATTGCCAGCGGCCCTGCGGAACACGTACGCAGCGCGTTATCGCAACATGGGTGGAGCATGGTGGCAAGCTCGCCTGCTGGGCACGTCAGCCCCTGGCAGATGGACTGGCAAGGACGCGTGGCTCTCGTGGTCGGTCCGGAACACGAAGGGCTTGATACGGCTTGGCTTGACGCCGCCGACCACACGGTGCGCATCCCGATGGAAGGCGGCGCCGACAGCATGAACGCGTCGGTCTCAGGTGCGATTCTCCTGTACGAGGCGCTCCGCCACCGGACCATGTCCGGAGCAGACTGATGCCCGCGCAACGCAAGAAACGTGACCTGCCTAGCAAGACGTGCGCCACCTGCGGCCGGCCCTTCACGTGGCGCCGCAAATGGGCGAAAGACTGGGAGTCGGTGCGTTACTGCTCCAAACGCTGCCGGGGTGCTGCAAGACAAACGTCTCGGCAACCTGAGCGGTAGCATGGTCACGTGAGTAACCGGAGCGCAACGACGGCACCCAGACGTGCCATCAGCCAAGAGGAATTGGCGGCGCTTGAGGCCAAAGACATCCTCCAAAACCCGGTGCTGCGGATGCTGTTCATCGCTTTAGGGTGGGTGGCTGTTGCGTTTGGGACGATCGGGATCTTCGTGCCCGGCTGGCCGACGACCGTGTGGATTTTGGTGGCGGCGTTTTTCTTTGCGCGATCAAGCCCGCGGTTCTACCGCTGGCTGCTGACGCATCGCGTGTTCGGCCCAACGGTTCGCGATATCCGCTTAGGACGGGGATTGAGCCGCCGCGTGAAGGCTTACGCCATCAGCATGAACCTGCTGTTTGTTGGGGGTAGCGCCGCCTACCTGGGGTTTGGTCGCGACGCTTGGGTCATCGCCGTCATCGTCATCTCGGTCGGCCTCGTCGGTGTGGCGTACATCCTTAAGATGCCAACCCGTCACGACGGCTGATTCACACGTGCTGCGTCAGTCTAAGACGGTTAACTCAAGGCGCGCGGGACCCGAACGGTACACGTCTTCGAGTACGACAATCCCTAAATGCACCGGACCGGTACGGCGTAGCAGGAGGCTCGCGAATCCTTCCTCGGTCAAGGTCGGGTAGCGAGGCAGCTGGAACTCGTCCAACCCTTCCCGCCGTAACGTTCGCAACGCGTCGCCTTTCAGTGCGGAGATCGTGCCACGCAGATCGCTTTGGCTGACCGGCTGGTCGGCGGTACCCAAGTGGATATTGCGGGCAACCAGCAGGCGGCCTTGCTCCACCACAATTTCGTTCTCAAACGCCTCAATGACAACCTCAACCTCAACCGGACTGAACTGGTTATTCGGTGACAGGAAGCGAATCAGGTCCGACCCTGGGGTTTGCAGGACCGCATCCACGAGAATGGCTTGCTGGTCCGGTCGCAGCGCCACCGCCCCAGCGCCACGACGGGCGGTCAGTTCGCTGGCTTGCTGCACAAACTCGGAAAGCTGCAGTTGTGCATCTGGAAGTGTGTCCGCATCGATCGAACCGCTGTAGATCAACTCGCCGGTTTCAAACGTCACGTCCCCAGAGGACGCCCGCTCAAATTCGGCCTGCACGTCACGCAGACGGCGTGATTGTTGTTCCAGTTGACCCGTGAGGTCCTCCACCTGGCCTTGCAGTGCCGCCGCGCGTGCCGAGGCGTCCTCAATGCGGCCTTCAAGCGTGGCGTTCAGGTTTTCTAGGCGGGCGTTGCGTTGACCAAGCTGCTCGTTGGATGCCGCCAGCTCGGCGTTGGCAGCCCGTAGGCTCTCCGCTTCGTCACTGAGCGCCTGCGACTCCTGCTCGAGCACGTCAATGATGCCTTGCAGCTGGTTGACCTGCTCACGGGCGACACCCACCTCCGAGATCGCAGCATCGCGTTCACTCAGGGCCGAATCACGCGCAGCCGATGCGGCCTCCAGTTCTCCCTGTACGCGTTCAAACTCGCCTTGCACCCGCCCCAGTTCGGTCTGTAATGCATCCAGTTCACCCGCCAGGGCGGCGGCGTCGGCTTGCAAAGCGTCGCGTTCTTGTGCAGCGGCATCGCGACTGGCAAGCGCCTCATCGCGGGCTTGTTCGGCGTTGTTGATCGTTTCCCGCGCTCGGGTTAACTCCCCCTCGAGGGTGTCGAGTTCGCCCGCCAGGCGGTCGACCTGACGGCTTAAGTCACGTTCTTGATCTTGCAGGCGTGACAGCTCACGTGCGGTGGCTTGGGCGTTCAGGATCGTCTGCGCAGCGTTTTCGAACGCCAACGCCAGCACGCCAATGGTGCTGATCATGATGAGCAAGCCGGCGAGAATGCCGATCAGCTGACCGGTGCGTTTCGGCCGCGCACCCAGAATGGAGACGCGGTTGCGTCCCGCCCAGGTGCCCAGTCGGTCGCCCGCCCAGGCGATCACGCCCGCGAGTAGAAGCAGGACCAGAATCAGCCCGATGAGGTACGTCATGCCGCACGTCCTGAGGCTGCGTCCATCGCTTTAGAGTTGAAAATCGGTCCCGAGGTAGGTGCGGCGTACGTCATCGTCATCGGCGAAGGCGTCCGGGCTGCCTTCAAAACGCACTTGGCCTTCGTACATCAGCACGATCCGGTCGGCAATGGCCACCGTTTCGCGCACGCTGTGGTCGGTCAGGAGCACGCCAAGGCCCCGCTGATCCCGCAGGTCTTGAATCAGCAGTTGAATTTCACGAATCGATTTCGGATCAACGCCGGTGAACGGCTCATCGAGCAGGATGAAGGTGGGGTCGATCGTCAGACTACGTGCAATCTCCAGACGGCGGCGTTCACCACCGGACAGGGTGCTAGCGCGGTGGTCAGCAAGCTTGGTCAAGCCAAACTCATCAAGCAGCGAAAACGCGCGTTTTCTGCGACGTTCCTTGGAGGGTTCATGGAACTCAAGGATCGCTAGCAGGTTATCCAGGACGGTCATCCGCCTAAACGCACTGGGTTCTTGGGCGAGGTACCCGACGCCAGCCTTGGCGCGGCGGTGCATCGGCCAGCGGGTGACGTCCTTCTGCCCAAGCCGGATGGAGCCTGCAGTCGGCCGGGTGAACCCGACCATCATGTAAAAGCTGGTGGTTTTTCCTGCGCCGTTTGGTCCGAGGAGGGCCACAATCTCACCCGGTTTGACGCTTAGGTTGACGCCATCGACGACCTTTTGCCGGCCGTAACGTTTTACGAGCCCTTGGGCCGCCAGCTCCGACGGCGCGGCAGGCGCCACCGCAGGGGTTGCTTGAGGGCTCGTCATGACGCGTAGGTTAGCACGGGCTTTTAGGGCGCTTACCTGACCTGATACGGCAATCCGGCACCTAAAAAACGCGCCCGGCTTTAGGTTCGACCGGGCGCGCTTTGCTCGTGTGTGTGGGGGGTTAACCCTCGAGGCTGATGAGGAACGGTTCTTCGATCGCTTCACATACCCAGCGTAGGAAGCGGGCGGCGGCGGCACCGTCGATGAGGCGGTGGTCGTACGTGACCGACAGCGGCATGGTCCGCACCGGATCGAACGATTCCGTGTTGGGATTCCACACCGGTTGAATACCGCCACGCGCAACACCGAGAATGGCGACGTCGGGCGGGTTGACGATTGGCGTGAACGCGTCGCCACCGATGCCTCCGAGGTTGCTGACGCTGAAGTTACCGCCTTGCATGTCGTCCGGACTGAGTTTGCGGTCGCGGGCGCGGGCGGCAAGCTCTCCTAGCTCAACGGCAAGGTCGATCATGCTTTTCTGGTCCGCGTTCTTGACGACCGGCACCAGCAGGCCGTTATCGGTATCGACGGCCACCCCGACGTTGACGTACTTTTTGTAGACGATTTCGTTGGTGTTGACGTCAATACTGGCGTTGAAATCAGGGAATTTTTTGAGTGCGGCCGCGACGATCTTAATGAGCATTGCGGTGGGTGTGAGCTTCGCCCCGCGCGCCTCCGCTTCTTTCTTGTACCGCTGACGTAGCGCCTCAAAGCGGGTGGCGTCGGCGGTGTCAAAGTGCGTCACCATGGGGACGGTCGACCAGGCCGTCGTCATCGAACGGACGGTGGCTTTGCGGATGCCGTTCATGGCGACGCGTTCCACGTCACCCCACTTGGTGAAGTCCGGCAGTTCCGCTTGCGCAGGTGCGGCGGGAGCGCCGGCCGCCTGGCGAGGCATGCCGCCACTGGCGAACGTTTTGACGTCTTCCGCGGAAATGCGTCCCAGAATCCCGGAACCTTGGATCGCTTTTAAGTCCACACCGAGTTCGCGGGCGAGCCTGCGTACGCTGGGTGCGGCTGGAATGAGGCCCGGTTGGCCGCTGTCGGCCACCGGCGCAGGGGCAGCCGGCGCTGGCTTGGGTGCCTCTGCAGCAGGTGTCTCGGTCGCTGCTGGCGCTGGAGCTGACAACTCGCTCGGTTCTGGCTCGCTGGCTTCCTCTGGCGCTTCAGCGGCGGGAGCAGCACCGCCGCCTTCGCCGACGGCCATGACGACGCTACCGATGGCGACCTCTTCACCCTCTTTGACGTCCACACGTTCGACAACACCGGCGACGGAGGACGGCACTTCAACGACCGCCTTGTCGGTTTCAAGTTCGAGGACCGTTTGGTCAACCTCGACGGTATCGCCAACTTTGACGAGCACGCCTACAACGGTTCCGACGTCAATTCCCTCGCCAACCTCGGGTAGCTTCATTTCTGTGGGCACGGGTTCACTCCTCCGACTTCACGACGTGACGGGGTTGGGTTTTTGCGGGTCGATATTCCACGCCTTGGCGGCCTCTTTCAGCACGGTCGCCTTCAGCGTTCCGGCGTCAACAAGGGCACGCAGGGCGGTGTAGGCAACGTGCTCGGCGTTCACCTCAAAGTGATCGCGCATCTCTTCGCGCGCTTCGCTGCGACCGAAACCGTCCGTACCGAGACTGTACAGCGGCACATCAAGGTAGGGCGCCAGCATGTCCGGAAGGGTCTTGACGTAATCGCTGGCGGCAACCACCGGTTGGGTGTCGCGTCCGTTCAGCATGCGGTCCAGATGCGATTCGGTCGTCTCGTTCGCTTTCTGGCTGCGGCGCTCAGTGCGGGCGGCATCTTGGGCGTCACGGTAGAGCGCCTTATAACTGGTGATGCTGAACACGTCCGCAGCGACGTTGTGGGCTTCAAGAAGCTCTTGCGCGCGGCGTACCTCCGCCAGGATGGAGCCGGAACCGAAGAGCGTGACGCGGGCTTTGTACCGTTTGCTGCTCGGAGCCATGAGATAACCACCGCGGACGATGCCGTCGACCAGTTCGTCGCGTGACAGGTGTTCAGGAGCAGCAGGCTGCGGCAGGTTTTCGTTCTCGACCGTGAGGTAGTAGAAAACGTCCTCTTTGTCGACGTACATGCGGCGCATACCGTCTTGAATGATTGCGGCCAACTCGTACGCCGTACCCGGGTCGTAAGCCATCAGGTTCGGCAGGGGTAGCGCCAGCAGATGGCTGTGACCGTCGGTGTGCTGCAGGCCTTCGCCTGCGAGGGTGGTGCGACCTGCGGTGGCGCCGAGCATGAAGCCTTTGGCGCGTGAGTCGCCCGCCGCCCAGGCAAGATCGCCGATCCGCTGGAAGCCGAACATGCTGTAGTAAATGAAGAACGGCACCATGGTCACGCCGTAGTTGATGTGGCTGGTTCCGGCGGCGATGAAGCTGGACATGCTTCCCGCTTCGGTGATGCCTTCTTCAAGGATGGCGCCGTCTTTCGATTCCTTGTAGTACATCAGGCTTTCGCGATCCACCGGTTCGTACAGCTGCCCGGTGGAGGAGTAAATGCCGATCTGGCGGAACAAGGCTTCCATCCCGAAGGTGCGGGCTTCATCAGGGATGATTGGCACAATCCGGTCGCCGTAGTTGGGGTCTTTAAGCAGCTTCCGCAAGACCGCGACGAACACCATGGTGGTCGATACCTGGCGGTCGCCGGTGCCTTCGTAAAACTCTTCGAAGGCGTCGGGGTCCGGCTCAGGGAGAGCCTCAGTGGCGTCCACCCGTTCGGGGAGGTAACCGCCGAGGGCTTCGCGTCGCTCTTGGAGGTAGGTGGCTTCCGGCGAACCCTGCTCCGGTCGGTAGAACGGGTACTCGCCAATCTCGCTGTCCTTGATGGGAATATCGAAACGATCACGGAACGCCTTCATGGCGTCCTCGTCAAGTTTTTTGGTTTGGTGGGCTGGGTTTTTGCCTTCTGTGGTCTGCCCCAGGCCGTAGCCTTTGACGGTGCGCGCCAAAATGACGGTCGGAGCACCCTTATTTTCAACCGCACGCTTGAACGCCGCGTAGACCTTGATGGAGTCGTGACCACCGCGGTTGAGCTTGGCGAGATCGTCGTCGCTCCAGCCTTCAATCAACGCCTTGAGTTCTGGGGTGTTGAAGAAGTTTTCACGCAGTTCGGGCGCACCAAAGGCGGCGTAGCGTTGCGATTCACCGTCCACCATCTGGTCGAAACGCTCAACCAGAACGCCGTTCTTGTCTTTGGCGAACAGTTCATCCCAGCCGCTTCCCCAGGCGACCTTGATGACGTTCCAGCCGGCGCCACGGAAGATCGCTTCAAGCTCTTGGATGATCTTGCCGTTGCCGTACACCGGGCCATCGAGACGCTGCAGGTTGGCGTTGATCACCCAGATGAGGTTGTCCAACTTTTCGCGGGCAGCGAACTTAATCGCGCCGAGGGTTTCAACCTCGTCCGTTTCACCGTCCCCAAGGAACGCCCAAATGTTGCCGCTTCCGGGTTCCTTGAGGCCGCGGGCTTCAAGGTAGCGAGCGAAACGGGCGTTGTAGATCGACATCACGGGCCCGAGGCCCATCGAGACGGTCGGGAACTCCCAGTAGTTGGGCATCAGCCACGGGTGCGGGTAGCTTGACAGGCCGGGCGTGTCTTGCAGCTCACGCCGGAAGTTGCGCATGTGTTCTTTGTCGAGGCGGCCTTCAAGGTAACTGCGGGCGTACATGCCGGGGCTGGCATGCCCTTGGAAGTACACCAGATCGCGGTCCTTGCCCGCACCACGACCGCGGAAGAAGTGGTTGAACCCCACCTCGTACAGCGTTGCAGCCGAGGCGTACGTCGCCAGGTGCCCGCCGATGCCGTCGCTGTACTTATTGGCGCGCACGACCATCGCGATGGCGTTCCAGCGAATCAAGGCGCGAATGCGTCGCTCGATGGCCAGGTCGCCTGGGTATTCCGGGTCGTCCTCCGCTGGGATGGTGTTGATGTACGGCGTTTCGGCCGTGAAGGGGATTTCAACGCCGCGTTGCTGGGCGAAGACGTCAAGCTGCTTGAGGAGCTCGCGTACGCGTTCGCGGCCGCCAGACGCAAGGACGTACTCCAAGGAGTCCAGCCATTCACGCGTTTCGACTTCCGTGAGCGTCGCGAGTTCATTTTCGGTTAGTTGAGAGCGATCGGACGTCCGACCGTTTGGCGTGTTCGCCATGGGTACTCCTCTCAAGCCGGCCTCGGGGACCGGTCACGAAGCGCCGCTTAGCCTACCGCAGGCAGCCAACTTAATTGGGTTGCGTCTGCGCCACGGGAAGGCGACTTAGGATGCCAAGCACGACCGCTTCGGCCGTCTGGGCAGCCTTGACGGTAAAGGCACGAAAGTCCACCGACGCTTGGTGGTCTGCTGTGTCGCTAATGGAGCGGACGACCACCCACGGCGTTTGCCAGCGGTGGGCGACCTGGGCTACCGCGGCGCCTTCCATCTCAGCACAGGCAGCACCAAACGACTCGCGCAAGCGCTCCACGTGTCCCACGTCAGCCACGAACACGTCGCCGGAGGCGACGGTACCGACGCGCACGCGTTCGGCGCCGACCGCATCGAAGGCGGCCGCTTGAGCGGCCTCCACTAACGCGCCGTCCGCGTCGAACCGCAGCGGCTCACCGGGAACCTCGCCTGCGGCGTAACCGAGGGGCTCCACGTTGACGTCATGCTGCAGGGCGTCTTTGGACACAACCACGTCACCCACATTGAGGGTGGGGTCGACGGCGCCGGCCACGCCGGTGAAGATCAACGTGTGGGTGCCCATCCCAAGCATTTGCTGCGCGAGGGCGGCCGCATTGACCTTGCCGACCCCGCAGACGGCAAGCCTGACAGGGTGGCCTTGCAGCGTGCCTTCGGTGATGTCAAACGTACCGGCCTTGATCTCCCGGGCGGCTTCAAGGTGCGGCCGCAAGGTCGCGACCTCCTCAGGCATGGCGCCAATGATGCCAAGGCGGCTGGTTGACGTCTCGCTCACGGGGAGCGGTTCCATACAAGGCGACCGAGGTACCCACCAAGAATGGCGAAGGGGACCGCCAAGGCGAGCATCAAGGGGGCCACCTGAAGGGGGAACTCGTCACCCAAAATGAAACCGTAACGCTGGTTGGCGAGCGTCACGAGCGCCATGAGGGCGCTGGCGGCGACGACCACCACGAGCGGCTGTTCAGCCCCGCGGCGCATCATCCACAGCACCGAGAAGTAACCAAACAGCAGGTAGAAGCTGGCGGAGACCAGCTGTCCAGCCAGACTGACGTCGGGGGGCGCAACGGCTTGCAAGGAGATGAAGAACACCGTCGCTGCCGTCAGGCCGCCTGAAAACCGCCCTGGGTTGGTGCGTTTCGGTGCACCGGGTTCGGGGGCCTTCTTCGCTTCCTGGCTGCCCTCTTTTTTGGCGTTTCTTAAAGCCTCACGGCGCTTTTTGACGGCGGCCTTGCGGGCCTCCCGGCGGGCACGTTTTTCCGCTTGCGCTTTGGCTTTTTCCCGTTCGGCGCGCTGCTCTTTTTGCTTCTCGGCGCGCCGCAGTTGTCGGTTCATCATGCCGCTAGCGTAGCAACTCAGGCCCGCGGCGTCGCGTTCGTGTCCTGAACCGTGGCGCGCGGTGCGGTTGCGGGCGCCAGCGACACATATACTGAACCTTATGAAACGAACCATTACGATTATCGGATCGGGGTTTGGCGCCTTGGGCGCGGCCGCGCGTTTACTGGCCGACGGCCACCACGTCAAAATTTACGAAGCGCGCGACAAGTTGGGTGGCCGGGCGTACACCTACGAGCAGGACGGCTTCCGTTTTGATGGCGGGCCGACCATCATTACGGCTCCGTGGATGTTCGACGAAATCTGGGAGAAGGCAGGCCGCAAACGCGAGGATTACGTTCAGTTTGTGAAGTGCGATCCGTTCTACCGGATTTTCGATCACGAAGGCCGGCATTTCGACTACAACGACGACGAAATGTTCATCCTGCAGGAGATCGATAAGCGCAACCCGGACGATAAGGCCGGCTACCTGAACTTCATGAAGACCACGAAGAAGATCTTCCAGAAAGGCTTCGTGGAGTTGGCCGACAAGCCGTTCTTGTCGCCGATGGACATGGTGAAAGTAGCTCCGGACCTGATCCGGATGCAGTCGTACAAGTCCGTGTACAGCTACTTATCGCAGTACGTCAAAGACCCGTTCTTGCGTCAGGTGTTCAGTTTCCACCCGCTGCTGGTGGGTGGCAACCCGTTCGATACGCCCAGCATTTACGCCATGATTCACTACCTCGAGCGCGAATGGGGGGTGTGGTACGCGCTGGGCGGCACGGGTGCCCTGGTGGATGCGTTTGAACGCCTCATCCGTGAACTCGGAGGTGAGATTCACCTCGACACGCCGGTGGATGAGATTGTGGTGGACGGTGAAGGACGAAGGCGGCGCGCGACGGGCATTCGCCTTGCCAGCGGCGACTTCGTGGCGGCCGACGACGTCATCAGCAACGCCGACGTCGCGAACACCTACATGAACTTGATCGACGCCCGCCACCGCCGTAAGTACACCGACAACAAGTTGCGCCGGATGGATTACACGATGAGCCTCTTCGTCTGGTACTTCGGGACCAACAAGCAGTACCGGCATGACGAGCACCTCAAACACCACAACATCATTCTCGGGCCGCGCTACGAGGGCTTGCTGAAGGACATCTTCAAAAACGACGGTCGCCTAGCGGACGACTTCAGCTTGTACCTGCACATGCCGTCCTATACCGACCCGAACATGGCACCGGAAGGCCACGAGGCGTTCTACGTGCTATCGCCTGTCCCGAACCTGAAGAGCGGCATCGACTGGCGCACGCAGGCGGAGGGTTACCGCGACAAAATCCGTGACTTCTTGGAGGCGAACTACCTGCCAGGCCTCAAGGAACACATCGTGACGGAACATTTCATCGACCCGCTGCACTTCCAGACGACCCTCAGGAGCTTCCAAGGCAACGCGTTTGCCTTCGAGCCGAAGCTGACGCAGTCGGCCTGGTTCCGACCGCACAACCGCAGCGAAGAGATGCCCAACCTGTACTTTGTCGGTGCCGGTACGCATCCAGGTGGCGGCCTTCCGGGTGTGTTGTCCAGCTCCAAGATCGCGGACGACCTGATCCGCGAGTCCGTCGCCGGCTGACGGCACGGCGTTCAAGCGCGTGCCCTCCCCCACCGCCGAAGCGTTCGCCCACGGGGTGCTGGACGCGTTCTCACGAAGCCGCGAGGCGTGCGCCACGTTTCTATTGACGCACGCCTCGGCGCGCTTCGCGTCGTCGGTTGGGGATGTGGCGCACCTCACGCACCTGTTCAACAACGCCGCATGGTCGCCCCTGGTGACCGCATCACGCCGTGAGATTGTGGAGATCGAATCGATCGGGCCGGCCGCCCGCGCGACCATCCGTGCGGTGCCGGCAGGTGACGGCACCCCCGCGGATTACCTACTGTCGCTAAAGCAGACGAACGACGGCAACTGGTTGATTACCGGCTTGGTGCGCAGCGAACTGACCGCGATGTAGAGGGTCAGTCAGCCTGCACGAGGAAGCTCATGCTGTTCTGGTCCCCGTCGCGCGCCTGGTGGTCCACCCGCACGCGGCGGGTCAGCCCGGCGGCCTCCTGCGGGACGACCACGCGGGCGGTCAACCGCACCGCAAAATCGAACGGTGCATCGGGATCATCACGGTCAGCGAACGGCACGGTCCGCTCAATGCGTGTTTGCCATACGGCGGCCTCCCACCCATCAGGCGCTTCCACCGAGGTTCGTGAGATCAGCCGGGCGGCACTGGCCGAACTGCCGCTGACACCCATCGGAATCCACCGTAAGCCTGCGCGTGCGACGTCACGCACCTCAAGACCCAGATCGTCAAGGCTGTACTCCGCCGTGACAAACAGGGTGGTACCCGCCGGCACCACGTAGGTGGCACCCTCGCGGTAGTCAAACCGGGCAACATCGGCGTTGGCACCCGGCGCGCACGCCGCGAGAGCCGCGGCAAACAGCACAACAGTGAAAAGCAAACGGGCTGGCAACATCATGCATGCACCTTACCGCTCGCCGGGCGCCGCGGTTGCGCTGCACGGCACCCAAAAACGCCGTTTTGGCATGAACGAGGCCGTTTCGGGCGATGATGCGGCCATCATGAGTCAAAACGACCCGCGTGAAAGCCATACGCTGCGCCTAACCGCCGATTTAAGCGCCACTGAAGCGCAAACGCTGCTGGAAGAGCTGCAGGCAGCCGAAAGCCTCTTCGCGTTGGCGTTTGAACCGCACCATCGGTCGCAACTGCCGCAGGCGGTCCGGCAGCATCAAGACGCCACCGCCGCCGTTAGGCAACTGGGAATTCCCAACACGGTCGCACCCGCCTCGGTCTTTAGCGCCACGCCCGCCCACGGTCTTCAGGACCATCAAGGCAGCACTTGGCGCGACCGCCATGAGACAGGCGACCTGCACGACGCGGACCTGCCGTACGCCAGCATCGACGCGCTCGGGGCAGCCTTAAGGCGCGGCGACATCACGTCCGTTGCGTTAACCGAACGTTTTCTCGCGCGCCTTGAAACGCACCAACCGGAACTCTTGGCGGCCGCCACCCTCCTGCCCGAGCGGGCGCGACAGCAGGCCGAAGCGGCCGACGCTGCGCTGGCGCGCGGTGAGGACCTGGGTCCTTTGCACGGCATGCCGTACTTGGCCAAAGACCTCCTCGCCGTTCCTGAAGGGGTGACGGGATGGGGGGCAACGCCGTACCGCGAGCAGCGTTTGGACGCAACGGCCACGGTCGTGGCCCGTTTGGAGGCCGCCGGTGCGGTGCTGCTCGGTAAGGCCTCGCTGGGGGCGCTGGCCATGGATGACGTCTGGTACGGGGGGCAAACGAAAAACCCTTGGAACCTCACGCAAGGCAGCAGCGGCTCGTCGGCCGGTTCAGCAAGCGCGGTTGCCGCGGGCCTCGCCGTGTTCGCGATCGGTTCTGAAACCATGGGGTCGATCCTTAGCCCAAGCGGGCGGTGTCACGTGCCGGGCTTACGTCCCACCTTCGGTCGGGTGTCCCGCCACGGAGCCATGGCGCTCTCCTGGAGCCTCGACAAGCTTGGGCCGATCGCCCGCTCTGCGCGCGACACGCACCTGGTCCTGAACGCCATTCACGGACACGATCCGCTGGATGATGCGTCGGTCGACGCGCCGCTATTGGGGACGGAAGGAATTGACGTGACCCGCTTGCGGGTGGCCGCACCGCGCGATGTGCTGGCTTCACCCGGCGCCGGCATGGCAGCGTTCTTGGAGCACGCGGCCACCTTGGGCGTGACGGTCGACACGGTCGATCTTCCTGACCTGCCCGCCGCACCGGTCATGACGCTGCTGATGGTGGAGGCCAGCGCAGCCTTCGACGAACTGGTCAGGAGTCCGGCAATGGACACGCTGGTGCGCCAGAGCGACACCTCCTGGCCCAACCTGATGCGGGCCGCACGGTTTGTGTCAGCCCCCGATTATTTGCAGCTTCAGCGTCTGCAACGCCAAATCCGGGACGCGATGGACGCCTTGTTTGAAACGGTCGATGTGATCGTGACGCCAAGCGGTCACGATGCTGCCATGCTGTTCGGTAATGCGGCAGGGGTGCCCGCCTTGGGCGTACCAGCGCTTAGCGAGCCAACGGGCGACGACGATGCGTCCGTGGCCCTGCTCGGGCGGTCGTTCCATGAACACAGCCTCGTGGCGCTCGCTGAGGCCCTCGAGGCGGCTCGCGGCCCGCTAGGGCGTCCACCCGGGTTTACGTCTTAGCTGCAGAGGGTCTGACTTAAGACTCAGTCGAGTTTGGACTGGCGGTAGACCGTATCGCGCGACGCTTCCGGCTCGACGCGGCCGTACTGCTGGTTCATGTCCGCCAGGAAGGTGCCCAGCCACGCTGGGATGTCATCCCACGTAAACCGCCACGACCAGTTGCCTTGGGTGGAGCCGGGCGTGTTCATGCGGGCGTCTGAACCCAAGTCCAAGCAGTCTTGGAGCGGCACGACGGCGGTGTCAGCCACGCTGGCGAGTGCGAGCCGGATGAGGTCGTGCGCGACGTGATCGCCGCTGCGCCCCAAGTACCGCCGCACGGCGTCTTGTTCTTCGACTGGCGCGGCTTCAAACCAACCGCGTGTGGTGTCGTTGTCGTGCGTGCCGGTATAGACGACGGTATTGCGGTCGTAATTATGCGGCAGGTAGGGGTCGGCCGCGTTGCCAGCGAAGGCGAACTGCAGCACCCGCATGCCCGGCAGGTCGTTCTCTGTTCTTAGCGCGTCCACCTCAGGTGTGATCACCCCTAAGTCTTCAGCCACGATCGGGGCGTCGCCTAAAGCCGAACGCACCGCATCAAAAAACGCTTGTTTGGGGCCCGGCTGCCAGCGGCCGTTCTCGGCGGTGGGCTCACCGGCAGGAATTTCCCAGTAGGCCTCAAACCCGCGGAAGTGGTCGATGCGGACCACATCCACCATGTCGAACGTGCGCTTGAGGCGGTCGATCCACCACGTGAAGCCTTGCGCCTCCATGACGTCCCAGCGGTAGAGGGGGTTGCCCCACAGTTGTCCGGTGGCACTGAAGTAGTCGGGGGGTACGCCGGCCACGTGGCGCGGTGCGCCGGACTCATCGAGGTCGAACTGGCTTGGGTTGGCCCATACGTCGGCCGAATCGAGTGCCACAAAGATCGGTAGGTCCCCAACCACTTGGACGCCACACTGCTCTGCGTGGCGTTTCACCGTCCGCCAGTGCGCGGTGAACCAGTACTGCCAGAGCTTGTGGCGTGCAAGTTCGCGCGCATGGTCGTCTTGGAAGGCGGCGAGGGCAGCGGCGTCGCGGTCGCGCAGGGGCTGCGGCCAGTCACGCCACGGCCGTCCGTCGTGGGCGTCCTTTAAGGCCATGAATAGGGCGTAATCGTCCAGCCAACTGGCGTGGGTGTCACAGAAACGTTCGAAGTCGCGGCGGTCTTCGGGCGTGGCCACGTCGTCAAAGCGGTCGGCTGCGACGGTGAGCGCCTGAATCTTTTGGGGGATGACGGTGCCGTAATCCACGGCGTGACCGTCAGCAGCCTGGGCTTCACGGATCGCACCCGAGGGCAAGAACCCTTCCTCAACCAGGCGGCTTAAGGAGATGAGGTACGGGTTGCCGGCGAAGGCGCTGAAGGATTGGTACGGGCTGTCGCCGTACCCGGTTGGCCCGAGCGGCATGACCTGCCAGGTGCGAAAGCCTGAGGCGTGCAGCCACGACAGCCAGCGTTCGGCATCGTCACCCAGCGTGCCGATACCTTCAGGCCCGGGCAGGCTGGTCGGGTGCAGGAGCAGCCCAGCGCTGCGCCTTAAACGCATCGGGGGTCACCTGAGATCACTTGTCGAACGCTTTACCGATGGCTTTGGGGGGAATCGCGCGGCCCACAAAACCGGCCAGCACCAGCATCGTCAGGATGAACGGCACGGCCGTCACCAGCGACGGTGGCAGGAGCTGCCCGCCACCCAGCAGCGTCCCGATCGCCTCAAACGCGCCGAACAGCAGCGTGGCGCCAAGTGCACCCCACGGCGTCCACTTGCCGAAAATGAGGGCGGCTAGGGCGATGTAACCACGCCCGCCCGCCATTTCCGCCACGAACTGGTTGAGGTTGCCGATGGACAAGAACGCCCCACCGAGACCGGCCAGCACACCGGAGATGACCACGCCGTAATAACGCATGCGCCTGACGTCAATACCGACACTGTCGGCCGCTTCGGGGTGCTCACCGACCGAACGCAAGCGCAGGCCGAACGGTGTGCGGAAGAGCACGTACCAGGAGACCGGGACGAGAATGAACGCCAGGTACACGAGCGGACTGAACGTGAAGCCTTCAACGCCCCACTGCGGCAGCCGGTTTTCAATACGCGCGCTGGTGGTTGAGTTGTCGTACAAGCCGGTCAGGATCACCGCTGGAATCCCGATCGACATCAGGTTGATCGCGGTGGCGCTGATGATCTGGTCGGCCTTGTAGCGGATCGAGACGACCGCGTGAATCCAGCCGATGAACCCACCCACAACCATGGCGGCAAGCACCCCCACCCAAGGGGCGAACCAAACCGATGCGTTGGGGTTCTCGGCCAGGTAGGGCCGTTCGATGAGCTGGGCGGTCACGGCCGCGCCGAGCGCACCGAAGACCATGATGCCTTCCAAAGCAATGTTGACCACACCGCTACGCTCGCTGAACAGGCCGCCGAGGGCCGCCAGCAGGAGCGGGGTGGTTGCCCGCAGGATGGACGCCAGCAGGCCGATGAGGATCATCGTGTCAAAGGTCATGCGTCGCCCTCCTCGCCTTCGCCGTCTTGGCTGGCGCTCTTGTTGCGCCGCCAGGCGGCACGCTTGATGGGGTCAGTAAGACGTTCTGGCAGGAACCCGCGGGCGGCAATGAACAGCACGACCAAGGCAAGGACCATGTTGACCACGTCGCGGGTGAGGTCGGTGAAGGTGATGTTGAGGGTCGACCCGCCGTTCTTCAGCACGCCGAACAGGAACGCCGACAGGACGATCCCAAGGGGGTTGTTGGCGCCTAGCAGGGCGACAGCGATGCCGTCAAACCCGTCGCTGGTCGGTAGGGACACGCGCAGCGAGAAGTCCTCCAGGGCGCCACCGAGCACGTAGTGCGTCGCGCTCAAGCCAGCGAAGCCACCCGACATGGCCATCGCCAGCACGGTGTTGCGCTTGAGGTTGACGCCGCCGTACTCCGCTGCGCCTGGCGACTGCCCAGCAGCGCGGAGCTCGTAACCCCACTTGGTCCGCTGCAAGAAGACGTGCATGAACACCGCCGCGGCGATCGCGATGAGAAACCCTGCATTCAAGTTTGACGGCGGCACGGTGACCGGCATGGCGGTCAGGCCAGCCAAGGCAAGCACACCAAACACGGCAGCACCACCAGCAACGGACGCCAGCAGTCGGGCCCACCAGGCACGCGCCCGAGCGAACCGCCCGAGAAGCACGAACGCCAAACCGGCGGTAAGGACCGCCAACCAGGCCGCCAGGTTGAAGGTGGCTTCCGTCGAGCCCACCATGGTGGCGGGGTCAACCCCGAAGAGTTGTGGGAGTTGCGGGAGGCGGGCGGTTTCCTGAAGCGGCACCGACTTCGGTTCACTGCCTGCGGCTTTAAACGGCAGGTTGACGGTCACGGGACCGTCACCCGCGCGCGGCCAGCCGGCGACCGTCATGATGACCAGCAGGATGCCCATGACACCCGCCGCACTGGCGCGTGGTCTGGCGGTCAATAGCGTCCGCACGCGCGGGATGAACAACAGCGCAATCAGCACCAGCAAGGACACCCCAAGCCACGTCAGAATCCGCAAGGCCGAAGCGGCGAACACCGGGCTCGAAGACAAAATGAACAACAGCAGCGAGCTGGCAATGAAGTTCATCAGGATCGTGTTGATGACTTCGTTGGCACCGAAGCGGGCCTTAAGGAAACCAGGGATGGCGCCCCAGACGGCCCCGCCGAGGGCAGCGGCTGCGACCGCTAAGGGAAGCACCAACCAGCCGGGGCCTGGGAGGTAGATGCCTGCCAGCATGGCAAACAACGCGCCGATGGCCATCTGGCCTGGAGCGCCGATGTTGAACAGTCCAGCCTGAAAACCGAACCCGACACCAAGCCCGGTGAAGATGAGGGGGGTGGCGAACTTAAGGGCCTCCGTAAAACCTTCAAAGGTGCCAAGCGAACCGGAGAACAGCGTCCAATAAGCGTAGAAGAGCGTGTCGAGGCGCCCGGCGAGGGCCTCACGCCAGTTGGCCAGTTGCACGTCATTACCGAGCGGGGTCGGTTGTAACACCAGAATCACGACCGCGGCGGCCGCCAAGGCCAGCATGATCGCGGTGAGAGGGACGGCGATGCGGTCGGCGAGCGCCTGCACCGCGCGCGCACCTCGCCTGAAGACCTGCAAACCGAACAGCACCGCCAGGCCGCCGGTCACGATGGCCATGAATGCCGCCAGGCCGGGCGCCCCGTCGGCGTACGGCAGACGGCGGATGCGCACACCCACCTGCAAGGCGTCCAACCGGGTGGCCTCCAGCGTTTGCGTGTCGAATCGTTCAAGCAGCGACTCAAGTCCAGCGACGTCGGTTCGGGCGCTCGGTTCAGCCAAGGCTTCCTCGAGGACGCTGCGTACCTCCGTGGTGCGCGCGGCGTCGTAGGCAGCAGCGTGCACACCCAGTCCGTAGAAGGTACTGGCAATGAGGGCGACACCACCGGCCAGCCAGGCGATATGACGGGTTGGCTTCGGCAGGAACGATGCGACCAACAACACGGTGTAGAGCGCCGCCAACAAGACGGCGACCACCGCAAGTTGGGGGACGTCCACCGCGTCGGTTCGGCCGGTGAAATCGATCGTCCGGTTCGGCAGGAGGGTGACGGCGCCACGCGCAGCCGTTTCACGGTTGAAGGACGCCCACGGCGCAAAGAAGGCGGTCAGCGCCGCCACCACCGTCAACGCCGCCACGGTCAGTCGGTCGTTCATTCCGCGAATGATACCGGTTCAACGGCCATGGTCAGGCCAAACTCAGCGCCGGGCGGTGGGTGTCACCCAGCCGGCCTGCCGCAAACGCGTGAGGAGCCACCGTTCATCGGGCTCGGCGTCTTGCACCACCAGCTGCAAATAACGCCCACCGGCGCTGTGCACCCACGCGGCGCACGCGGCGGTGTGTCGCAGCAAGGCGTCTTGGTAGGCCGCCGCGGAGGCTGGAGCCAGGTGACGCGCGCCGGTGTTGACGTCCCGGAGGCGCCGTGGCTCAGCCGGGGGGCGCACTTCGCGGCTGGCCAAGAGTTGCACCACGTTCATCTCAGCGGCTTCGCGTGCGAGCTTGGTGGCGGCCGGACCGAACGGGGCGGGCTCCATGAGGTCAGACACAATCAGCAGCGCCTGGTTGCGTGGGGCGCTTGCGTGGCGGGCGTGCCAGGCGCGGAGTTGTGCGTCCAGTCCAGCGGCAGGCCGGCCGCTGGCATCAAGGTCGTGGTGTTGTGTGGGCGTTGCGCCCGCAGCAAGCACGGCTGAAAGCGCACGGGCGTGTTCGTGTTTGCGGTGTAGGTCCATGCCAGGGCGGCCGTCCTGCAGGATGATCAGGCCGGCTGGGTCGTCGGTTTGTGGGTCTGGGACCACGAGTTCTTGGTGGCGGGCGTAGGCCCGCCAGTTGATGCTGCGGACGTCGTCGCCTTCGCGGTACGGGCGTAACTCGCCCGGGTCGGCCGAACGGCCGCGGCGCCCCGACCGCGGGTCGCCCTCTCGGGCGGCTTCCTGTTGGAAGGCAAACCGGTACGGACGCCGCGCGGTGGTGGGGGTCACGCGGGGCTGGGAGGCTCCACGGGGGTGCGGGCCACCAAGTCGGTGAGGACCGCGTCGGTGGTGGTGCCGTCGAGTTGGGCGTCCAGTGCCAGGGATACGCGGTGCCGGAGGGCAGGGAGCACGGCGCGTTTTAAGTCGGGCAGGTCGACGTACGGCCGGCCAGCCATCAGCGACCAGGCTTGCGCGAGCCGGACGATGGCCTGTCCGCCGCGTGGGCTGGCGCCTAGCGCCAGGCGTGGCTCGTGGTGGGTGGCTTCGATCAGCCGGGCGACGTACGCGATGGCGGCGTCGGCGATCGGTTGGGCTGCCGCTTCACTGCGGGCCTGAATGACGTCGTTGGTGCGCATGAGGGCTGGCTGGGCGTCCGCGGATGCGGGTTGCTTGAGGATCGCTTGGAGGTCGTGTTCGGACGGGCGAGGCACGTTGATTTTGACGGTGAAGCGGTCGAGTTGGGCTTCTGGGAGTGGGTAGGTGCCTTGCATTTCGAGCGGGTTTTGGGTGGCGACGACCATGAACGGGTGGGGCAGCGGCCGCGTTTCACCGCCGACGGTGACGTGGCCTTCCTGCATGGCTTCTAAGAGCGCGCTTTGGGTGCGCGGTGTGGCGCGGTTGAGTTCGTCGGCCACAAGGAGGTTGGCGAAGACCGGGCCTGGCACGAACCTAAAGGCGCTGGGAGCGTCGGGTTGGTAGACGTCGCTGCCGGTAACGTCGCCCGGCATGAGGTCGGGCGTGAACTGGATCCGCTTGACGTCAAGGTCGGTGAGCCGTCCGAGTTCGGTTGCAAGTTGGGTTTTGCCGAGCCCTGGCGGGCCTTCCAGCAGTGCGTGTCCGCCGGCAAGCAAGGTGGCGACGAGTTCATCGACGATGCCTGACTGCCCAATGAGGCGTGTATTCAGCGCGTCGCGTAGGGTGCGCCATGCGCCTTGTGCCTCTTGGTTTTCAGGCCGCTCCTGCGGGGCTTGCTGCTGCATACGCGGAGGTTACCGGATGCGGAGCGCTACACTCGTAAGCGATGAGCATCGCGTTGGGTCGGGTTCGTTTGCGTCCGTTGGATGCGCTCCGTCCAGAGGACTGGGTGCGGGTGCACCAGCATTTTCAGGATCCGGAGATTGCGCACTTAAACGGCACGCCGCCGAATCGGCTGCCGCGGTGGTTGCTGCGGCGGGTGCTTAAGTCGGATGCGCGGCGGCCTGACCGCATGCCGTTTGGTGTGTACGACGAGCATGACGACTACATTGGGACGGTGGAGCTGTACGACGTGGCGTCCGACGAGGCGACGCTGGGTATCATCATTGGTGAACGTTCACATTGGGGTCGTGGCTACGGGCCGGAAGCGATGCGGGCGTTGTTGCGGCACGCCTTCGGGGCGCTGGGTTTAAACCACGTGCGGTTGCATACGTACGGCGACAACGAGCGTGCCTTGGCGGCATTTCAGAAGGTAGGGTTCGCTGAACGAGAACGAAAGCGGAACCGTGAAGGTCGCGTTGACGTGCACATGGATTTGTGGCGGGATGCGTTCCTCGAAGCGGAGCGGCGCCTGGAGGCGGCCGCGGAAAGCGAGACATGATGCTGACAAATCGTCGAGTGGTGGTTTCAGGCGCAAGCCGCGGGATCGGCCGGGCGCTGGTGTTGCGCCTGATTGAAGCTGGAGCGCAAGTGGCGTGCGGCGCGAGGGCGGAGGCTGAGCTTGCGGCGCTTGCAGAGGCGGGTGCGGAGGTGCATCCGCTTGACGTGCGTGACCCCTCCTCGGTGGAGGCCTTCTCGTCCGCGGTGCTGCAGGGCGGCCCGGTGGACGCGCTGGTGAACAATGCGGGCGTGGGGACGTTCGGTCCGATCGAAACGTTCAAGGTTGAGGACTGGGACCGCATCATGGAAACCAATGTGCGGGGGACGTTTTTGTTGACGCAAGCGTTCTTGGGTTCGCTCACCAGCCGTGAAGGTCAGGTCGTGAACGTGACGAGTGATGTGTCGGGGCGCACCTTTGCGGGTGCGGCGGCCTACACGGCAAGTAAGCACGCCCAGCGGGCGTTTACGCGGGCGCTGCAGATGGAAACTGTGGATGCTGGCGTGCGCGTCACGGAGATTCGTTCCGGTGTGGTGACGACGTACTTTAATGACGGCACCCCGCGTGATCCGGACGATGGGGCGCTCTCGGCCGACGACGTTTCTGAGGCGATTGTGTTCGCGTTAATGCAGCCCAAGCATGTGCGCGTCGATGAGGTGCTCTTGCACCCGCGGAAGCAACCGGTCGAGTTTTAGGCTTGCGCTATTTGCACTCGCGGGCGTGGGGTGTATACTCGTCGTCGCCTCGCGCTTCGTGAGGTGTGTGGTCAGAGGCCCTGTGGGCTCTCAGGCCAGCCAATGAGGGTTTGGTTGGGTCGTTAGCTCAGTTGGTAGAGCAGCTGACTTTTAATCAGCGGGTCGTAGGTTCGAGCCCTACACGACCCACCACGCTAGGCCCCTTCGACTAGCGGTTAGGTCACCACCCTTTCAAGGTGGCGGCACGAGTTCGAATCTCGTAGGGGTCACCAAGAACCGGGAGGCGTTCGCGCCTCCCGGTCTCTTTATGGCAACACGCGTAGCATTTTAGTTTCGAAAGCCACCAGGGTCTCAAACGTTGACAAACTTTCGAATATAAGGAATACTCGGCAGGCTTGTCGCCATTTACCTTTGATTCATAGGGCGGCTTGGAGGAACCCATGACTGCGAACCCTGCACCGTCCACCGCCGCCGACCGTCTGGCACGCATCTCGACCGCCATCAGCGACCACGAGTCGTACCGCGACAGCTGCATCGGCTTGGTCCCAACCGAAAACCGGATGAGTCCGCGCGCACGTGCCGCCATGAACAGCGACCTGGCGCACCGCTACCTATTCCAAAACCCGCAATGGCGTTACGTGGGCGGTAAGCACCTCGCCGTTGTCGAAGAAACCGCGAAAGAACTCGCCCGCGAACTGTTCGATGCCAAGCACGTCAACGTCCGGCCGCTCTCTGGCGAGAACTGCACCAACATCGTGATCCATGCCGTGGTTCCCAAAGGCGGCAACTTCTACCACCTCGCGATGGAAGACGGCGGGCACTTCGCCGCTGCCAGCGTTGCCGACCGGCTGACCGACAACCGCTTCTTGCTCCCCTTCGACCGGGAGCGCGCCACCATCGACGTGGCCGCCTGCGCCGAGATGTTTGCAAGCCACCCGCCGGACGTCATCTACCTGGACGCGTCTATGACCACCCAACCCCACCCACTGCAAGAACTGCGCGCCCTGGCAGGCGATGACACCGTGATCGTGTACGACGCGTCGCAAACGTTAGGCCTCATTGCCGGTGGCCGGTTCCAAGATCCCCTGCGGGAAGGGGCCGACATCCTGTCGGGCAGCACCCACAAGTCACTCCCCGGACCGCAAAAAGGCATGATCCTCACCAACCGTGACGACCTGATCGAAGCGGTTGAACGCACGATCTTCCCCGGCCACGTCTCGAACTTCCAGGTGCACCACGTCGCAGCGCTGGCGGTGACCTTGGCTGAAACGCTTGAGTTCGGACGTGAGTATGCCGACCAGATCATTCGTAACGCCCGCGCCTTGGCTGCAGAACTCCGCAACCTTGGGCTGGCCGTTCAAACCGGTGGCGGCGAAACGGAAACCCACCAGGTATGGCTGGACGTCACCGCGCTGGCCACCCCCGATGAAGCCGTTGAGCGCCTGCACGACGCGAACATCATCGCGAACGTCAACCTGATTCCGACCATGCAAAGCAAAGGCCTACGCCTCGGGGTACCCGAGGTCACCCGTCTCGGTATGACCGAGGACGACATGCGCGCCATCGCCCGGTTCATGCACGACGCACTCGCCCACGTTCGCCCCATTGAGCACGTCCGCGCGGATGCGGCGCGTCTCGCCAGCGCACACACCGAGGTGCGTTACTGCTTCCCAGAGGCGTGAGCACACCCCGCATCGAGCAGATTCTCGGTGCACCGGCAGGCGACGAGGTCCGGCTTAGGCCGGACTTGGTCGTTACCGACGACTGGACCACCCCTTCCCTGCTGCCGTACCTGGATGCGCTTGGGACCCACACGTCCAAAGTGCCAACCGTCCTGGTGCACGATCACACCTGGGAGGAGGCCGCCTACGACGGGGCTGACGCCAGCAAGGCAGCCGCCCTGAAAGCCACCCGCGACCGCTTCACCGAGCGTTTTGGCGCCACCCTAATCGAAGGTCAAGGCATCCAACATCATGTCCTGCCGGAACTCGGCCTGGTGAAGCCCGGCTCGGTGGTGCTCGGGAACGACTCGCACACGCCCACGCTTGGCGCCGCGGGCGCGGTCGCGTTTGCCTCCCAGCCGGTGGGGGTGGCCTTGGCCATGCACACGGGCGAGACCGTGATGCGCGTCCCATCCACCTTCCGTATTCGCGTCGTGGGGCAATTGCATCCTGACGTCACCCTGCGCGATGCGGCCCTCACGCTGCTTGATTCCCTCACCGGTGATGGGGGCGTCCCGCTCGCCGCTGGGGCGTGCTTGGAGTTCAGCGGCGAAGCCGTGGCGGACCTCTCACGCGAGCAGCGCAGCGTGCTGGCGAACATCGCGCCAGAAGCGGTCGCAGCAACCAGCCTGTTCGCCAACGGTGACGACACCCACTTGAATGCGGACGTTGAGCTTGACCTTGGCACGGTGCAACCACGCGTGGCGGCGCACCCAAACCCGCGGCGCTCGGTTGCCCTCAAGCCCGGCCCAACGGAAACGATCGACCGCGTGTTCATCGGGACCTGTTCCGGTGGCACGCTTGATGAGATCAACGCGTTTGCAGCAGCGCTTTCAGGCAAGGTTGCCGTCCCCACGCAGGTGACGCCGGCGACGCATGCCGTAGCAGACGCCCTTGAGGCTTCCGGTGTGCTCGCGCAGCTCGGCGCGGCAGGCGTCCAGGTGACACCTCCTGGCTGCGGGGCCTGCTTCGGCTTCGGTATTGAACGCCTGAAGCCGGGCGAGGTGGCGGTGACCACCGGCAACCGCAACACCCCAGGGCGGATGGGGTCACCCGATGCGCGCATCCACTTGGCTGGCGGCCGGACGGCGGCCCAGGCTGCCATGCAAGGTCGCCTGCCGAAACCCGAGGTTGCGACCGCGTCGCATCCAGAACTTCGTATGGATGTTCCAAAACGCGGCAACCTCGCCCACGTGTTCGGGACGGTCACCACCGACGACCTGACGCCATCACACGTGCCTGGCGTAGGATCCAGCAACGACCGCACACGCGACGTGCTGATGGGCCTGCTGTTTCACTACGTGAATCTGCGACCAGACCCCGAGGCGCTCGCGGGTCGCCTGCTGGTCGCCGATCATGCGTTTGGGATGGGCAGCAACCGCGCAAGTTCGGTCTTGGCTCTCCTTGAGGCCGGCGTCACCGCTGTGTTGGCGCGCAGTTTTTCGCCGCTCTACCGTGCCGGGGCACGCGATTCAGGCCTACCGACCGTGGTGGTTGACGATGCAGTCCACGACGCCCTACGGAACGCCACGCATGCCGAACTCAACCTCGACGCCGGCACACTGGTCGTAGATGGCGTGACGTTTGAGGTACCCGCCGAAAGCGAGCACGAGCGTCAGGTGCGGCTGCACGGTGGAGCCCTGGCCATGCACGCCGCCTCGTGACGCAGTACCCAGCGGCCTGCTACATTAGTGGGCGGTGACACGGGCGATTAGCTCAGCGGGAGAGCGGCCGCCTTACAAGCGGTAGGTCGGCGGTTCGAATCCGTCATCGCCCACCAACTTTCATGTCCGATTTTGCCGTCCAAGATGACCTGTTTAGCGCCCGCCGCTGGTGTGAACGACGCACCGCGGCGGGCACATCCGTTCGCTTGCTGCTTGAGCCGTTAGACCCACCCCACGTGCGCGTGTGCGAGTACCACCGGCTGCGGCCTGGAGCGCGCGAGTACCGCCGCGTGCCCGAGGAGGAAGGTCAAGTCCAGCCGCTCGGGCGCTTGCTACCCGGTGAGGATTTTGGGGCGCTGTTTGGGGACGACGCGACGAACGACCACGATCAATAAGGCTGCTCAAGACGGCCAGCCACCTCCGCCACCGCATCAGAGAAACCGTCTAGATCCGTCATGTGCACCAGCTCCGGCCTGCCCGCAAGCGTCTTTAAGAATGCCTCGTCGGCTTGGCCGGTACCGATGGGGATGAGCGTGATGCCTGCGTCGCGAATGAAGCGTGCAGCCGCAAGGGTGGCTTCGGCATCATCGGGCATACCGTCGGTTAAGAGCACAATGACGCGGTGTCCACGCCGAAACCGCAGGCGGCGTTGCGCGATCCTGAGAGGCCGCGCCATCCGGGTTCGGCCGTAGGGCTTGAGGCGCTGCAGGCGCCTCCAAAACCGCGGAATGTCCACACTTGGGGTGCTTAGTAGTTGCGTTTTAGACGCGAACGCCACCGCCCCTACCGCGTAGTGCCTGCGGACCGCCTCAACAAAAAACTTAAACGCCCCGCGTCGCAGCTGAGGCATCTTGCCGGGGTCGGCCATGCTGGTGGAATGGTCAAGCACGAGCATGACCGTTCCCGCGCGGGTGGACCAGGGACGGGCCAACGACCAAGCTCCCGGGGCCCGGCGCACGAGCTCGCTGGCACCTTGTGTTGGGCGAACCTCCGCGACATCAACCGGCTCATCATTCGTGGGCTGCCGCTTGGGGTCTGGCTTGCCACGTGCCATGCCGAACGGTACCGAACTGCGGCCGAGTTTGAAGGCCCGCCACGCATCGGTCGGGTAGCATCGCTGCATGACGATTCCTATTTTCGACGGCCATAACGACGTTCTGTTCCGCTTGGAGTTAGATCCGCAGCGTTCGTTTGCCGACTGCGGGGATGACGGACATATCGATGTCGCGAAGGCCCAAAAGGGTGGTTTTGCGGGCGGTCTTTTCGCCATGTTTGCGGCCAACCCGGAATTGCTGACAGGCGGGCCGCGCGACCGGTCTCGGCCGTACGGACCGCTTGATGCTGACTTTGCAATGCGGAGCATGATGCGGCAGTTCGGTCGGCTTCGGATGCTGGAAGCGGACGGTCACGTGCGCGTGGCAACCACGGTTGCGGACATTGAACAGGCGATGGCCGACGGTGTGATGGCGGCAGTGCCGCATATTGAAGGTGCCGAGGCGCTCACCGATGTGGCTGACCTTGAGGCTCTGTACGGTCTTGGGTTGCGTTCGCTTGGCTTGGTGTGGAGCCGCCCGAACCGGTATGCCACCGGCGTACCGTTCGCGTTTCCTGGAACGCCTGATGTCGGGCCGGGCTTGACGCATGCAGGAGCGGAGCTTGTGAAGGCATGCAACCGCCTGGGGGTGCTCGTGGACGTCTCACACCTCAATGAGGCTGGCTTCTGGGACGTGCTCGACATCTCAGACGCCCCTGTGGTGGCCAGCCACTCCAACGCGCATTCGGTCGCGGCCAGCCCAAGAAACTTAACGGACCGGCAACTGGACGCGCTGGCGGAACGTGACGGCCTGGTTGGCATCAACTTCGGTGTGGGCTTCCTCCGCGAGGACGGCGCGTTCGATTCGAACACGCCCCTTGCGGATGTGGTGCGGCATGCCGACCATTTAATTGAACGGGTGGGCGAGGACCGCGTGGCGCTCGGCTCGGATTTTGATGGCGCCATGATGCCGGACGCGTTGCATGGTGTGGACGCACTTCCTAAACTGCTGGACGCCTTCAGGGAGCACGGCTATGACGATGCTCTCATTGAGAAGATTGCGCACGGTAACTGGTTAGCGCTGTTACGACGGGTTTGGTGAGGCTTGCCGCATGGGGGCATGGTGGCAACGGTTTGAGCAGCTTTTAAAGAGGGTTCTTAAACCCGGTGCGTCGTCTGAGACGGTGGGTTTGCTTGCCTCAGCGGTGACGATTGGGGTGGCTGCCGGCCTCGCTGCGGTCGCGCTGGACGCCGTGATCAACCTGATGGGGGCGTGGACGGAAGCCTTGCGGGCGAGCCGTGGTGGGCTGACCGCAGCGTTGCTGGTGTTGTTGGTGCCTGCCTTGGGTGGGCTGCTGGTCGCCCCGATCATGCACT
The DNA here is from genome assembly GCA_913057165.1 of uncultured Trueperaceae bacterium. Lineage (GTDB taxonomy): Bacteria > Deinococcota > Deinococci > Deinococcales > Trueperaceae > SLSQ01. The sequence continues at coordinate 35,150 of CAJXNS010000013.1, forward strand.
ATTTCGCGTCTGAGGCGCGTGGCTCGGGCGTTCCGCACGTGATGTTTGCCGTGTCGAACTTAGGCGGACGTCTACCGAAACGTTTGGCGTTCTGGCGGCCGCTTGCCACGATGTTGTCGGTCGGTAGTGGCGGTTCGCTCGGTACGGAAGGTCCGGTCGTGCAGATGAGCGCCGCTATCTCGTCGGTTTTTTCTGACGTCCGGAAACTGTCGGACGAGCGCCGACGGAGCCTGGTGGCGGTGGCGGCAGCGGGGGGCGTGGCAGCGACATTTAACGCACCGATTGCTGGCGTGCTGTTTGCGCTTGAGGTCATCCTCGGGCGGTTTGAAGGGCGTTACTTCGCGACGGTCGTGGTGGGGGCCGTCTCAGCCACGGCCGTTTCCAGGTCGTTGCTCGGTGATGCACCGGCGTTTGCGGTGCCTTCGAATTACGTGCTCGGATCGCCCGCTGAACTTCCGGTGTATGCCGTGTTGGGCCTCTTGAGTGCGTTCGTGGCGGTGGGGTTCATGCGGACGATTGTGACCACCGAAAACGCGTTCGATCGGCTTCGGCTGCCGTGGTGGTCACGGCCTGCGCTGGGTGGTCTGGCGGTGGGTGCACTCGCGTTGGTGGCGCCTGAAGTACTGGGGCGGGGTTACGACACCACCGGTGCGGTGCTGCAGAGCGAACCGTACGGCTGGGGGTTTTTGCTCACGTTGCTTGTCTTAAAGACCCTTGCGACAGGTATTTCGATTGGCTCGTACGGTTCAGGCGGCATTTTTGCGCCAGCGTTGCTGGTCGGTGCGACCGCAGGGGCGCTGTTTGGCACGTGGATGGATGCGATCGTGCCCGCGCTGGGTGTACCAACAGGCGCATACGCGCTGGTGGGTATGGCGGCGGTCTTCGCGGGTGTCACACGCGCAGCGATGAGTTCGATCGTCATGATTTTTGAGTTGTCAGGCAGTTACGACATGATCCTGCCGCTGCTTTTAGCGGCGGTCGTGGCGACGCTCGTGAGCGACCTTTTACACCCCGACTCTTACTACCGTCTGGTGCTTTTGCGCCGTGGTTTGAGCCTGATGCGCCTGCGCGAGACGGACCTCTTTCAGACGGTACGTGTGCGCGAAGCGATGGATAAGAACGTTCCTACCTTGAATGCCGATGACACGCTGCGGGAGTTAACCGATGCGCTGCATGCTTCGCATCACCACGGGTTTGTCGTGGCACGCGCCGACGATCCGACGCGTATGGCCGGAATCGTGACGCTGTCCGACCTTGAGCGCGCCCAGCGTAATGGCCTACCGACGTCCACTCCGATTCGTGAGTTGTGCCACCGGGAGGTGCAGACAGCCCATCCCGACGATACGGCCAGCGAGGTACTTGAACGGATGGACCGGCACGGTATTGGGCGTATGCCGGTGGTGGAGCCAGCCGATCCTGAGCGTGCGATTGGGATGGTACGCCAGTCGGACTTAGCGCGGGCTTATGCCGCTGCCATCAACCGGCAGCGTTCCAGCGATCAGGTCCAGCAGCGCTTGAGGCTTCGTGAACTGACCGGTCAAGAGATTGTGGAGGTTCGTGTGCCTGCGGACTCGCCGTACGTTGGTGTGCCCTTGAAAGATGCGGGCTTGCCGCTCGACAGCATTGTGGTGTCGGTGCGCAGGGGTGGCAGGACGATCTTTCCTCATGGGAGTACGGTCCTTCAGGCAGGCGATAGCGTGATCGCAAACGTGGCCCCTGGGTCGTCAAAGACGTTCGCACAAGAGCTGCGAACGCCTCCAACGGATTCCTAACGAAGTTTGAGCCTAAGCAGCGTTGGGCTGCTCAGGTTCTTCTTCATTGCTTGCACTGGCTTCATTTTCAGAATTGCTTTGCGGTTCGGTGTCAGGCTTCAGGGCATCAAGCACCCGCTGTTTAATCTCCGCCTTCAGGCTGTCGTCCGCGCCAATGAACTCAGCCGCGCGTTCCTTACCCTGACCCAAACGGGTCTCCCCATACGCAAACCACGAACCGGACTTCTCCACCACCCCAAGATCACTCGCAACCTGCACCAAATCCCCAAGCGC
>CAJXNS010000014.1 GCA_913057165.1 uncultured Trueperaceae bacterium
GCGCCCGCTTGAACCGTCCAGTACCTGCGTTTGAGTTACCTCTCTACGAGCGGTACCACGCCTCGTTCGGCCCGACGTTGGACGTGGGTTCGTACCTTGGTGAGGTCCCCATGATCGTGAACTTCTGGGCGTCGTGGTGTGGTCCTTGTTACGAGGAAGCGCCCGACCTGCAGGCCGCTTGGGAGGATTTTGGCGGGCAGGTGTTGTTCGTTGGGGTGCAAACCCAGGACCGCGGCCGGCAGCAAGAAGGTCGTGACTTTATCGACCAGTTCAATTTGGGTTTCGCCAACGTCATTGACGACGACAGCAGCCTGTCGATTGAGTACGGGCTGTTCGGTGTGCCGGAAACGTTTTTCATTCGGGCGGACGGCACGCTGGCGTACAAGCATGCCGGGCCGGTCACGTACGAGCTGCTTGAAGAGCAGGTGCTCGCCTTGACGGGAGGCACGCCGTGAAGCGCGCCGTTTTCGGTTGGCTGGCGATCGTCCTGCTGGCGGTACCGGCGGCGGCATGGGCGCAGGGCGACAGCGGTGGGGTCGTTGAGCTTGAAAGCCGCGTGTTTGAACTTGGCCGCCAATTGCGCTGTCCAACGTGTACGTCCGAATCGGTGGGCGACTCAAGCTCAGCGATCAGCATCGAAATGCGCAACGAGATCCGGGATCAGATTGCGCTTGGCAAGTCCGACGATGAAATCCTGGCGTTCTTTCAGGAACGTTACGGCGATTGGGTCCTGCTAGAACCGCCACGGGAAGGCATTCACCTGTTCGTGTGGATCCTGCCGGTCGTGGGCGTGGTGGCGGGTGCTGCTGGGTTGGCGCTGCTGATGACGCGCTGGCTCGCGAAAGCGCGGGCGCCCTTGGATGACGTCAACGATGAGGACTTAGCGCGGGTCCAGGCGGCCATGAAGTCGGGGCCGGACGCATGACGGTCATCATTATCGTCGCGGTGCTGCTGACCGGCCTTTTGGGGTGGTTGGTGCTTCAGCCACTGCTGGACGCCCGTCAGTTGGACGAACTTCCTGACGAACGCGATCCGGACCTGCTTGATTTAGAAGAGGAGCGCGATGCGCTCTTAAACGCGCTTCGTGAGCTTGATATTCGCACCGACCTAGCGCACGAACGGCGTGAGGAGTTGCGGGCGCGTTACGAACGCAAGGCCGCGGTGGTGCTGCGCGCCTTAGAGGCACGGCAAGCTGAACTGGCGGGACGTGAACCGACCGTCAAGCGATCAACCGGTCGCATCCCATGGGGCGCCGTGACGCTCGTGTCGGGTGCGGTGTTGATTGCGGGCACCTTAGGCGGGTTCGTGCTGCCCCGCGTGGGGCTGGACAGCACGGTCGTCACGGCCTTCGAGGAAGACTTAGCGGCCAGCGAGGCGTTGCGTGATTTGCTGCGTGAGGCGGAACGTAACCCGAGTGGTGAGGTGTACGCCCAGATCGGCGATATTCACTGGAACGCTGAGGATGGCGGTTCTGCCATGGAGGCGTACGGGACGGCGGTGAATGAGTACGAGGACGCACCCGCGCGGGCGTACCAGCGCCTGGCCTTACTGACGTTTGAGGATGATCCTGGCCGGGCGCGGGTGCTTTTGGAGCAGGCACGCTTGCGTGAGCCGAACAACCCAGCGACGCTTGGCACGCTCGGCGAAATTTACCTTTCTAACGTTGAAGTCTTGGCGGCGCTTGACGCGTACGAAGATTTGGCGACCGTGATCGATCCAGCGGTCGATCCCGAACTGCGGGGGCGTCTGACGCTGCTTCGGGATCTGGCGCCGTTCGCTCGGTCGCTTGAAGCGGACCCGAACGCGGACGATCTTGGGGCGGTGGCGTCCCGCCTGTGGGATGCCGAACTGCTCGGGCCTGCCGGTCAGGCGTACTTTCGGCTGTTGAGCGAGTTTGATGCCAACGACCCAGTGGCGCTCGCGCGGGTGGGCGAGTTGCTGTTCTTAAACGAACGCCTTGACGACGCCGTGGCTTTCCTTGAGCGGTCGCTGCAACAAGCCGAAGCGCGCGGGGTGACCGCCCCGCAGAACGCGTCGCTGTTTCTGGGTAACGCCCGCTTCTCGGTGGGCGACTACGAGGGTGCCATCACAGCCTGGCAGGCCCATCTTGACGGTGGCGGGGACACCGGCCGGGTCCCTGAGTTCATTGACGCTGCACGCGGTGTGATGGCGGGTGAGCTAACCCCCAGCGAGGTGGCCCTGTCCTTCTCGCAACCTGCGGCCTCGGGCGGACCGCCTGGTGTGGCGAGTGAAGCGCAGGTGGTGTCGCAAGGCGAACAGATTTATCAGGCACGTTGCGCCAGCTGTCACGGTCCGAACGGTGGGGGCGGCGCCGGTAACGTCCTGGCGGGTAACCCATCGGTGGCGCGCGCGGCTTATGTCGAAAACATTATTCGGTACGGCCGCGGCACCATGCCTGGCTACCAGGCGTTGCTGGATGACGACGAGATTGCGGCATTGACGTCATGGGTGGTGGACACCTTCGCGCCATGAGCGGTGATGACCCCAACCCTCGCGAGGCTGACCTCAAGGGCAAGCTTGAGGAGGAGGTCCAGCGGAGGGATGTGGTCCGGTGGATTTGGCGTGTGCCTGTCCTACTGGCGGCGGGCGTTGGCAGCTGGGGAATGTACCAAGCCATCCACACGCACTTTTTTAAGCGCCGGCCGGACCCTACGCCGTCGTTCGTGCCTCATACGCCCGTGGACGTGGCGCCCGTGTCGAGCTTTGCGTCCGATTGGACGGAACAGCTTTTTGCGTTTGCGGCACAACCCGCCATTGCCATGCGTTTACCTGGGCCGATTCCAGGCTCGCTGGACGTTAATGGCGTCCACCTAGCGGCCTTTAGTCGGATTTGCACGCATTTAGGTTGTGCGGTGCAACTCAACCGCGATACCGAAGCGATCGCGTTTGCCTTCAACCACCGCACCGACGGTCCGCAGCTGGTGTGTCGCTGCCACCTGAGTGTGTTTGACCCGCAGCAGGCGGGACGTGCGGTGGCAGGTCCTGCGGTGTACCCACTACAGCGTGTCGAGCTGGCGGTCACGCCGGAGGGGCAGGTGCAAGCCGTGGGTCTTGAAGAGGCGCGTGGGGGTTACGGCGCGCGTTGAACCTTGCGTGGGTCGAACCGGCCGAACGTACGGACGCTGGCCTGCATGAAGGGGCCGATGAGGACAGCGAAGAGCAAGGTTCCGACGCCGGCGGTACCACCCAAAAGCCAACCCAGGATGAGCACGGTGATCTCCAGTCCGGTCCGTGCCACCCGAATCGAACGGCCGAACACCCGCGCTAAACCAAGCACGAACGTGTCACGTGGACCGGCACCAAAGCGGGCGCTGATGTACAGGCCAGCACCGAGTCCTGCGAGTGCCGTGCCCACGACCATCTGGATGGCGCCAAGCCACCAACTCTCCGGGCTGGGCACCAAGCCGCTCCGTAGGTAGAGGTCAACGCTCGGCCCGACCAGGATCATGTTGATGAACGTGCCGGGTCCGGGCCGCTCACGGGTGGTCAGCCAAGCGACCGCCAGAATGGCGAAGCCAACCCCGACGAGCACCTGCCCAAAGGTGAGCCCGAGGGTGCGGGCGAGGCCTTGGTGGAACACGTCCCATGGGCCGAGGCCGATCCCGGCGGACAACATCACGGCGATGGCCAGTCCGAGCGAGGCGATACCCAACAAATAGCGCAGGAGGCGCCAACGAAAGTTCACCGGTTTGCGTAGGCCACGGTTTCGCAGGTAGGCAGGCAAGGTGCGGCTGGTGGTGGCGCTTGCGGGCATCCGGAAATTGTACGCCATCAGGACGCTGCGCGAGTGCCAACCCATATTTCATTAGCAAATGAGTATGCTTGCGGAGCATTTTTGCTAATGCAATGATTCGCTGTTTTCGTTAGCATCGCGCAATGCCGCATACGTCGTCCAACACGCCGTCTACCCCGCCACAATTTAGGGCGATCGGCCCAGCGCAACTCTGGGGGCCAGACGGCCCAATCGAGAAGTTGCGGTACGCCAAAGCCATCCCCTTACTGCTACTCCTGACGGTTGAAGAACCACCCCTGTCACGTGAACGCGCCATGACGCTGCTCTGGCCCGAGAAAGAACTCAGCGCCCAACGCAACAACCTGCGCGTGCTCCTATCCCACCTCAGGAACACCCTGCACATCCCCATCGAAAGCGACCGCACCCATTTATGGCTCGCTGACCGCTACCTTCAACAGACCGACTTTGCACGGCACCGCGATTGGAGCCAAACCGACCCACCGATCGGTCGGCCCCCCATCGCCCCCCACGAGTCATGGACGCTTGCCGACGGGCTTGCACTGAACGACGCGGCGGACTTCAACACCTGGCTCGAACAAGAACGTGAACGCTTCGGCGAACAGGTCGTCCGCGCGCACAAACGTGCTTCTGAGGGCGCCCTCAACGATCGGCAGCCAGAGGTGGCCATCGACCTGCTCGCCGGCGTCGTCAGCGCTGCCCCATGGGACCTTGAGACCCACGAGCGCCTCATCGACCTGTTGGTGGCCCTCAACCGCCACCAGGACGCCCGCATGGCCTACGAGCGCTACGCCGCCGACGCCAAACGTTTCGTTGACGAACCCCCATCCGAACGCGTCACACGCCTCATTGAACGCCTGGCCAACGTTGAGCAGCAAGACACCACGCTTGGGCAAACGCAAGCGTTGCCTTTGTTCGGACGCGAGCAGGAACTTTGGCGTGCCACCAACGCCCTCGAAGACACCGCAACGCGCTTGGTATCGATTTCTGGCCCGCCCGGCGCTGGGTCATCGCGCGTGGCGATGGAGGCCTACCAATCGACCGTGACACGCCTTGGCGTCCTGTCCGCCAGAGCCTCGCTGCGCGGTATTGGTGACCCTGAGACGGCCTGGTCGATCGTGGAACGCGAACTCAACCGGGGAGCAGCGACCCAGGCGGCAACCACGCTCGATGAACAGCATCCCCTTGAACGCATTTCGGCCAGCCTTGCAGGCGGCGCAACGCTGCTGTGGCTGGACGACGTCGAGCCCGCCTTGCAGCAAGACCTTGAACGCGGTGTGGCCCGCCTCCTGAAAGAGCAGCCCGAATTGACTGTCCTCGCAAGCGGCACCGCCCCGTGGCGGCATCCAAGCGGCATTCACGTGCGCTTGGGGGGCCTGCAGACCGCGGACGATGGAGACCACGTCACACCGCCCGCACTCGCGTTGCTGCAAGCCTCCATCGAACGGCACGGCGGCAACGCCACCTCGGGCGTCAAACGCCTACGCACGCTGGCGGATCGACTCGAAGGCAACCCCGCCGCCTTGGCACTGGCCGGCTTTCAAATTGCCGAGTTTGGCCTTGATGGTTTGGAACGGTTTGGTGACAACCTAGCGGCCGGCCTGACGGCGAACAGCCGCTTTTTGGATGCGCACCACCAGTCCTTTGAAGCGATCGTGCGGCCGCGTCTGGAAGGGCTTGATCCGGTCCACAACGACCTGATGGCGGTCATGGCTTCAGCGCAAGGCGACATCACCGCTGAGGACTTGAGGGCCATCTTGAACGTCACCTACGAGGAATGTTTGACGCGACTGAAGTGGCTTGAGGACCGCAACCTTGTGGCCTCAAGCCTGGATGCGCGTGAACGCACGCGGTACCACGCCGCGTCCGGGGTGCGCTGGTGGATTCTGCAGCGGTTGCATGCAAACGGCCAGCGCGACGAGGTGGACGAACGCATGCTGTCCTGGGTGAGCCAGAAGATTCACCCGTTGGCGCGGGCGCACGGTACCGAGGAGCGTGGCCGCCTCAAGGAGTGGGTGCGCGACCGGCAGCGTTTCCTCTCGGGTTTGATCGACCGAACCATGCAGACGCATCCGACCGCCAGCCTGACGTTGGCTGCGGACTTGTGGCGCCCACGCGCCCAGCTGGGCGATGTGGAGGGTGCTTTAGACCAACTTGAGCGCGGTTTGGCGTCGGCAGCGGAGAACCTGAGCGCCACGGTGCGCTCAGACGTGCTCAACGCGATCGGGGCGTGCCGACTGATGCTCGGACAACCGGAGTTGGCCGAACCACCGTTCGCCGAGTCGTTGGAGTTGCGCTTAGCGCTTGAGGACACCGAACGTATCGCGGCAGCGCAACTCAACCTGGCCACCATTGAGGCACAAACCGACCGTGTCGATGACGCGGTCGCGCGACTGCATGAAGCCCAAGATCTTGCGGCTGTGGACGACCACCGTTGGCTTGAAGGGGCAGCCACGCTCCATCTCGCCAACCTCGCGTCCCATGAGCATGTCGACGAAAAACGTGCGTACCAACAAAAAGCGGCCCGGCTGCTTCGCGAAACCGGCGACCTGGATGGCGAGATTGGCGCGATGCTGGGATGGTTGACGGTGGCCACGGAAACGGAAAGCACCCAGGCGTGGGAGTACGTCACCCGCATCGGTTCGCTCGTGGGCGGTCACGGCAGTTTGCTGGACGCCCGCGGTCTGCAAACACCCATCTTCGCCACCGCCGATGCGCTGCGGTTGGCGGGGCTTGAACCGTTGGCTGACCGCCTCGAATCGTCCCTCGAGGCATTGCAAGAGCCGCTCTAAATCCGCGCGAGCGTTATTCTCCCGGCATGGCCGAGGGCGTTTGGACGCTGCAATTTGACGACATGCTGCTCCCTGGGCCGAATCAGCTCATGCGGATGCATGCGCAGCGGTACCGGATGCTGCGTGATGAACTGCGCATGATCGGCCTGGCGAAACTCACGCCCAAAGCCCCACCTGAGCCGATCGAACGCTGCCGCATTGAGGTGGACATGTGGCGACCGAAACGAAACCTGCTGGACGCTGACGCGAAGTTTGGGGCGGTCAAGCCACTCCTCGACGTCCTACAACCCGACCGGACCTACACGCGCAAAATGGGCACACGGTCGCTACCGGACGTCACGCCTGGCTTGGGGCTCATTCGCGACGACCGTGATGGCGAAGGGGACCTGACAGGCTGCATTACGACCCTGACCGTACGGCAGCATTTAGGGGCCGCACGCGTCGACGTGACGGTGACAGCCCTCTCATGAAGACCATGCGCTGGCGCCCGCTGCACTCTCCTGCACTGCGCTTCGTGTTCGGTGCCGCAGGGTCTTGGATCGCCACCGATTTTGTGCTCTACCAGTTCGGTTGGGCCGCCGCTTGGCTGCCGCTGCTTGTGGGCGCGGCTGCGACCGTCCGGATGACCGGCGAGGCGGTGATGGCCCGCCGCAAGGGTCGCCTGGCGGCTGAGCGCCAGGAGATGCTGCGGGCAGAAGAGCGACGCTTGCGGCCTCTGGACCGTCCCACCGGCGTGGATGTCGTCCGGTTGCACACCCGCTCGGCCCCAAAACCCGCATCGCCTGTCCGCCCCACGTTGGGCGACCAGCGCGGCAAACCGGTAGGCTACGCGGGTGCCGTCAAGGGGCGTCAGAGCCCCGTGAGCCCTAAGCCTGACCTTGAAAAGGAGTTCTCGAATGAACCCACTCGCACGTCTTCCTGAGCTCGGCCAATCGGTCTACGTGGATGAAATCCGTCGTTCCTGGTTGGAGGACGGCACGCTTGAACGGTTCGTGTCCGAAGATGCGGTTCGCGGCGTCACAAGCAACCCTGCCATTTTTGAGAAGTCCATCGCCCAAACGGCGGACTACCAAAGCGCGATTGCCGCACTGGCAGCCGCTGGGCACACGGTGGACGAAATTTATGAAACGTTGGTGGTGGAGGACATCGCACGCGCTGCGGATGTCTTCCGGCCGCAGTTTGATGCGTCGGACGGTCGCTACGGCTGGGTGTCCCTCGAGGTCAGCCCTAAGCTCGCGCACGATACAGACGGCACAGTTGAGGAAGCCCGGCGCCTGTTCGCAAAGGTTGACCGGCCCAACGTGTTCATCAAGGTGCCCGGGACCGCTGCTGGCGTGCCAGCCATCGCGCAGTTGATTGAACTTGGCATTCCGGTGAACGTGACGTTGTTGTTCGGCTTAGGCCGTTATATCGAGGTGCACCAGGCGTACATGGAGGCCCTTAAGCGCCGCGTGGATGCGGGCAAGGACGCCAACGTCGCCTCGGTCGCGTCGTTTTTCTTAAGCCGCATTGACGTGGCGATCGACCCGCAACTGGACGCCATCGCGGCTGCGGGTGGCGCTGAGGCGAACGATGCCAACGCCCTTAAAGGTCGGATTGCGGTGGATAACGCCAAGGTTGCCTACGCGGACTACCTTGAGCGGATCGCCACCCCTGAATGGCAGGCGCTGACGGCGCAAGGGGCAAGGCCGCAACGCCTTCTTTGGGCGTCAACCGGCACGAAAAACCCTGATTACGTCGACACCATGTACGTCGAGCCGCTCATCGGCCCTGACACGGTCAACACGATGCCTGTGGGGACGCTGGAGGCGTACCGGGATCATGGTGAACCGGCGGACCGCATTACCGCTGGGCTGAGCGACGCCCGTGAGCGGCTGGCAAAGCTGGCAGCCCTCGGGATTGATCTGGACGCCGTGACGGCGCAACTGGAGGCCGAAGGGGTCGACAAGTTCGTCACCCCCTTTGAGTCGTTGATGGAGACGCTACAAAAGGCGGTCGCCGAGGCGCGTTAACGGTCTGCTTGTCGCTGCTTGAGTCTGGACTTCAGCAACAGCACGTAGCCCACCAGGCCGATGATCGCGAAACTGAACCACTGAAAGGCGTACCCGAGGTGCGGCCCAGGGTCGGGTTCGGGTGCGTCACGCACGATGGGTAGCCGGCCGGTGCTGGCAGCCTCCCCGCTAAGGCGCTCAATGGCGCTTACCTGCACGTAAAACGGTTCGAGGGGCTGCGGGTACTGGGGTTGCAGGCGGTCGACGTCCACGCGCGCGATGGTCTCAAGCGGTCCTGTGGGAGGGTCGCGTGGTGCGAATACCGCCAGCGGCCCGACCGGCGTGTCGCGTTCGGGCATGAGGCGCCCTTCAATCCGTACTGGGCCACTGGGGGGTGACCAGTCGGTGACGATGTCGGCTTGGAGGTCGTACGGCACCCAACCGCGATCAACAAGGATCCATTGGTCACTGCCGTCGGGCTTAAAGGGGGTGATGGCGTGGTAGCCCGGTCGATCGAGGTAACTCTGGGACCGAAGCAGTAGCCCACCGTCCGCCGCGAACTGGCCTGTGAACACGACCGGCCGGTGGGTCGCGGCATTCGCGGCCTCGTCAGGCGCGTCGGGATCGTAGCGCCCCAAGGCTGCCAGTAGCGGCTCTGGTTCTGCGGCGAGCCGCTCCAGGAGTAACGCGTTGGCGGCGGCCTTTTGGCCGTGACGGTCCAGCTGCCAAAAGCCGAACTGGGTGAATGTGATCACCACAGCCAAGACGACCAGGTGCCAAGGCCACAGGCGCGGCTTGAGCATGGCGGCGATCAACGGTGCACGTCCACGGTCACGCGAAGAAGGTGCGGTCGACGGCCATGCTGACGAAAATCAGCGCCAGGTAGAGCATGGAGTAGAGGTACAGCGGAAGCGCGGTGGCCTTGTCGACGCCTCCACCTGCCTGCACGGCCCGCCACAGCGACGCAACCCGAAACGCCAGGAATAGGTTGAGGGCCAACGCAGCGAGCAGGTACATCACGCTGAATTCATTCAGGGCGAACGGAATGAACGTCAGCATGGCCGTCAGTACGGTGTACATGACGATTTGCAGCATGGTGGCCTTTTCGCCGATCACGCTTGGTGCCATGGGTACCCCCACGGCCTCGTAGTCTTTTTTGATCATGAGTGCAAGCGCCCAAAAGTGCATGGGGGTCCACATGAACACCAGCGTGAATAACAACCACGCCAGCAGACTTAGGTCTCCGGTCACGGCAGCCCAACCCACCAACGGCGGGATGGCGCCGGCCGCACCGCCGATGACGATGTTATGCCACGTGCTTCGCTTCAACCACATGGTGTAGATCAGCACGTAAAAGGCGATGCCCGCCCAGGCGAGCAGGGCCGCCAGAAGATTGGCGGTGATGATGAGCACTAAGGCTGAGCCGACGGTGAGAGCCACCGCGAAAAGCACGGCGTTCGTGAGCGGAATGCGGTCTTCGGCGATCGGTCGGCTGGCCGTGCGGCGCATCCGCTTGTCGATATCGCGGTCGTACACCATATTGAACACGCCTGCCGCACCGGCGGCCATGTAGCCCCCTGCCAGGACGCCAAGGAGCGGTACCAAACCTGGCCAACCGTCGGCCGCGACGAACATGGGCGTCACCGCAATCACCAGCAGAAGGCTGATGACCTTGGGCTTGGTGAGCACCAAGTAGTCACGCCAGGTGGCCCGCGTGGCGACCGCCTCGGTGGTCATCCAGCCCTCCCCAGCGGTTGCCGGACAGCCAACCGCGCGGTGCGCAGCGGTGCGTCTGAACCAAGCATGACGAGCGACATGGCCGACAGCAGCACGAACGCCACGACGGCCATACCGAGGTGAATCAGCTGCAACGCGGCGGGCGCGAGCAACGCCCAGTTGACCGTGCCGATCGCGAGTTGGGCGATGTACACGCCAAACAGCGCCTGCGCGAGTGGCCGGGCTTCACGGACGGGCTTAAGCCACCAGCCAAACCCCAGGCTGATGAACAGATAGATGCCTACCCCAACCGCAATGATGGGATGAAGAATACGGATGCGGATCATCCAATGCGACTCAGGATTGAAGTCCGCTGCCAGTCCCGCTGCCAGGCTTTCACTCGCCTCCGGGAAAATGGTGTTGCCCATGGCGGCAATCTTGCCGAAGAACATGACCACCAGCATGCCCACAAACGCCAGGGCAAGCGTCCCGGTGAGCAGCCTTTGGGCCCGCAGCCTTACCGGCCACTGGGCCGCACCACGCGCGTACACGACCGCACCCACGAGTGTGCTCATGAGCAGCATGGCGTTCACCATGTGTGCCGCATTGACGACGGCACGAAGCACCGAGTCGTTGTCACCCGTGAGGGCAAACACAACCAGGGCCGCCCCGAAGAGGGATTCGATGATCAAGAACACGAAGGCGGCCACACTGAAGACGTAAACCCCGCGATTTTCGTCGCGGACACGCCGGGCCTTCCGCCACATCCAAACGCCAATAATGAGGACGCCCAAGGAAAGAAGCCGGTGCGAAAACTCAATCATGGTTTCCGTCGCAGCACCCACAGGAATGATGTCGCCGTAACACAGCGGCCAACTACGGCCGCAACCGTCGCCGGAGTGCGTGATGCGCACCACAGCGCCTTGCAAGATCACAATAAAGTTGGCGGCAAGGGCGATCCACGTCAGGGTTGGCAGCGACGGATTCAGACGTTTCATGGCAGCGCAGGCAGCCTCCATGGCGCGAAAAAGCGCGCCGAAATTCGGACGCTAACGTAGCACTTTAGCGGGCCATGCGGCCGTATGAGGCGACAATTTACGTCCGTCAGACCGGCACGCCAAGGGCGCTGCATCCGGTAAGGTGCGCACAAGAGAAAGGAAGGTTGCGGTGATTCGGTTGCATTCACGTTTGTTCGCCTGGACGGTCGCGCTCGCCACGCTCGCGTGGCTGGGCTTGGCATTCGCCCAGGACACCACGAACCCCGTTGACGAGGGAGCGTTTTACCTCGGTCGTGGGGAGTGCAACCTTGCCGAGTTCGCGTACCAAGACGCGCTCGAGGAGAACCCAGGAGACGTGACGGCCTTGGTTGGCCTAGGCCGGGCGCAGCGATGCTTGGGGGACACGCAAGGCGCGGTCACCACCCACCGGCAGGCCGTGTTGGCGTCAGGCCAAGCCTTAGAACCACTCGTGGAGCTTGCCCTTTCGTACCGGGCAGATGCGACGCGCAACGGGCTTGACCAGACAGCCCTTAACGACGCACTGGAAACCGCCGACGTCGCCAAACAACTCAATCCAGACGACCCACGCCCGCACGCAGTCGAAGGGTTCGTGTTGCTCGATGTCGGCAGCACCGCCGCTGCCGCCGAGGCGCTTCAGACGGCGATCGACCGGATGCGCGACGAAGGTGCGGTCATGGACGATGCAGAGAAGGCCCGGGTGTACTTGAATTTAGGTCGCGCGCAACGTGACCTCAATGACCTCGATGCAGCACGCTCGGCACTCGAGGCCGCAGCAACACGCGATCCAAGTAACGCCCAAGCGTTTGCGTTGCTTGGGGATGTCGAGTTTTTGCGCGGAAGCTGCGAAGCGGCATTGATCGCCATGGAGCGCGCCACGGAACTTTCACCCGATGCGCCACTCCTGCTTGGTCGCCTTGGCATCACCCGCATCCAGTGCGGTGAGCCCGAGCAGGCCGTGGCTGCGTTGCAGCAAGCCACACGGGACGATGCCGCATTGTTCGCGCCGGCCCTGTTTACCTACCTCGCAGAGGCGTACCTTGCGGTAGGCCAGTCGGCCGCAGCGGTGGAGCCTGCCCGCAAGGGGTCGCTGCTGCCACCCGAGCGTGCTGACGCGTGGGTCGTTCTCGCCCGCGCCTTGCTGGAGCGAGGCTATCCAGGGGACGTTGAGCAGGCCCGCAATGCCGTGCAACGAGCGGCAGAGTTGGATCCCAGCCTGACGAACCTTGCTGACGACCTCGGCCTGTAACCCGTAACTGCGCGACGCGCGACAGCATCATCTGGTACACTCGTCCGGCTTGAACGGAGGCGCGGCAGCGGGACGTCCGCCGCCATCCGCAAGCCACGGCCCCCACGAACCTCGCGGGTGGCGAATCCTAGCCCAACGTCCCGTCTCAGGAGGCCCCATGCCCTACCTTGGAATGAAACAACTGCTTGAAGCCGGCGTGCACTTCGGACACGAAACGAAACGCTGGAACCCGAAGATGAAGCGTTACATCTTCGCCGAGCGCAACGGCATTTTCATTATCGACCTGCAAAAGACGTTGGTGGAAAGCGAAAAGGCGCTGGACTACCTCAAGGACGTGGCCGCCCGCGGTGGCACCATCCTGTTCGTCGGCACCAAAAAGCAAGCGCAAGAAATCCTTGCTGCCGAGGCGAAACGCTGCGGCATGCCGTACGTCAACGAGCGTTGGTTGGGTGGTTTGCTGACCAACTTCAAGACGATTCGCAAACGCGTTGAGCGCCTGAAGCAGCTCGAAGAGATGTTCGAAGACGGCTCGGTACGGCGCTACAACAAAAAAGAACAAATCGACCTTGGCAAGGAACTGCAGCGCCTGCAGCGTTACTTGGGCGGCATCCGTGAGATGACGCGCCTACCGGACGCCATCTTCATCATCGACCCGGCGAAGGAAGCAATCGCAGCCGATGAAGCCAACAAGCTCGGTATCCCGGCTGTGGCACTGGCTGACACCGACTCAGATCCGGACGTGCTGGATTACATCGTCCCGGGTAACGACGACGCGATTCGCTCCATCCAGCTTGTTGCCGGCGCGCTCGCCGACGCCATCGTGGAGGTCAAAGGTGGCGTGGACGCGCCAACCGATGAGCCTGCTGCAGCAAGCGAGGCAACCGAAGCCAGCGCACCAGAGGGCGACGCTCCAGTTGAAGCGGACGCTGAAACCAGTGAGCCCGATAGCAGCAGCGACGAAGAAGCCAAACCCGCCGAGGCGTAAACCCAACCCACACGGAGGCAACGACCAATGAGCGTCAGCATGGAGAACATCAAAAAGCTTCGGGCCATGACCGGTGCCGGCATGATGGACGTCAAAAACACGCTGGAAGAAACCGGCGGCGACGTTGAGCAGGCCGCAAACTTACTGCGTGAACGCGGGATCGCCAAGGCCGCAAAGAAAGCCGACCGTGAGGCCTCGGAAGGCTTCGTCGGCCAGTACTTGCACCACAACGGCAAGATCGCCGTCATCGTCGAGCTCAACTGCGAGACCGACTTCGTGGCCCGCAACGAACAATTCCAAGAGTTGGCCCGCAACATCGCCATCCACGTCGCGATGGCCAACCCGAGCGCCACATCCCGCGAAGACCTCGACCCTGCTGTGGTCGAAGCCGAGCGCGAAGCCCTCCGCAAGGAAGCCCTTGAGGAAGGCAAACCTGAAAACATCGTCGAGAAGATGGTGGAAGGTCGCCTGGATAAGTTCTTCGCGGAGGCGTGCCTGCTTGAGCAGCCGTACGTGAAAGACGACAGCATGACGGTGGGTGAACTCCTCAAAGAGTCCGTGGCCACCATCGGCGAAAACATCCAAATCGGTTCGTTCCACCGTATCGCCATCGGGGAGTAACCCAGTGAAACGGGCCCTCCTCAAGTTGTCAGGCGAATTCCTGGCGGGGAGTGGCGCGTTCGGCGTCGATCCTGACGCCACCAAACGTTTGGCTACCGAAATCGCCGCGGCGCAAAGCCGCGGCGTTGAATTGGCTGTCGTCATTGGTGCTGGCAACTTTTGGCGCGGCGCCCAGCAAGGCGCCGGCATGGATCCAGCCACAGCAGATTACGTCGGCATGCTCGCAACCGTCATGAACGCCGTGGTCTTCCAAGACGCCCTGGAAAGCCAGGGGGTGACGACCCGCGTCATGTCGGCCATCAGTATGCAGGAGGTGGCCGAACCGTACATCCGCCGTCGTGCCTTGCGGCATTTCGAGAAGGGGCGCGTGGTGCTCTTTGGCGGTGGGACCGGCAACCCCTTCTTTACGACCGATACGGCCGCTGCCTTGCGGGCGCTTGAGATCGACGCTGAGGCGGTCCTCATGGCCAAAAACGCCGTCGATGGCGTCTACGACGATGATCCAAGAACGAATCCGGATGCCCGCAAGTACGCGTCTCTTTCGTACTTGGATGTGTTGAACAAAGACCTTAAAGTCATGGACGCAACCGCCATCAGTTTGTGCATGGGGCGAGGCATGCCCGTGCACGTGTTCGATGTCTTTCAAGAAGGTGCCTTGCAGCGCCTACTGGCAGGCGAGGCGGTCGGTACCCGCATCGCACCCGAGAGCGAAACCACCTTCGCGTAAGGCGTTACCTCGCGTCTCGGCGCGTGTCACAGACGCGGTAAACTGCGTCCGCAAACACCGAAACCACCCGCTTACCCCACGAGGAGGTCCGCCATGGACGACGTACTCAAAGACGCCAAGCAACGCATGGACAAGTCGTACGAATCGTTCGAAAGCCACATTGCGACGGTGCGTACTGGACGGGCCAACCCGGCCGTGCTGGACCGCGTGTCCGTGGATTACTACGGTGCCAGCATGCCGCTCAACCAGATCGCGAGCATCAGCAGCCCCGACCCTCGCACGCTGGTGATTACGCCGTTCGACAAGAGCGCCATCGGTGAAATTGAGCGTGCCATCCGCGAGTCGGACTTGGGTTTCAACCCGAACGACCAGGGGGATGCTGTGTTCATCACCGTACCGCCACTCAACGATGAACGCCGGCGTGAGCTCGTCAAGACCGTCAAGGCCATGGGTGAAGAGGCCAAGGTCGCCGTGCGCAACATTCGGCGCGACGCCAACCACGAGCTGACGGCGTTACAGAAAGACCACGAGATTACCGAAGATGACCTGCGTCGCGGCGAAGCCGACGTCCAAAAAATGACGGATGACGTGGCGGCCCATATCGACGAGCGGATTAAACGTAAAGAAGCCGAAATCTTGGAGGTCTAACGTCCCCAAGGTCACCACAAACACCCAAAAGCACACGAACCCGCCTGCCACGCGGGTTCGTGCTGCATGGGCGTTCATCGCCTTTGTGGTGACGATCGCAGCGGGACTTTTGGGGCCTTATGCCCTCATTCCCCTCTATCTCTACCTGGCCATCTTCGGTGTCCTCGAGTACGCCTCCATGCTGCGCCTACGCGGTGTCGGCGTCCACCGCGACGGCCTGCTGGCCATGGTCATCTTGCTGGTACCTGCGTCCCTGCCGGACGACGATCCGCTGGGGCTCACCACCGCATGGTTTGCGTACCCTGACCGTTCCCAATTGACGCTCGCGTTCGTGATCATGATGATGGTCATCAGTCTCGGCCGTCGCATTCGCGACCCGTTCCCCACCATCGTCTACTCGCTCCTTGGGTACTTGTGGATCCCCACCTTTTTGAGTTTCATGCTGACACTGCGCTCAAGCCCCGACCCGAGTGCTGGCTTGGTCAACGTGCTGCTTCCCGCGCTAGCGGTCATCGCGAGTGACGTCGGGGCGTTTCTCGCCGGGAAGTTCTTCGGCCGGACGCCGTTCATGCGGCATTTAAGCCCTTCAAAAACCATCGAAGGGGCTGCGGGTGGGCTGCTCCTCGCCACCATCGCACTACCGGTATCCCACGCGGTGTTCGCGGCCTTCTCACTGCCCAGCCCCGAGCCGGCGGTCCTGCTCGCCTTCGGGCTCATTGTCGCGGCCTTCTCGCAGGCAGGCGACCTGTTCGAAAGCCTCATCAAACGTTGGGCGGGCGTGAAAGACACGGGCCTGTTCCTACCAGGCCAAGGCGGCGTGCTCGACCGCATCGACTCGCACCTGATCGGCCTGCCGGTCGGCTTCTTCTTGCTCAGCCTGATGGGGCGCCTCTAAGCTGTCGGCGTTAGACTGACACGCCATGGCGACCGACCCGAACGCCGACCGCGAGGTCGCACCCAACTTCATTACCCAACACATCGACCAGGACCTCAAAGCCGGACGGTTTGACACCGTTGTGACGCGCTTCCCACCGGAACCCAACGGCTACCTGCACATCGGTCACGCCACAGCGATCTGCCTTGACTTTGGTGTCGCGAACGACTACCAGGGCGAAACCAACCTTCGTTTTGACGACACGAACCCCACCACCGAAGACCCTCGTTTCGTCGATGCGATCGAGCAAGATGTTGCCTGGCTGGGTTTTTCGTGGAAACGTAAGCGCTTCGCCAGCGACTACTTTGAAACGTTGTTTGGGTTGGCGGTGCGTTTGATTGAGATGGGCGACGCGTACGTAGACGACCGTAGCCTGGAAGAGATTCGCGAAACCCGCGGGACGGTCACCACGCCCGGCGTGGCCAGCGCCGCTCGCGACCGGTCGGTTGAAGAAAACCTGACGCTTTTCCACAAAATGCGTGCCGGTGAGTTTCCTGACGGTTCGCACGTGCTGCGCGCGAAGATCGACTTGGCGAGCCCGAACATGATCATGCGCGACCCGGTGCTCTACCGCATTCGGCGGGCGCACCACTACCGCACCGGGGACGCCTGGCCCATCTACCCGCTGTACGACTTTGCCCACCCCCTTTCAGACGCCCTAGAGGGCGTGACGCATAGTCTGTGCACCCTCGAGTTTGAGAACAACCGCGAGATTTACGACTGGTTGGTCGCGCGCCTGTTCGACCCACCACGACCGAGGCAAATCGAATTCGCGCGCTTGAACCTGGCGCACACGGTGGTGAGCAAACGCCAGTTACTGCGGCTGGTGGAGGATGGTCACGTGCGTGGCTGGGACGACCCGCGCATGCCGACGCTCGCGGCGTTACGGCGGCGTGGCATTCGACCCTCGGCCGTGCGAGAGTTCGCCCGCCGGGTCGGAATCACCAAAACCAACGCCAGCACGCCGGTCGAGTTGCTTGATTCAGCCGTACGTGACGACCTCAACGAGGTCGCCCCTCGCACCATGGCGGTCTTAGATCCGATCCCGCTGCGGTTTGAGGGGCCCGCCCCAGCGGCCACCCTTGAAGCGTCGCTGTGGCCTCACGACGTGCCGATGGAGGGCTCCCGGTCACTGAGCATGGGCGATCGGTTATGGGTGGAACGCGACGACGTGGCGGTTGACGCCCCGAAGGGTTGGAAACGCCTCGCGCCCGGCGCGGTCGTGCGGTTACGTCACGGGCCGCTGGTGCGCTGCACCGACGTTGAGGTGCGCGATGACCGTGTGGAGGGCGTGACTGTCGAGGTTGTGCCCGAAGCCGAAGGCAAGCCGCAAGGCGTCATCCACTGGGTGGACCACGCAACCGGCATTCCAGCGGTCTTCCACCTGGTCAACCCCCTATTTCAGGATGCCCAGCCGGACTTAAGCCAGCCGCTTGGTGAGCTAATCAACCCAGACTCCCTGCAGGTCCGTAGCGGCTTTGTAGAGCCTTACGCTGCCGTACAAGATGCTGACGTGCGCTTTCAGTTTGAGCGGCAAGGGTACTTCTGGAAGGATCCAGGCGCACCCGAGGGTGACTTGGTGTTCGTGCGGATTGTGACCCTTAAGGACGGTTGGCAGAAACGCACACGCCAGGTGGAGCCGGTACGAACGCAGCCTAAACCGAAGAAAACACCACAAGCTTCAGACTTTGTTGACCGAACCCCGGACATGGTGGCGTCGCTTACGCCCGAAGCACGCAAGCGCTTTGAGGCGTTGCAGGCCGAGGGGTTGGATGATGCCGACGCCGTCCGTTTGGCAGGCGACGACCAACTTGCCGGCTGGGTGCAGGATGCGGTGGCGGCTGGCTTACCGGCGGCCCTTGCAGCGAACTGGCTGCTAAACGAGCTTCCGCGCGTGCAGCAGGGCCGCCCACTTGGCGAGCTGGCTTGGGATTCGGGGACGTTTACGAACCTGCTGAAACTGCTCCATGAAGACCGGGTGACCGCGGCGGCGGCACGCCAGATGCTTGGCGTGCTGGTGGACGACCCGCAAGATCCCGCCGTACTCATGCAAGACCTAGGCCTTGAAAAGCTTGGGGATGACGCGGCACTGAAGGCGTGGGTCACCGAAGTGCTGGCCGAACATCCTGACCGGGTGGAGGCGTTTAAGGGCGGTAAGACCGGCTTGCGTGGGTTTTTTGTGGGCCAGGTGATGCAGCGATCGCAGGGGCGTGCGGACGCCAAACGCGTCGGCGAACTTGTCGACGAAGCCCTTGCGTCATAAATTCGCTAACAAAAAGAATCGGACGCGTCCAGGTCAAATGTCGTGTGAAATTCGTCCATGACGTTAGATGACCAATGTTGTCAAAATGACATTTGAAGGGAGCAGCTTATGACCGGCACCATGCATTATCCCGAACCGCAAGTGAGCAAGGCCATTTTTGCCTCCAAGGCATCGGCCCCGTTCTGGACGATCGTCCGTATCTACCTCGGTTGGCAGTGGCTCATGGGTCGGTCCTGAAGCCGGAGGGGCTGTTCGCGGTTACCTCGGCGGCGCCTTAAGCCGCGCTGGTGACGATCAGCCCAGCGTGACGGGCTGGTACGCCTGGATGATCGAGAACCTGTTCCTGCCGAACGCTTGGCTGATGAGCCACCTGGTCGCGTTCGGTGAGGTCTTGGTGGGCATCGCCCTGATCGTGGGCTTCCTTACGGGCGTCAGCGCCTTCTTGGGCGGGCTCATGAACGCCGCATTCCTGCTGGCTGGCACCCTGTCGAGCAACCCCGTCATGCTCATTCTGGCGACCTGGATTGTGCTGGCTTGGCGCGTCGCGGGTTACTACGGCCTGGACTACTGGATCCTGCCTAAACTCGGCACCACCCGCGCGTGGACCGGTGAACGTAAGGACGCAAGTTCTGCCTAAACCCGTCATCGTCGCATCCTTGAAGCGCCCCTACAGGTGTGGGGGCGCTTTTTATTTCTTTCCCGCCGCCGGTCCGATTAGGCGCACCGCGGTCTGCCACAACACCCGAACGTCCCGCCAAGGCGTCCTTGTTTTCAGGTAGGCCATGCTCGCCTCAAGCTTGTGTGGCATCAACGTCTCCACGTAGTACGTTTCAACGTCATCCTGGCTCGCCAAGGATGCTTCCTCGTTGGCCCAGGCGACACTCGTTGGGTCCGTGATGCCTGGCCGCACGGTCAGCAGCGGTGCGGCCCAACCAGGCCACCGTTCGACAAACTTGGGGACTTCAGGCCGTGGTCCGACAAACGCCATCTCGCCGCGCATCACATTGACCAGCTGCGGCAGTTCGTCAAGCTTGCTGCGCCGCAAAAACCGGCCCACGGCTGTGATGCGGGCGTCCCCACCGGCGGTTACCGACGGCCCACCTGAGCCTTCACGCATCGTCCGAAACTTAAGCAGTACGAACGGCACGCCGCCAAGACCAACGCGCACTTGACGATAGAACACCGGCCCGCGCGACGTCGTCGCCACCGCCAGACCAACCGGCAGCAGGACCGGCACCAGCAGAAGCGTCAGCGCCACAGCGGCGGCGGGGCGTTCAACCCAGGCCGGCAGGCCGTTAGGCACGCCGCGCCTCCACGGTACTGAGTACCGCGTCGATCACGTCATCGACGTCCGTGTCTGTTAACCCAGGATGCAGCGGAAGCGACAGCATGGACGCAAACGCCGCGTCGGCTTCTGGGAAGGCGTCCGTTGGGCTTTTCAGGCGCTCTCTGTAGAACGTCATCTGGTGCAGCGGCCGGTAGTGCACGCTCACCCCGATCATTTTTTGGGTCAGCGTTTCAATGAAAGCGTTGCGGTCGATGGTGAGCTGCGGCAGGTTCAAACGCAGCACGTACAGGTGCCATGCGCTGCGGACATCCACCCGCTCGGTCGGGGTCCGCACGGCCGGCTCATCACGAAACGCTTCGTTGTAACGGCGCACGATCGAGCGCCGTTTCGCGTCGTTCCCGTCGAGTTTGTCAAGCTGACGCAAACCCAACGCGGACTGCATGTCGGTCATGTTGTATTTAAAGCCGGGCTTGAGGATGTCGTACGACCAGGGGCCGCCCCCTTTGTCGTAACGCCGCCAAGCATCGCGCGACATGCCGTGCAGCGAGAGGGCGCGCGCCTCCTCGAGCAGTTCCGGGTCGCCTGTGAGGGCGCCCCCTTCTGCTGTCGTGAGGTTCTTGGTGGCGTAAAAGCTGAAGGCGGCTAGGTTGCGGCGGCTGCCCACACGCCGCTTGCGGTATTCGGCTGGAAGTGCGTGCGCGGCATCTTCGACCACCTTTAAACCGAACCGTTCCGCCAAGGCATCCACGCCATCCATGTCGGCTGGATGGCCTGCGTAATGCACCACGATCACCGCTTTGGTTCGTGGGCCGATCGCGCGCTCTGCATCCGACAAGTCCATCGTCAGCGTGTCGGGTTCAACGTCGACCAGGACCGGGATGGCGCCGACGTGCATCACGACGTTGGCTGTGGCCGCAAACGTCAAGGTTGGCACGAGCACTTCGTCGCCAGGCCCAATACCGAGCGTCACGAGGGCCAAGTGCAGACCCGCGGTACACGAGTTCAGCATGAGCGACGTGCCGCCCGGTGCGTCCACCGTCCGTCCGAACGCCTCTTGAAAACGGTTGGTTTTCGGCCCGGTGGTGATCCAATGCGACCGCAGGGTGTCGACCACCTCGTCAATTTCATCGGGCGCAATGGCGGGCGGCGAAAAATCTAAAAAGGTCGACCTTGGCGGCCGCCACGTGCGGCGGGGCGGGGGCGCGTAAGAGCGAAGCGGGTGGGGTTGGGTCATCGTGGGCTCCTTGCTGGGGCGCTTGCACCTTGGGCGGTGCGGAGCCTCCAGTACACTCCGGTTTCGTCGTGCCGTCGGTGAGGACTGACCCTCCTGTCGGGCGCGGGCTGGGAGGATGCCGTGGCCGGATCGCTGGTGATCTCGTTGGATTTTGAGTTGGCCTGGGGCATGCTTGGCGTTGAAGACCCAAACGGTCGTTACCGGCAGCATCTTCAGGGTGTCTGGGAGGTGGTTCCAGGCACCCTGGAGCGGTTTGCAGCGCATGGCATTCACGCCACGTGGGCAACCGTCGGCATGCTCACGTTTGATGGCGCGGACGCGTGGCGTGAGGCTTGGCCTGACGTACGCCCAGACGGCATCCACCCCACCGCTGACGCCTACCGGGTGACTCCGGATGCGCACGCGTCGTTTGGTTCGGTGTGGTTCGCACCTGACTTGGTTGACGCCATCGTCAGCACGCCGCACCAGGAGTTGGCATCGCACGGTTTTGCGCACCTGCCGTGCCTTGAGGGGGTCGACCGGTCGTCTTTTAAGGCAGACCTGGCTGCTGCGTCCCGTGCGTTTAAGCGTTGGGACGTAACGCCACGCAGTTTTGTTTGGCCGAAACACCAACAGCGTTGCGACTGGCTTGGCGACCTGGCTGACGCAGGTTTTGTAGCGCACCGCGGACCCGCGCCGCACCTTCTCTACAAGCCGAGACCCGGACGGGCGGGTGGGATGCACGTGCGTGCCGGCCGCCTGGCGGATGCCCTGCTGCCCATTTCAGGTGACGGGGCGCATGCCTGGCCACCACCCGGCGGCACCCAGCGTCCGCTTGATGTGCCGGAATCGCACTTCCTTCGGCCACTGCCCAAACCGTTGGCCGTGACGGCGCACGGCCTGCAGACGGGCCGCTTGCAGCGCGCCATGACGCATGCCGCGCAGGCCGGCCGGCTTCTGCACCTATGGTGGCACCCGCACAATTTCGGGGGCGACCCTGCAGGCCACCTACGCCATTTGGACGGCTTGCTGCAGCACTTTCAGGCGCTTCATCAGGAGTGGGACTTTCCGTCCCGCACGATGCTTGAGGCGGCGAACGACGTGGGGATCGTGGGTGCAGCAGACCGCGCCCGCGCGAGCGCAGCGGCGTACACCGCGTCGTAGCGATCCAGCACCTCGGGTAGTCCGTAAGCTTTGACGGCCTGTTTGGCGCGTGCGCCTTTGCGTGCGGCAGCGGCTGGGTCTGAAGCGGCGGCCTCCATGGCGGCCGCCAATCCGGCATGGTCGCCCACCTCATGCAACCAACCACGGTCAGGCTGGATGAGCTCGTGGCTACCGCGAACGTCGGCCACGATCGCTGGAACGCCCATCGCCATCCCTTCCATAATGGATCTCGGCAGGCCTTCGCGTTCGCTTGGCAGCAGCAAGGCGGTTGCTGCTTGAAGCAGCACGGGCACGTCGTTGCGGAACCCAAGGAATGAGACACGCGAGGCCACCCCAAGTTGGCGTGCGAGTACTTCGAGGGCTGTTTGCTCAGGTCCCACGCCAGCGAACGCGACCTTCACGCCTGGTTGCTTCACGCGCGTGAGGGCGTGCAGCACGTCCCTATGGCGCTTTTCGGGGTTGAGTTCAGCGAGCATCACGAATAGCGGTTCGCCTGGCGTCAACCCGAGTGACGCCCGTAACGTCTGCACGTCTGCAGCCCGCTGCATGAACGGTCCGTACTGGCGCAAGTCCACCCCGATGCCGGGCATGCGGTGCACGCCGTGACGCACCGGCCATGCGGACGCGCGCGTGAAGTCTTCATCGTTGATGAGTATCAGGTCGTCCGTCCAGCGTGACGCGAACCGCTCAGCCGCCGCGAAGGCGAGGTTCGTATGTGGTTTTCCTCGCGGGTGGGCGTGCAGACCGTGGGCGGTGTAGAGCACCTGAGGGCGTCCACCCGCCGAGCGCAGGGCGACCCGCGTCACGAACGCAGCGATTGGGTCATGCGCATGCACCAGGTCGGGATCGCACGCAGCAACGCATGCCTGCACCGCACGCACGGCCGCCGACCAGTTGACCAGGTCTTGCGGCTTGCGGGTCCAAGGGATATGCATGGCCCGCTGCAGCGTCTCAGCGGCAGGGTCGTCTGGCAGGCCGTGCGCTGCCCCATCGACCCGCCATCCGGCCTGCTGCAGGTGCCTGACGTGCGGAAGCAGAAAGTGCCTGAAGGTCGACGGCACGGAAGCCAGGAAGAGCATGCTCGGTTTTCGGTCACGCGTCATGGTGTCGCGGCGGAAGGTTGCGTGAACGAGGTTTTGCCGTTTGGGGGGACCGCCTGAGCCTTGAACCATGCGAGCGTGTCGGCGACCGCCTCCTCTAAGCCCACCACGGGGTGGTAACCAAAGGCGTCCCGGGCGGAGCGCACGTCGGCACTGGCGTGGCGCACGTCACCATCGCGAAACGGCAGGAACTTCGGTGTCACCGGCTGAGGGCTCATGGCGGCTGCATGCCAAGCGTTGGTGAGGTAGCCGTGCAACTCAAGCAGGGTGGTCGCATGCCCGCTACCGATGTTGAACACCCGCCCGAAGGCTGCATCGTTACGTGTCGTGGCCGCCAAGACCGTGGCGGCTACGGCGTTGCCGACGTGCACAAAATCGCGGGTGCTCCGCCCGTCGCCGTACACCTCACACGGTTGACCCTGACGGGCGCGTTGCATCCAACGCGCGAGGACACCAACCGCGTCGCCATGCAACGGGGCACGCGGCCCAATGACATTGAAGTGACGCAAGCCGATCACGCGCACGCCGTAAGCCCGCCGGTACGCCGCGGCGTAAAGGTCGTTGGCGGCCTTCTGTGCCGCGTACGGAGACAACGGTACGCCCTCTTCGTCTTCCCTGTTCAAAAGCCCAGAGGCGGTGCCGTAACTGACGCTAGAGGCGGCGTACAGCAGGCGGACGTCATGCACCTTGACGGAGTCGAGGAGCGTTTGAAAGCCGTTGACGTGCACGTCGTGCGTGCCGTCGGGATCGAGCATGGACCGCCGCACGCCGGGACGTCCGGCGTGGTGGGCGACCACGTCGCTGCGGCGCACGAGACCGTCCAGCGTTTCGCGGTCGCGAACGTCGCCGTGCACCACCTCAAGGCGGCTGGCTGCGGCCAGCGGGAGAGGTTCTAAGGCTTCAGCGAGATTGGAACGCTGTCCGGTGGAAAAATCGTCCAGGACGATTACCTCCTGCTCGGCTGCAAGCAGCACCTCAGTCAGATAGGAACCGATGAAACCAGCACCGCCTGTCACAAGCCAGCGTCGTGGCCGCCGGCGTAACGCCTGCAACGCACTTGCCACGTGCGGGGCGTCACTCAACCGGTTGTGCAACGGACGCGCTGTCATGCGGCCACCTCGTGGCGGAACGCCGAAGGGGCGGGCGTGAGGTACCACTGCTGCCAGCGACGGGCGATTTGGGGCACATCGAAGCGGTCGCGAACGAACCGAACGGCCGCTGCGCCCATCGTCGCCCGCGCCTCGGGCGTTGCATGCCGAATCGGTTTCATGGCCTCAACCATGGCGGCCACATCACGGTCAGGCACGGCGCGCCCAGCCGGTTGCGGGGGTAGGGCTTCGCGCACCCCACCGACGTCGCTGGCAAGGCACGGGAGCCCCACGGCGGAGGCTTCAAGTAGCGTCATGGGGAGGGCCTCTTGGTGGCTTGAAAGCACGAACGCGTCGGCTGCCCACATGAGGTCGGCCACATCATCGCGGTGCCCCAAAAAGCGGACGCGGGAAGGGTCACGCACTTGCGTCTGAACCGCCCGCTCGTGACGGGCGCGCTCAAAGCCGTCACCCACGACCCATAACTCGTCATCGCCAGGAAGCCGAGCGAACGCCCGCAGGAGCGTGGCTAGGTCCTTGGGTGGCTCGAGCCGCGTGACGGTCAACCACACGAACCGGTGGTGTGGGTTGAGCGCCCGCCTTAAAGCCTGCCCGGAGGCACGGTGGGACCGTAGCTCGGTGACGTCCACGGCGTTAGGCACGACGGCGGCGCGGGCGGAGGGGCACAGGCCGTCATGCATCATCCGCCTCAGGCCTTGGCTGCAGACGTGCGTGGTGAGGTCGGAGAAACGGTCGGTCGCGCGGTAGGCCGCATCGAGGATGCGGCCACCTTCGTAAATGGCGTGCGCCGTGGTGATCACGCGTGGTGTGCGGTGCAGGGGACGCGTGGCGCGAACGAGAATGTTGGCGTGCACCATGTGGGCGTGGGCCACGTCGGTCTGGAAGGCCCGCAAGGCACGCGTCAGGCGGATCGGGGCCAGCGCTCGCTGGCTTGCATGTTCCATCTTGAGGCTGATGACGGGCACGCCCGCGCGGCGCAAGCGGGAGGTGTGCGCGGTCGGCGTGCGCAGGCTGATGACTTGGGTGGGTAGGCCGTCGTGGCTCATGCGCTCGGCAAGCAATGCGACTTGGTTCTCCGCGCCGCCCAGCATGAGCGAGGTGGTGACGAACGCAATGCGTGGGGTCGTCATGCGTCCATCCCAAGCGTACGTGCATAGCGGCGGGCTGCGCTTTCCAGACGAAAACGGTCGATCCAAGCAGGATCGGGGCGCTGGTGGGGGTTGCCCATCTGCTGCTGTAACGCTGCCGCCAGCTCGTCTGGGTCGGCGCTTGCAACCCGCGCAGCGTCAGTACCGTCCAGGACGTTGCATACCCCCTCAGCGGCCGTGCGTGCCACGACCGGCACGCCCAGCGCGCGGGCTTGAATAAGGGCGTTTGGCATGCCTTCAAAATCGCTTGTCAACGCGAAAACGGCCGCATGGCGCATGTACGCAAACGGGTTGTCGGTAAAGCCGTTCAACCGGACGTCGTCTGCCACGCCAAGCTGTTGCGCTTGCGCCTCAAGGGCGGTGCGTTCGGGGCCTTCACCCAAGATCAGCAGCCGTGCTGGGTCACGTTGCCTCAGGCGGGCGAACGCCTCAAGCAGCAAATCGAAACGCTTCTGTTTTGCGAGCCGGCCAACACCGAGGATGACGGGGGGTTCGCCAGGACCAAACCACGGGTCTTCGAGTGCTTCGGCGGCACCGGCCCACAGGCGTGGGGTGACGGCTGGGTTGTCGATGACCACCACCCGGGATGGCGGGACGCCTAAGTCCAACTCCAACGATTTACCCACCGCAGCGGAGACGGCCACGACGCGGTGGGCGTGCAGGTAACTGCTACGCATGGCCCAGCGCATGGCGCGTCCGCTTGGCGATGTGGGAAGTGCTTGCCGGCTGTCGTTCGCTTCGCGGGCGACCACGCGCACGTGGGGTGCAAGGCGTCCGACGTTCAACGCCACGACGTTGCTGTGTTCAAGGGTGGAAAGCAGCGCCCGCGGGCGTCTCTGATGCAGGTAGTGCAGCAGCGGCAGTCCCGCACCGGCCATACGGCGGGCGTCAAGCCGGACGTGCCGGACGTCAGCGTCAACGCCGTCCAATTCGGCGAGGTCCCTGGCGCCATCGAGCGTGACGAGGTCCGCCGTATGACCCCAGCGCGCAAACGTCGCCGCGAGGTCCACCATGACCCGTTCGGCTCCACCCCCATGCAGGGTCGGCACGAACAGGCTCACGTCGGCGGTTTCGTAAGTCATGATGGCTCCTTGATCGATGCGAAGTGCACGTCCCAGAAGCGTTGCGCGGATTTTTCTAAATCGTGGTGCGTTTGTACGTACGCGCGGGCGGCGTGCGCTTGCGTTCGGGCGGCCTCGGCTGGCATGGCAAGCGTTTGCCTCATGGCGTGGCTTAATGCACCTAGATCGTGCGGCCTAACACACCTCCCCCGCCCGCGAAGGAGCGCGCCTAAGTCGCTGACCTCGCTGGCGACGACCGGCGTGCCGACCGCCATGGCTTCAAGGACGACGTTCGGTAGGCCTTCGGTGCGGCTGGGTAGGACCAGCATGTCGGCCGCAGCCAGCGCGGCTGCCACGTCGTCAACCGCGTCGAACTGAACGGCATGTCGGCGCAACCAACCATCCGCTTGGATGCGCTCCCGTACGGAGTCACGCTCGGGACCGCTGCCCATCAAGACCACCCGTGCCGGCCGTTGCGCCTCGGGCGTGGCAAGCACGGCGTCAAGCAGCCGGTGGGGTCGTTTGGTGGCGTCTAAACGGCCGAGGAATAACGCCACGCGGTCGTCTGGTCCAGCCTGCCAAGCGTGCCGCCAGTGCGCGATCGCGTCGGCAGGGATGTGGCGCATGTTGAACGTGTGGGTATCAACACCGTTTCTGACCACGTGCACGCGGGCAGGATCGGCACCTTCGGCAAGCAACCGCTGGGCGATAGCGTCTGCGTTCGGTAGGAACGCGTCGGTCACGCGGTGTAACAGCGGACCCATCCGCCTCTGCATGGGCGTCAAGTGCGGCGCAAGCGATAGGTCGGAGTACAGCACGGCCTGCGCGCCGCCCAAACGGCCGGCAAGCCGCCCCCATGTGGCAGGCGTGCCCGCCAGGAACGCGTGCACAATGTGCGGTCGTTCCTGCCGAACCAAACCGGTGAGTTGGCGCATGAAGGCGGGTAGGGCGTGGCGGCTGCGGTCCACCACCACGGTGTTCACCGCAAGCGACCTGAGCCCGTCCACGACGGGCGTGTCGGCGGCCGGACCAAGCGCCACGACCTTGAGATGGACGCGGTCAAGCGTGGCTCGCGAAGCCTGCAAGATCCGCACCAACTGGCGTTCGGCGCCGCCAACACCGAGGCCTGGCAGCACAAACAGCATCCGCGGTTTCATGAACGCATCCCGTCGCTCGCATGCAACCAAACCGCCGCATTGGCCACACCCAACGCCACCCAAAACAAAAACGTTTCGCTGGTGTTGAGGGTCATCGCGGCCGCCGCGAGGGCGGCAACCAAACCCACCGCAAGCAACGCGTCACCCGTGGGTAACCGGCCGGCCCGACTGAGTGGCAGGAGGAGCAACGCCGTCATGACGACCACCCCCACGAAGCCGTACTCGACCAAGACGTGCAGAAAGGCGTTATGGGTCGACGTCAGCGTCGCGAATGCGCCCGCTACCATGGCGCGGCTCTCCAGCATGCCGCGACCGATGAAGGCGTCCCAAAAACCCCCTTGGGTGTGCGCCGCGAGGGTCGCCTCCCAAATGAGGGTGCGTAAGCCTCCGCTGGCGACCCGTTCGGTGGTGAACCGCTCAGCGAGCACGTTCACGCCTGGCAGCCACGGCAGCGCCACCGCGGGCAGCGAGACCCACCACAGCGCAGCGGGTGGTCGCCGGTACCGAACCAAGAGCAGCACGCCCATGGCCGCGAGCGTGACCGCGGCCGCGAGCAGCAAGCCGCGTGACGCTTGCAGCACCACGGCGTACACCACGGCCACGATCAGCAGGACCGCCAGGGCCACTTTCAGGCGGCGCCCTCGGTCCCTGGATACGGCTTGGTCGTGGCCCCACGACGCCACCGCCGGCAGGGTCAACACCAGGTAGAACGCGGCGACATTCGGGTCCGACGCCACCGCGGCGCGACCGGTGAACCCTTGCTGCCAGGCGGCCTGCAGCGTCCAGGCCACCAGCGGCACGGCCGATAAGGTCAGCGCGGCACGCACGGCCCGCAAGCCGCCGCGGTCCTGAATTTGGATCAACGCCAACGGACCCAAAAGCACCACCACCAACTGTTGAACAACATCAAAGTTGGGGGGGTGTTGCGCCCGCACAACCCCACCGGCCACCACCGCGACAAACACCAAAAACAGCGCCAGGGGTACGACCTGAAGCCGCACGCCGGTCGTGACCAAGAGCGCCACGGGAACCATCACGAACGCCAGGTAGAACGGATAGAACAACCCGCTGACCAGCCAGCCAACAAGCACCGTGTCGTACATAAGGAATGCGGCCATGTAGATGGCAAGCACGCCGGCTGAGAGCGCCTCGAGTCGCATCAGGCACCCCTCGCGAACGTTTTCTGGCGAACGCTGGTCCACGTCCGGTGAAGCCCACCGCTTTGGTAGGACGATGCGAACGCAAAGGTAAGCGGTACAGCCCATGCAGCCCAAGCCGCCCAAGCGTGCGTCTGCGCGAGCGGTAGCTGCGCGGCAGCCACCACGGCGGCGGACCCGATGAGCACCGATACCGCTTGCGTGACGGGTATGCGCAACCAACCACGCCACGCCACGTACGCCGCCAACAGCAGCGCATGCGTTGCGGCTGCCGCGGTGTACGCCCATCCCACACCGGCCAGGCCGGCGATCTCCAAGAGGATTAGCCCCGCCGTCAAGCGCGTACCTGAGGCCGCCAGTTCAAACGTCAACCACGCACGCGTCGCGTGCTCAGCGAGGACCGGACCCGCGAGCGCCCAGGCGGCGACCGTCAGAAACTCACCCGCCAGCAGCCCTGGCAGAAGCACCGCAGCAGGCGCAAACGCATCGCTATAAAGCAGCGTCAATAGCGGCCGTCCGAACGCCGCGAGCGTGCCGAACGCCACGGCTGCCGCCGGCACGGCAGCGTCCATCAACCGTTTGAAGGTGGCTTGACGCTCACCCACCCCGCGTGCGCCCGTAAAACCCACAATACTTAAGAGCCCTACGCTGCCAAGGACCGCCTCCCGCAACTGCAAGGTCAGCGCCATGCCCGCCTGATAATGACCCCCTGCCGCAACCGAAAGCGTCCCAATAATGGCGGTCCGCAAGATCACGTCGGCGCCAGCAACGGCAAAGCCAGCCGCGAGCGACGCGACCCCTAAGCGAACAAGACCGCGTTCCGGATGGGTGTTCGTGCGGACGCGCCACGGATCAAAGCCAAGCTTGCGCAGCCGCGCGTTGAGCGCGAAGACGGCGGCCGCTGCGAGGGCGACCGCTTGCAGCCCGGCGGCCAGTAGCCCGTAGTGCCACACGACCGGGATGCCAACCAGCGTGACGGCCACCACCGCAACGGCCCTGCCTCGGGCCATGCCGCGCACGTCCTTGAGGCCGGCGAGGAAACCCACCCGCTGCATCAGGAGCGCTTGGAGTGGCACGAACGCGATCAGCACGGCCGCTGTCCAGCGCGCGGTCACCCCTGGTTCTTCAAGCCCGAGCGGTGCGAGTGGTTGGTGGGCCACCATCAACCACAGCGCAGCGAGGGTGACGAGCATCCCGCCGGTCTGCAAGGTGGCGCGGTTGGCAAACGCAAGCAACGCCTGTTGGGCGTCGTGACCGGCTGCGCCCGCGGCATGCCGTTTGAGGGCCATGCCAAACCCGAACGCCGCGATGGTGGCGGCGAGCGAGGCGACGGCAGCCAGTTGGGCAAACATCCCAAAGCCATCGGCACCCAACCGTTCGGCGAGTACCTTGTTGCGAACCAAGGCGCTGCTGGCGAGCACCAGTTGGAGCCCGCCAAGCTGCACCAAGGTCGTCAGAAGCGGCGGCATGAGGCCTTAAGCAACCGCGCGATCATGGGCGCAAGTCGTCTCCAAGTTCAATCCCGAACGCCGACCGGATGGTCTCTTCCGCCTCAAGCGCCCCCACGTCGGGTGCCGATCCGATGTAGGCAAGGCCCACGTCCACCCCTGCGTCAACCGCGCCACCTGTTCCGCTCGGCCTTAGGAAGTCCGGGTTTGTAGGGTCGGTTGAACGCCAATCCACCGCCGACAGGCCCAGGTTCCAACTGTTGGCCTCCTCGACGTTGTTTTCGTTCGCGCCATACCAGACCCCCCTGCCGTTACCCAAAGATGCGTTGTTGCGCAGGGTGTCCTCAACCGCCACGAACCCGAAACCGTCGTTGGCGAAACTGGTGTTCTGGTCGAACGTGACGTCGATGCCGGTGTTCTCAGTGAAGCCTTGTGAGCGGTTCTGGAACGCGATGCTGCGGGTCACGACCGTCCCGGAGCGCGCCACGGGACCCCCGGCTTTGATGCCGTTTCCGTCACCTTGTTCGATGCCGTTTCCGTAGGCAATACAGCGGTCGATGCGGGTGTCCACGGACTGCCACGTGTCAAGCCCGTCGTCTGAGTTGTTGTAGACGACGCACTGCTCAATCGTGTGGTTGGTGCCGCTGCTGATGCTGATGCCGTCGGCGTCACCGCCGTAGCCGACGTCGTAGTTGTCGTGCGCGAGGATGCGCACGAGGCGGTTGCCGTCCCCGCGAATGTTGGTGATGCCGCTTAGGTAGTTGTCGTGGACGCGGAGGTTGGTGAGCACCACATTGTCGGCGTCGGCCATCAGGATGCCTTCGGTGGGTGCGCCACGAATCACGAGGTTGCGGAGGGTGACGTAAGAGGTTTCAAACACGCCCACGCGGTCGCCAGCGCCGACGCTACTTCCGTCAAGGATGGCGCACTCACCGGGGTACGACTCCACCACGATGGGCTCGCTGGCGGTGCCGGCTGTGGTGAACCGCGCGTTGGCGTCGTACACGCCGCCGCGTACCCAAACCACATCGCCGGGCCCTGCCGCTGCAGCCGCTGCCGATAACGTCCGTAACGGACGGCTTTCCGCGCGTCCATCGGACGCATCCGAGCCTTGTGTGGAGACGAATAACGTCGGCTCGAAGGCAGGCTCAAGAGGTGAGGTGGGGCACACCCACGGTTGAAGTTCCGCCTGGGGTTGGTCCGGTTCGGTGGTTCCGTCGTCCGTGGGTGGGGTCTCGTCGCCCCCTTGCGTGTAGATCGGCAGCCGGTCGTATGGGGGGACGAGCGTCCGGCCGTCGCGAAGGCGCACGCGGACGCTGTCGAGGTACGCCGTTGCGAATTCGTCGCTGTACTCGCTGGCGACGGCAATACCGATCAACGCTTGGGGGTCCAAGGTGATGCGTGACTCGCCTATCGCCCGCCAGTTTCGTCCGTCGGACGACACGAACGCGGAGACACTGGAGCCAGTGCGTTGCAGGCGTACCCACAGGCTGGTCCCGAGGTCGTAGGTGCTTTCAACAGCATTCAGGTCGCCTTGCAGGCTGCGGGAAATGAAATCGACGCGCCCTTCGGGCGTGAAGGCAAGCGTCGTTTGGGGCGCGCCCGGGTCGAGGCTGCGGCGGATCATGACGCCAGCATGCGCCCAAGGGTCGGTGCGGTCCTCGTTAAGGATGCGTGCTTCAATCTCGACGAACGGGTCGTTGACAGCCACGTAGAAGAAGGTGAACGCGTCGTTGACGTCCCAGTCGTCGCGACCGGTGGCGGTGACGACCAGTTGCGACTCGCCCTCAAGCTGGTTGACGACCCCGGTTTCAGAGACGGTGCCGACGTCAGCGGTAAACCACTCGCCTTGCTCTTGACCGAAGAGGCCGGGTTGGCAGGCGGCTGGCAGGAGCAAGAGCAGCAACGCCATCGACGTCAGGAAGGCAGACCGAAACCGTGGGCACGTGTGGCAGGTTGGCAGCCGGATTAAGAAACGCAGCATGGGGTGGTCCTTTCGATCGGGGCGGATGGTTTCGGTCAGTCGCGGTAGCTGGCGGTCCAGTACGCGTTCGCTGCCGCACCTGAGGTTGCTTGCGTGGTCAGTCCCAGTGGACTGGGTGGGGTGAGGTCAACGACGAAGCTGTCAAGATCAGGCGCTGTTGAGCCAATTTGGGTGCCGCCGGTGACAGTGAGTTGCCCGGGTCCGACACCGCTGTTGACCTCGCGGAGCAGGTTGCCGTCGAAGGCGGCTGCGTTGTTGGCTTGCAGGGTGACGCCATCGAGCGTGGCGCTGGAGGCCGGGCCGAGGTACAGCCCGCCGGCGTACTCACTGGATTCGTTGAGCTCGACGGTGGTGCGAGCGAGCGTGAGTTCGTCTAGGTTGTAGATCGCGCCGCCGGCCCGGTCGTCGGTGGCGTCCGCTTCTGTGAGGTTGAACGGTGTCATGGTGACCGTTGAACCTTCGATGGTGCCGTCACGCCAAATCACGTTGCCGCTGACGTTAAAGATGGCGCCGCGGTATTTGGCTTCATGGTTGCGGATCGTGACGCCCGTCGCATCGACCGTGCCGCCGAGGACGTTGCAGACGGCGGAACCGTATCCGGTATCGCTCGGGGTGGTCTCGTATGTGGTGCCGCGGAGGGTTTGTGGCACGCCGATGGTTGCTGCATCCGTGCCGGCGCGATTGCCGTCCAGGACGCCCCCTTGGATGGTGAGGATTCCTGCGTTGTAGAGCGCTCCGCCGCACTGCCAGGCGTGGTGGTCGGTCAAGTTGACGTTGTTGAGGGTGAGGGTGCCGACGTTGGCGAGCCCTGCGCCGCTGTAAATAAAGCGTCCGCCCACAAGGTCAAGGTTCTCAAGGGTCACCGTGGCACCCTGCGCGATGTAACCGATGCGGCTTGCGAACGACGCGTCCTCATTGGCGGACAGCAAGCGCACGGTGCGACCGGTGGGGCCTGAAACGGTGACGTCACGGTCGAACCATAGGTGGGCGTCGACCTTGTCCAGCGGACCGCCAGGGGTCATCGGTGCGCTGGGGGTGCGCAAGTCCACGCCGGTCAAGTCAACTTGGGTGACGTTGCCTGCAAAGCCGATGATGGCCCCAGGCTCGGCGCGCATGAGGACGTCCCTGAGGGTGCCAGGCACCGGGTCGCTGGGAGTTCGCTCCACGTCGTACGGGTCGTAGTCGTCGCCGCGGATGACCACGTGTTCTGTGGCCCACGGCACCGCCTGCGTGATGCTCGAGTCGTCCGCTTCGTGGTGGGCTTCAAGCTCGAGGTTGAGACGGTCGGCGGATGGGATAGGCACCTGCACGGCACCTTGGGCGCCGGTGAGCACACCCGTGAGGGGATCGCGGTCGCCCTCGTCGGTGATGGTGTACCAGCGGACCTCTTGGGCGCCGGTGACGCGCCAGCTGAGGGTCAGTTGGCTGCCTGTCGTGATCTCCGCGCTGGCGGCTGTGATCTCGATCGGTTCGGATTCCACCACCGGTGGTTCTGGAACGACGGCGCCTGGGTTACTGGCATCTTGCGTGCCGGCCGACGCACCGCATGCGGCGAGGCCTGCCATGACGGCAGCGCCAAGAACAACGAACGAAAGTGAACGGATTGGGTGTTTCAAGGCAGGTCTCCTCGTTTGGGGTGTGGCGTTCTTGCTGGCTGCCAAGCGTAGGGCGTCCCGCCGCTGGCCCACCTGGCATTGGTCACACCTGCTTCGGGCGTGACGCCCGCACCGGCTGGCACGCCTGGGCTTGCCTACGCTTGGCGTTCGGCGCTCGCTGTTGGCGCCTAAGCCATCAAGGAGGACGCAACCGTTCATGTGTGGAATTGCAGGACGTTTTGAATCGTCGGGCCGTCCCGTTGACCGAACCCGCTTGCTGCGAGCAGCCGCCCGTCTTGAGCACCGCGGACCGGATGACGTGGGGTTGTATTTGGATGGGCCGTTCGGCATGGTCGCCACACGCCTCGCGATTGTTGATGCCGCGGCAGGAAGCATGCCGGTCGGTAATGAGACCGGGGCGTTGTGGGCCGTGCAAAACGGTGAGATTTACAACGCGCCGGACCTACGCCGCGAGCTTGAAGCGCTCGGGCATACCTTTGCCAGCCGGTCAGACACGGAGGTACTGGTTCACGGTTACGAGGCGTGGGGCACCGCCCTGCTGGAGCGCCTTAACGGCGCCTTTGCGTTTGCGCTTTGGGACGAGCGGGAGTCGGCCCTGATGCTGGCGCGCGACCGTTTTGGCATCCGGCCGCTGTTCTACGCTGGCGAGCCTTCCGGGATGGCGTTCGGTTCTGAGCTGGATGCGTTGCAGGAGCTGAGCGACACGCAGCGTGACGTCGACATTCAAACCGTCGCAGATGTGTTTTCGGTCTGGGGGCCGCTCGAGCAGCGTTCCTTTTTGGAGGGCGTCAAGGAGCTACCGGCCGGGCATTGGATGCGGTTGACGTCCGGTCGTCTGGAACGG
>CAJXNS010000015.1 GCA_913057165.1 uncultured Trueperaceae bacterium
AAGTGCACAGCCGCACCGAAAAGGCCGTTGCCGGGCTTGAAGCCGTTCAGTGGGTGGCCGCCGACGACCTCTTTCGCGCAAGCGACGTGCTGGTGCTGGCATGCCCTGAGACGCCTGATACGCGCGGGATGGTGAACGCGGAGACGCTGGCGGCCATGAAACCGTCCGCGCTACTCATCAATGTTGCGCGTGGTGGGTTAATCGTGGAAGCAGATCTGGCAGACGCCCTCAACAACGGCCGGATTGCAGGCGCTGGTGTGGACGTCTTGTCACAAGAACCGCCGGCGGCGGACAATCCGCTTCTTTCGGCGCAGAACTTGACGGTCACACCCCACGTTGCGTGGGGGACGTTTGAGGCGCGGTCGCGACTGCTGCAGGAGGCAGCTGAGAACGTGCGGGCCTATTTGGCGGGCGAAAGGCGCAACCGGGTGGTTTAACCTCGCGTTTCAGGCTCGTGAATCAGCCGGGCGTGCTTATCCCACGTGACGTACTCGTACGACCACCTGATGAAGGCCGAGAGTCGGTTCATGTGGCCTGGTAGGTAGATCAGGTGGATCACCAGCCAGGCGAGCCAGCCGATGAAACCGCGCATGGCGAAACCACCGAAGCGTTTTGAGAGTTCTGCGACCCCTGCATTGCGGCCGACAATGGCCATGCTGCCTTTGTCCACGTAACGAAACGGCGGCTCGGGTTTGCGGTTGCCAGTCTCGCGGGACAGGATCTTGCCGAGGTATTTGCCTTGTTGGATGGCGACCGGTGCGACCTGCGGCAGCGGGCGGCCGTCCGGGCCGGGGCTTGCGGCGATGTCGCCTGCGGCGTACACGTGAGGCAGGTCAAGCACTTGTAGATTACTGCCGACATTGATGCGGCCGCCGGGTCCGGTGGGGACGTCCAGGGCGCCGGCCAGGGGGTGGGCTTCCACGCCTGCGGCCCACACGAGCGTGTGCGTGGGGATGCGTTCACCGTCAGCGAGGATGACGGCGTCGGATTCGGCTGCCGCCACGGCGGTGTTCATGCGGAGGGTGACGCCACGGCGTTTGAGGACGCGTTCGGCGTACCGCTGGGATTTCGCGGAGAAGCTCGGTAGCAGCGCGTCGGTCATTTCAACAAGCTGGATGTCGACCGAATGGAGGTCAAGGTCGGGGTAGTCCTTGGGCATGGCGTGGTAGGCGAGTTCGCTCAGGGCGCCGGCCAGTTCCACGCCCGTGGGTCCGCCGCCAACGATGACGATGCGCATGCGTCCGCTGTCACCGGAAGCGTCGGTGTGGGCGGCTTGCTCAATCTGCTTGAGCAGGTGGCTTCTGAGGCGCACCGCGTCCGAGACGCTCTTGAGGACGAACGCATGGTCTTTGATGCCCGGCACACCGAAGTCTGAGTAGACGGCGCCAGCCGCGATGACGAGGTCGTCGTACGGCAGTGTGCCACCGTCTTCAAACGTCAGCGTGTGGGCGTCAAAGTCGGCGGCGGTGACTTTGCCGTAGCGGAAGCGCGCGTGGGATCTGCCAGCGATGATGCCGCGCACATGGCGGGCCACGTCACCGGCGTCCAGTTGGGCAGCAGCGACCTGGTAGAGCAGCGGCTGGAACGTGTGGTGGTTGCGTTGGTCGATGAGGGTGGCGCGGGTGTGTTTTGGGTTGAGGTTGGCGATGAGGTTAAGGCCTGCGAAGCCCGCGCCGATGATGGCGACGTGACGTCTTGGGTCGTGCTGGGCTTCAGAGTCCATGATTTTAGTCTAGTGAAAATTTTCACGAGCCTATGTGGTGCCCACCACCGTGGCTCTAATTTGTAGGGGGATCACGACAAACCCATCGGCCATGAACCTTAAGATAGAGAGGTGAAACTTACGGTCCGTAAGGTCAGTGCGTGAGCGCCGTCGCAGCGAACACCTCCCTGACCACCGCCTACCGCCATGCCGGTCGCCATAACCAAGCCCGCTTCTTCTTCGGGGTTGGTGTCGGCAACCTGCTGCTTAGCCCGCTCTACTTTGCCTTCGACGTTCGCTGGTTGAACAACCCAAACCTTGACCCCAGGCACGCCGAACGCCTGCTCATCTCGCACACCACGATCGTAGTCCTGGCAGCCATTTACGTGGCCGTGTCGCTCTTCAACCGCGCCTATCCTGGCCGCATCCCAGACGGCACCGTGCGGGTCCTGCTCGGCCTTTCAGCCGTGCTGATCGTCGCCGTTCCCGCCATGCTCGCCATTCTGAACCAGCTTCCCGGCAGCAACGGCTCCATCGTGGCGTACGTGCTGGCAATCATCGGCCTGGTCGCGTTCGCCTACGAACCGGTCGGCTTCATCATCGCTGTGGTGCTCAGCAGTGCCGCGGCGGTCATGGCCGGCGTCGCCGTGTTTCAAGACGACCCAGCGACCACCCTGCCCAATCTGCTCAACGTCACCACCACCGCCGTCCTCGCGACGGTCGTCTACCCCCTCTACGACCGTTTTCGCTTGCGGGAGTTCAGCGCCCAGCAGGAGGTCAAGCGACTGAGCGACTTGCGCCAGACGACCCTGCGGGCCCTTGCGCACGACGTGCGCTTGCCGATTCATACGATCCGCCGTTCATCCGCCGCGCTTGACGATCCCTCCCTTAACGACGCAGCCGCCCGCGCCGCGCTGGGTGCTGAATTGGGCGCGGCCGCAGATCAGGCGGAACGCATTGTCGACAACCTCACGTCGCTCGGACAGACGCCGCGCCACGAACACACCGCGAGCGAGCTGGCGTTCACAGCCCTATCCGACGTGGTTGAAGCCGCCACCGAATCCGTCCGTAACGAGGCTGCGGTCAAGCACACCGCGATTGAGGCGCAAGGCAGTTTTGACGTCCTGGTGAAAGGGCAAGGGCCGATCTTGATCGCCATCGTTCAGAACCTGCTAGCCAACGCCGTGAAATTCAGCCACGCTGGCGGCAAGGTCGTCCTCACGTGCGACGTCACCCGCGATGAGGTGGCCCTGCGGGTGCGTGATTTTGGTCTCGGGATGAATGATGCAACCGTCGCCCGCCTCAACCGCGGTGAGGACGTCCCCAGCCAACCTGGGAGCGAAGGGGAACGCGGCGCAGGCGTGGGACTGTCGGTCGCTCGCGCGTTTGTAGATGCCCTGGGCGCCCACCTTGCGTTCGCCTCGACTGAAGGAGCTGGGACGGAAGCGACCTTGCGCATGACACGTCACCGGAGGGAACCATGACGTCACAACCTGCCATTCGCGCGGTGGTGGTCGACGATCACGTCGTCACCCGCATCGGTATGAAGGCGTTGCTTGAAAGCTCCGGGCTGTTTGAGGTGGTCGGTACGTTCGAGCGGGCGGACGCCTTCATTGAGTCGTTCCCAAGCTGCCTGCCGGTCGATCTGGTGCTGTTGGACGTGAACCTGCCGGACATGTCGGGCTTTGAGTTACTCGAGCGCATGGCGGCGTGGCGCCAGCCGCCGCGGGTGCTGGTTGTGTCCATGCATGCGGAAGGCACCCACGGACAGGAGGCGCTTGACCGGGGCGCCCTTGGGTACGTCTGCAAAACCGATCCGGATGAGGTGCTCCTCAAGGCCGCCCGTGACGCAGCCAACGGGGCGGCGATGCCGTCTGCGGTGGATCCGCTTGACAAGCTCACCAACCGCGACGAACGGTTGGCAGGCTTATCCAAGCAGGAACGCCGCGTCTACCTGCTTCTCAAGCAGGGTTTAACGGTGGGTGAAATCGCGGACGAACTACGCATCTCGAGCAATTCGGTAAGCACCTACAAGCGTCGCACCATGGACAAGTTGGGGGTCACCACGTACGCCGACCTGGTGCGTTTCGAGGATGCCGCAGGCGTCCGACTAAGCCGGTAAGCGGACGCGTGAAAACCACGTCCAGGAGGGCGTTGCAACCTTCTTGTAACCCTGCTGCGTGTTTGCGTGATGCCGCCTGATAGGAGGCCACCATGCTCGAGTCGACCCTGATGACGCACGTGCAGAACCTTTGCGTCCACCCCCATCGCGCCGTGGGTAGCGCCGGCCATGCTGCCGCCCAAGACCACCTCGAAAACCAACTTGCCGCCCTAGGTCTCGCCCCGCTTGAGAACAGCTTTCGCCTGCCGTATGCGTTTGACGGCATCCAATTCTGCAACCTGGTCGGGACGGTCGAAGGCACCGATCCACGCCGGCAAGCAGCCCCGCTGGTACTTGGTGCGCACTACGACACGGTGCCCACCACGCCTGGCGCCGACGACAACGCCGCCTCGGTTGCCGTCGCCCTTGAGGTTGCCCGGCGTGTGGTGGAGCGGCCGCTCACGCGACCGTTGTGGCTGGCGCTGTTCGATGCCGAAGAACCACCGTACTTTCACTCAAGCGCGATGGGAAGCAAGGTGTTCGTCGACGAGCAGGCGCCTGACGTTCCGTTCCATACGGCCGTCATTTTTGACCTTATTGGGCACGACCTGCCCGTCCCGGGGCTCGGTCAAGCGATTGGGCTGATGGGCGCGGAGAGCCATATCGACTGGCTGGAGGTGGTGGAGGCCGCACGCGATGCAGCCGGCCCCTTAAAGCCACTTTCGATCCCGAACCGGATCATGCCGGACATGAGTGACCATCACGCCTTCCGTTTGGCTGAAACGCCGTTTTTGTTCATGACTTGCGGCGCCCACCCCGCGACGTACCACCAGCCGGCGGATACGCCTGACCGGCTCAACCCGGCGCGGTTGGTCAACACGGTCAACCTGGCAGAACGCTTGGTGCGCCAGGCAGATACCCGCCCGTTTGGTCCGCTTGAGGAGCATGACACGACCGAGTTTGATGGGCGTAACGCACTGCGTGCTGCGGGACCTGCCAGGGTGCTGCTGGGCGGGTCGCCTGCGGTGGCGGCAAAGGCGGTGTACGGCTTGGCGTCGCAGCTGTATTAGCGCTGGCGGAGGGGCGATGCGGTGTTCACGCCTCCCCCTTGGACAATTATTGATAAATGATGTAATTTATCACGCATGTCTTTTTTGCCGTTCACCACAGCGCAGGCCGCCAGCCACAGGTTGCTTGACGTCCGCGCGCCCGAGACCAGGCTCGACCAGCCCTTAAGTGGCGCCGAACCGCTCAACCTCAGCGACGTGGCCCACCTGCCTGCCCAGCAGGCCAGCTTGGCAGACGTTCCGCTTGACCCACCCCTCCGCCCAACCGACACCATCGTGGTCACCGACGACGCCATGGGCCAAGCTGCCGCACGCACGGCCTGGACCCTGCTGCACCTCGGCGCGCGTCACATCACCCTCTTCGATCCAGACGGCACGCACGACGCTGCGCGCCCTGCTGCAGATGGGAACCCCGTGCGCGCGGACGGCGACTGGGTCCACGCCCACCTGCACGATCCAAACGTCGTGTTCCTTGACGTGCGCGGCGAGGTCGAACGGAACGCCGGCATGCTGCCGGGGGCGGTTGCGTGGAATTGGACGGGTGGCTTAAACGGTGCTGGTGGCTTCAACGCCAGCCAGGCCGCCCACAACGATCTGCTGCGTGCCGGCGTGCGTCAGGACGCCACGGTCGTGACGTACTGCCAATCCGGCCTGCGGGCGGCGCACACCTTCTGGCTGTTGCGCGCGCTTGGGTGGCGTGACGTCCGGCTGTACGAAGGGTCCTGGGCTGACTGGCAGGAGCGTCAGTCGTGAGCGCCTCAGCGCCAGCGGCCGCGCCGGTGGTACCTCCAGCACGCCTGTTCACGCTCGCTGTGCTGCTCGCCTTGGTGGCGGCGGTGTACGTCCATACCGCCGGCATTGACGTCACCATGGGGCGCTTCTGGGTGCTCGGGCTCGGCTTCGGCGTGGTGCTGCAGCGCACCCGCTTGTGTTTCGCGAGCGCGTTTCGCGACGTGTTGCTGCTGGGGCACGCCCGCAACCTGAAGGGCATCCTCGTCGGAATGGCCGTCGCCACGGTCGGCTTCTCGGCGTTAATGACCCGGCAGGTGCCCAACACGGCGCTTGGCATCTTGCCTCCCGAAGCGCACGTGCTGCCGATCGGGCTGCATACCGTGGTGGGCGCGCTGCTGTTCGGTTTCGGCATGGTCATCGCGGGCGGATGCGTCTCCGGCAGCATCTACCGCATGGGCGAAGGTTACGTCGCCTCGTGGGTGGCGTTCGCCGGCATTCTGGGCGGCCTAACGGCAGCGGCCTACACCTGGAATGCCTGGTACGACCTCGCCATCGCGGGTGCGCCCCAAGTGTGGCTACCCAGCCTCATGGGGCACGGCGCTGCCGTCGTCCTCACCCTAATTCTCTTAGGTGGGCTGTTCCTTCTGGCGTCCTGGTGGGAGCACAAGAACGGCATGGACCTCCCGGAACCGGCCGGACGTATTGCTGGCGCCGCAACCTTTCGCGGCAAGGTCGCAAACGGCCTGAAGCGGGTGTTTGTCCACGGCTGGCCGGTGCTCATCGGCGGCGCCCTGCTTGGCGGCCTGAACGTCATCGCGTTCATGACCGCCAGGCCGTGGGGTTTCACAGGTGAGGTTTCGCGTTGGGGCCTGACGTTCATGACCAGCCTCGGGGCTGGCCCGGGGGAGCTGGCCGGCGTGGGCAGCATTCCCGGTTGCGTGCTTGACCCAGGCAGCGGCGAGTTCTTAAATCCCATGCTGCTGCTGGTGACTGGCATGTTTGCAGGCTCGCTGTTCGCCGCCATCGCGGCGGGCGAATTCAAAATCCGCATCCCCAAGAAACAAAGTCGCTTCGTCCAGTC
The DNA here is from genome assembly GCA_913057165.1 of uncultured Trueperaceae bacterium. Classification (GTDB taxonomy): domain Bacteria; phylum Deinococcota; class Deinococci; order Deinococcales; family Trueperaceae; genus SLSQ01. Next base: position 6,684 of record CAJXNS010000015.1, read on the forward strand.
CGTTGCCGGCGGCCTGATCATGGGGTACGGCTCCGGCACCGCGGTGGGGTGCACCATCGGCGCGTTCTTCTCAAGCGTCCCGTCGCTCGGCCTGAACGGCTGGGTGTGGGCCGTCTGCCTGCTGGCCGGCGCATGGCTGGGCACGCACGCCCTCAAACGCCTTCCCTAAACCGTCTTGCTCTTGAAAGGAGTCCGTATGTCTAAGCCCCTCGACGTCCGCGGTGAGATCTGCCCCTACCCGATGATGCAGACCGCCCAAGCCCTCAAGGCGCTCGCGCCTAGCGAGCACGTCCTTGAGGTCCTGACCGACCACCCGCCCGCGCTTGACACCATCCCCGCGCAGGCCGAACGGTTGGGGTTTTCCGCCCGTATCGAAGAAGCCGGCGCCTCTGAATGGCGCCTCACCCTCACCCGCAACGACGGTTAAGGAGTCCTGACATGGCCACGCCACCGAAGCCGCAAACCGCCCTCAAGACCTTGCTACTCACTATGCTTGCCGCCACGTGGCTGTCAGGCGGAGTTGCACAGACGTACCCCGAGTCGGTCCTGGTCGATACCGCCTGGCTTGAGGCTGAGAGCGCCAACGAGAACGTCCAAGCGGTGTTTGTGACCGACGCCGAAACGTTTGAGGCGGGGCATATCGCCGGCTCCGTGTTCGTGCCGCTCAACCAACTCAACAACCCAGACGATCCCGTCTCGGGTCAGATCGGCACACCCGAACAGTTTGCAGCCACCATGTCCGAGCTTGGCATCACACGGGATGACACGGTCGTGCTGTACGACGCGCGATTCAGCCTGCTTGCCGCCAGGGCGTACTGGGTGTTTTCCTACTACGGCCATGAAGACGTCCGCGTGCTCGACGGCGGCACGCAAGCGTGGCAGGATGCTGGGCTACCGCTCGCGACCGGCGCCATCAACCCAGAAGCAAGCGCCTATCCCGTGCCGCAAGCCGACCCTGCCATCCGAACCGACCTCCAGTACGTGCTTGACCGGCTGGAGGATGAGGACGTCCAAGTCTGCGACACGCGCAGCGTCAACGAGTACATCGGTACGGACGTCCGGGCTGACCGTGGCGGGAGGATTCCTGGCGCGATCAACCTCGAGTGGGTTAATGCCATCGATACAAGTACGGGGCGGTTTAAGGATTACGGCACGCTTGACACGCTCTTCACGCGCGCTGGGTTTGAGCGTGACAAACAGATCCTGACGTACTGCCAAACGGCCGTGCGTGGGGCGCACACGTGGTTTGTCTTGCGTGAACTGCTGGGCTACGAGGACGTGCGGGTGTACGACGGCAGTTGGGTGGAGTGGGGCAACCAGCTGGACGTGCCGATCGAAAACTAACCGCGTACCGGACGCCAACCGGCGTGCACCGTGGCGCGGGCCACGAACCCAACACGCGTCCTGTGGCAGCGTGACGGCGTGCCTGACGACAACAGCCCCGTGGACGTGGTGTGGTTCAAACGCGACCTGCGCGTTGAGGACCACGCCGCGCTGCACGCAGCCGCGCAAGCGCCCGCAGCGGGGGGCACGGTCTACCTCTACGTTTACGAGCCGGATCTGCTGGCGCACGCGAGCGTGCACCCAGGGCACGTCCGCCTGGTGGGTGACGCCCTGGGTGATTTGGCGTCCGAACTGACGCAACGGGGAGGCACGCTTTGGGTGCGCTCGGGGCGCATGCCTGACGTCCTGACATCCATCGCTCGCGAGGTCGGTCCGATCCGCCGGCTGCTCTCCCACCAAGAGACCGGTCATGCTGCCAGCTTTGCGCGTGACCGGCGTGTGCAGGCGTGGTGCCGGACCCACCGCGTGTCATGGACCGAGTTCCAGCAGGACGCCGTCGAGCGTGGACTCAAGCAGCGCGACGGTTGGTCGGGTCGCTGGCGGGCGTTTATGACCCGTGAACCGTGGCCAACCCCCAGCCACCTTCCTGCCAGCCCAGCGGGTGAGCCTGGTGTCCCTCAGTCGCCAGAAGCGCTGGGGTTGCATGCGCCGGGCTTGGACCGCATCCTGCACGGCGGCAGCCGCGCGGCGCACGAACGACTTGCGTCGTTCCTGACCGAACGTGGGCGAACGTACACCAAAGCCATGGCGTTCCCGCACGCCGGTGCGCAGGCCTGCAGCCGACTGTCGGCCGACCTGGCGGTGGGTGCCCTGTCGGCCCGTACGGCCTACCAAACCGCCGGCGTGCGCCTCAGGGAGCTTGAAGGTGTTGATGGCGTGTGGGCCCGGAGTGTGCGCTCGTTCCGCCGGCGTCTGGCGTGGCGTAGCCACTTCATGCAGAAGCTGGAAAGCGAGTGGACGCTTGAAACGCAGGCGATGAACCGTGAGCTTGATGGGGTGCACCCGCACGGAACGGACCACCCGCACTTTGCCGCTTGGCGGGATGGCCGGACGGGCTTTCCGATTGTGGATGCGGGCATGCGGGCGCTTGAGGCCACCGGTTGGGTGAACTTTCGGCTGCGGGCCACCATCGTGAGTGTGGCGACCCATACCTTAGGGCTCGATTGGCGTCCGGTGGGTGAGGTGTTAGCACGCCGGTTTTTGGATTTTGAGCCAGGCATCCACTGGTCGCAGGTGCAGATGCAAGCCAGCGTCACCGGCATTAACACCATCCGGATTTACAACCCGCATAAGCAAGCGTTGGACGTCGATCCAGACGCCACGTTCGTCCGTACTTGGGTTCCAGAATTGGCGGACGCTCCAGGCCGTGATGCCTTGCGGCCGGACCTTGCACCGCCGCTGTCGAGGGCGCTGATGGGCGATTACCCCAACCCGGTCGTGGACCAGAAAGCGGCGTACCGCACGGCCCGTGACCGGCTCTATCGCCTCAAAGGTCACCCCGCGGTCAAGGCCGCGTCACAGCAGGTCTTGGCGCGGCATGTTGATCCGCACGACAAGCGGCCTGATGGTCAACGCGGTTAAGTCAGTGGGCCTTGGCGTAGAGGTTGACGAGCACGACACCCGCCACGATGAACGCCAGGCCGGTCAGGGCTGGCCAAGGTAGCGATTGGCCGTAAACCACAAAGCCGAATGTGGCGATGAGGAAGATGCCCATGCCAGCCCAGGTGGCGTACGCCACGCCGATCGGAACGGCCCCCAGCACGTGGGTAAGAAGGTAGAACGCCGCCGCGTACGCCGCGACCGTCGCCGCGGTCGGTAGCAGCCGCGTGAAGTTTTGTGTGGCCGGTAGAAGCATGGTGCCCACGACCTCTAGCACGATCGCGACGAACAAGAATCCATACGCCATGTTGGGGCTCAACCTTCAAGGATTTTCAGGGTGGCGCCTTGCGCCGTCCTCAGGTGTACCCCACGGTTGCGACCCGCGAATGTGCCATGAGCGTCATGCGACGGGGTCAGTCAAAACGGCCAAGCATCCAACTGGCCCGCACGTACAGGTCATCGTTCACGTCGTCCTCTTCTTCCTCTTCGTCCTCGTCTTCCTCGTCATCGTCTTGCCATGGATCGTCGTCATCGCTGGCCCAAAGGTCATCGCTGTCGTCGTCCTCGTCGTCATCCAGCCAGCCGTCGTCGCTGGTCGTGTCGCTGCCGAACGGATCGGTATCAAACAGGGCCCACGTCCAGCGCCAAAGCGTTTCGTTGAGGCGTGCAGCAACCCCAAGCAGCCGCGTGGGCGTGAGCGCCCAGTCAGGTGTCATGAAGGCCGGGAGAGCATCATGGTGGCGCGTTGTGCCAGGCACGACCACGGTGGATGGTGCATGTCCAATGGAAGGCGTAGGGATCATTTGAGGGCCTCCTTTCAAAGGCAGCATGCCGGCTGCTGACGTCACCTAAAGTCGCGTTTGAGCGTCATGGGTGGCATCCCCTCAACGGTACATTGCGGCATGATCTTTGACACGTTCGAACGCACCGTCGCGGCGATGCTGGACGACGTACCAGAAGTCTTCCTCACCGACTTGCAGGGCGTCCACGTCCTTCCCGATGCGATGCCCGAAGAAGACGGTGAGGTGTTCAGGATGGGGGAGTACCTTGACCCTGGACCGGACGCATTTCTGGGGGGCGACGAAGGCCTCGGCCGGCACGTCGCGCTTTACTACGGCTCCTTTGTTCGTGTCGCGCAGGGCGATCCCGATTTTGATTGGGAAGAGGAGATCTGGGAGACCCTGACGCATGAGCTTCAGCATCATGTGGAGTCACTGGCGGGCGACGGACGCCTGATCGAAGAGGACCTCATCCGTGACCGTGCCTTCGCAGCCACAACCACCGACGAACACACCGAGGAACGGCCATCCGGCCCGTGGTGGCAGCGGCTTTTCCAGCGACGTCCGTAAGGCCGTGTGCGCCCGGAGGCATTCGCCCCGGTTCGTCGGGACTAACGTGTGGGGTTCCAGGCTGTACGCATGGTCAGGGATACGGGAGGCAAACCATGTCCGAAACACCGAAAATGTCCGCCTTTATTCGCGCTGCGAGCATCGGGGGCGCTTGGGCGCTCGCCATTAATCTGGTGCTGTATTACGTGGCGGTGGCCGCTGGCTGGTGGGATACCGCGTTCATCACACCCATGGGCGCACCGATTGTGGCGTTCAATGTGGCCCTCTTCTCGATCGCGCCAGCCCTTCTGGCCGGCGTCCTGGCAGGCTTCCTGGCCCGCAACGGACGTCGTGGACGCAACCTCTTCCTCGGCATTGCCGCGGTCGTGTTCGTGCTGATGATCTTCCCTTCAGCCGCTATCGGTGCACCCACGTCCATGGTGTGGGTGCTTGAAATCATGCACGGGGCGGTTGCCGTACCCGTGGTGATGTCGATCGACAAGGTGTTCCCCGCCGCTTAAACGCCGGGCGCATCCACACACGCAGACGCACGACCGACCGCGCCGCTGCATCAAGCCCGTTGGTAGTTGGGCTTAACCACAGCGGCGTGGTTGGCGAACCACGGGCTTACACGGCACGACGCTGCAGCAACGCAAGACCCGCTAACAAGAGCAACCCCGCCAGAAGCCAGAGTGTCGCGGGACCAGCGAGGAACGGAACGGCGAGCAGCAAAGCGCCAGCGCCGTACCCACCGTCACGAAAAAACCGGTAAAGCCCAAGCGCACTCGCTTGGCGGTCAGCGGCCACCCGGTCGACCGTCCACGCAATCAACACCGGGTAGCCCATGCCCGTCCCCAGGCCAAGCACCACGGCAGCAAGCAGGGCTGGCACGAGCGTCGGTGCGACCGCGAGGCCAGCGAGGCCGCCGGCCTGAAGAAGCAGGCTGCCTAGGAGGTACGGTCGCCTGCCGTGCCGATCGGAGGCCGGGCCGAAGATCGGCTGACCGGCGGCCCACACCAAGGGGTAAAGACCAGCCACCAAACCGATTTCAGCCACACTAAGGCCGCGGGCTGCCATCAACGGAGGGATGGCCAGCCACACAGCGCCATCCTTCATGTTCGTGAGTGCACCCAGCACACTGGGGAATCCTGTGCCGCGCACCCAAGCGAGCGGCGGTGGACGTGTGACGTCTCCCGTTTCCGGAACCACCAAGGACAGTCCCAGTCCGACGAGGGCAACCGCCGCTCCTAGTAGGACCGGCCAAGGCTCAAGGCCCAGCTGGGCGGCCAGAAGCCCCGTACCAAACGCGCCCAACGACACACCCCCGTAACCGAAGAATTCGTTAATGCCCGCGGCATAACCACGCCGGTCGGGTGTGGAGACGTCAATCATCATGTTGACCGTCATCGACCAAGTGAAGGCTTGACCAACCCCAAGGAGAATGTTGGCAGCGATGACCCACGACCAACTGGGGGCGAACGCCAGCATGATCGGAACCGGCATCATGACCGCCCAACCGGTCAGCAGCACCGCCCTGCGACCGTAGCGGTCGGCGGCCACGCCCGCGAGCAAATTGAAGGTGGCTTTGGCGAAACTGAAAGCCACCACAAAGCCAACCGCGGCAGCACCGAACGCCGAGCCGAATCGTGCTTCGGCTGCCAACGGCAGCACGGTGCGTTCCACACCGACCATGGCGCCCACGAAGAGGTTGATCAGCGCGAGCCACCAAAAGACAAACCTCGTTCGGTGCGACGTGTTGGGCATCAACCGCATGACGTTGCTACCGGCTTTGCCTTACGGCAAACCTTGCGGCATGGACTGAGAGCACGCAGGGGTCACAGAAAGACGACGCAGGCTGCGTCAACATGACGAAACGGTATCCCACGCTGGTTGGCTTTCACGGTTTAGAGCGTTTGGCTGTTAACGGCAAGCTTGTGCGTGAGCCGAAACTTAGGCGTCTGGCACCACCGCGATGCAGTCAATCTCGTAATGCAGGGTGTCTGGCAGGCAACGTGAGATTGTCGTACGGGCCGGGTAGGGAGGCTTGAAGTACTCCTTGTACAACTCGTTAAACGCCGCACCGTTTTCGGGATCGCGAACGTAGTTGCGCGTTTGCACGACCCATTCAAGTCCGCTGCCTGCCTCCTCTAAGATTTTCGCTAGGTTTTCGATCGAGCGCCGAACTTCACCTTCGAAGGTGTCGGGAACGATCGTGCCTTCAGCGTCGACGGATGCTTGGCCAGAGACGAACAGCATGTTGCCGACGCGCACCACGGGACTGAAAGGACGGTTTGAGGTGGGCATACCTTCGGTCAATGGGTAGTCGATCATTTGGGTTGCATCTCCGTTCTCGTGCCAGCGAACGTGGCACCGTTGAGGGTTTCCGACGCGTCAAGCAACGCGTCAATCATGGACTGCTCAAGCGCGTAGTTGAGTCGCACCGTAGGTACCGAAACGCTAATACTGGCCACTGGCCGGCCGCGCTCCACAATCGGGATGGCGAAGCAAGCCACACCCACGTCGTTCTCTTCACGTTCAATGGCGACGCCGGTCTGTTTGGCAATTTCAAGCTGACGCTTAAGGTCACGTTTACTGACGATGGTGTGATCCGTAAATGCTTCCATTTTCGCCGAAGCCAGAAGTTGCTTTTGGTCTTCCTCAGGAAGGTACGCCACGATGGCTCGGCCGAGGGCGGTTGAATGGACCGGATCAAGAACTTCGGGGGTCACGATCGAACGGAGCGACTTGGATGTCTCGAGAACCTTCAGATAACTCACATGATGGCCCTCAAGCACGCCCAGGTTCACAGTTTCTTCGAACGCCGAGTAGAGGTCTTGCATCACAGGGGTGGCGCGTTCGATCACATCTTGATACTGGGTGGCTCCCGCAAGGTTCGCAAGGCGCCGGGTGATGTAGTAGTGGCCCGAATCAAGCTCTTGTTCGACGTACCCAAGGTTGCTCAACGTCTGAAGAATGCGGTAAGCCGTCGACTTCGGCACCCCGGTCCGGTCGTGGAGGTCTTTAAGTGCAAGCGGATGACCGTGGTCAGCCATAGACTCGAGGAGTAAAAAGGTCTTCTCGACCAGGGCGGTGCTCATGGCTGGCCCACTGGGCGAAATGGTTGCCGCTTTTGAGGGGACACAACGTCGGCAGGTTGCGAATTGGCTCGGGAAGATGCATCCATGGCAGTCACGAGACTAGCGCATTTTTGGCACAAGCGTTTTGGTTGGGGCCACCCAAGCTATATGAAAGAATGCGGTTTAGCACACACATTATGCGCTGAGGGCGCGCCGAAATGCCGTTTGTCTCAGCCTGCCGATCGTTAGATGTTTTGACAATTAAAACGCTACGGCCGTAGAATGAAACATGCAGGTGCATTTAAATACGCCCGATCGACGCGTTCACGTGAATTGAGCGGGACGTCCTGCATCCATAAAGGAGGTTGACATGTTCTCGCGAAAGTTTTCCCGTCGTCGTTTCATTCAACTGGCGGCCGCAACCGCCGCAGCAGGATCGCTTCCGGGCGTCCAGCGCGTATGGGCGCAAACGTCCAACAACGATGCGGTCAAGCTGTTCCTCGGTTCGCACATGGACTACCTCACGAACCTGACCGGCGATTATGCCGAACTGTATGGCGTGACCCCGTCCATCGAGACCATCACGACCGCAGACCTGCCGGTGAAGCTCAACTCAACGTTTGCCGCCCGTCAATCCCCAGGTGATGTGGCCTTCCTCACGGGGGCGCTCATTTCAGGCTTCGCTGACAACGGGTGGCTTGAGGATTTAAGCGACTTTGTTGACACGACGCTGCTGCCCGCCGGCTTGCTGCAAAACGCACTCACGGCGGCAAACCACTTGGGTGGAACCTACGCCGTGCCGATCACCATCGGTGCGCCGATCATGCACTGGAACGCCGATCTGTTTGAACGCAACGGCCTAGACCCTGAAGCGCCGAAGGCGTGGCACTCGACGCCCAACTCTTGGGACACCATGGTCGATTACGCCGAAGAGATGACCGACGCGGACAACAACGTTTACGGCCTCGTGGATGCTTGGGCCGGTACCCACTCGATTTACACCTTCGGCGCCCTGCTGCAAATGCACGGTGGGCGTTTCCTTGACGACAACCTGGATCCGGTCATGAACAGTGACGCCGGTGTCGCGGCACTCGAGAAAATGATCGATGTGCTGCACGTTCGCAAGGTCATGGACCCGGCTACCCCCACCTACACGTGGGTTTTCGATGCGTCACCGAGCTACCTCGCCGGCAACCGCGGCATCTTCTTCACCTGGCCGTTCATCGCGGGCGTCGCCAACTTCACAGAAGACTCGCAAATCCAGGGACGCAGCATGTTCGCTCCGAACCCCGCGGTCGACACGTCCGCATCGGTCGACGGTTCTGAGTACCTGGCCATCCCGAGCTTCGCGAACAACCCAGACGGCGGCCTGCAGTTCATCGAACTGGCGACCAGCCTCGACAAACAGATCCTGCAAGGCGCCGAGTCCCCGTGGGCGCCCGTACTTCAGCCAGCGCTGGACCACCCCGACGTTGCGGCAAACCTCACCGTCGCCCCAGTGATCCGCCAGTCGTACGAATATCCCGTCGATGGTGGCTTCTCGCCCGACCGTGAACGCTGGGTTGAAATTCTCACCAGCGAAATCGCCCTGGCGCTCAACCAAACCAAAACATCCCGTGAGGCGCTCGATGAAGCGGTACGCTTGATCCGTCAAAGCAGAAGTTGAGCCATTCCACGCAAGGAAGGCCAGGCCCGCTGTGACGCAGCGTACGTCCGACCAGCGAAGTTGGAGTAATCCACTTCGCTGGTCACGCGAACAAATCATCGGCCTTTGGATGACGATCCCAGCGGTGGCTCTCGTCGCTGGGATCTACCTTTATCCTGCCATCCGAACCGTCATCCTCAGCATGTCGGAGTTTGATCTCGTCACGCTGGAGGTTGAACGCTTCGTCGGTTTTGAAAACTTCATCAGGTTATTCCAAAGCCCCAGCTTCCTAGAGATCCTGACGCGCACGGTTTATTTCGGCCTCATGATCGTGGCCCTCACGACCGTCCTCGCATTTCTCGTGGCGCTACTGCTCAATGAACGGTTCATAGGACGCACGGTGCTGCGTGTCGCCGTGCTGCTGCCGTGGGCCATCCCACCGGTGGTCGCCGGCGTGCTTTTCGGGCAGCTGTTTCACGCCGAAATCGGTTTTGTCAACGCGATTCTCTTCCGCTTGGGGCTCATTGACCGCTACCAAGTATGGCTGAGCGATCCAAACATCGCCCTTCACGTCATCATCATGCTCGAAGTCTGGCGTGCACTACCGTTCATGATTCTGTTCTTCTTGGCCGGACTGCAAAGCCTCCCGCACGACGTCTTTGAAGCTGCCGCCATCGACGGTGCCGGCATCCTGTCTCGCATCCGCCACGTGCTTCTTCCGCTCGTGACACCCATCGCCTTGCCACTGATGATCATCCAGTTTATTTGGGCTATGAAGGCGTTCGATTCTATTTTCGTTCTGACGCGCGGTGGGCCTGGAAGAGCAACGATGACCCTGAATTACTACGTGTATCAGCAGGGCTTCCAGAACTTTGACCTTGGACCCGCCGCGGCCGCCGCTTACGTCCTGCTTGCTGTGACCCTCGTGGTGGTCGTCACGATCATGATCATCCAGCGAATCCTGGCGAAACGGGGACTCTGACCATGCTCGGACCTAGCCTTAAACGCCAGCGGCGCATCAAACCGATCCTGCTCCAAATTGCAGCCATCGTGACGTTTGTGGCGATGATCTTTCCCATTTACGCCCTGTTTTTGACGAGCCTTCAGCCCGAAAGCGTCATCCGCTCGCGCGATGTTTCATTCTTTCCATCAACGCTCTACTTCGCACACTTCGCAGAAGTACTGAGCCCTGGACACATCGTGCCCATCGTGGCGGCGATCGGCAACAGCATGATCGTGTCCATCCTGACGGCCACCGCCTGTGTCCTTCTGGCGTTGCCTGCAGCGTATGCCCTGGCGCGCCTGCCGGTCCCCGGCGGCCGCTTCATCCTCGGCGGCCTGGTCTCCATCTACTTCTTGCCGACGATCCTGTTCATGATTCCGTTGTTCATCGCGTTCGTGAACCGAGGTTTGAACGACACATTTTTAGGCCTTGTGCTGCTCTACACCGGTTTCATCCTGCCGTTTCAAATCTGGATTTTGAGGGGCTTCATCGACCGCGTGCCTGGCGAACTTGATGAAGCCGCCAAACTGGACGGAGCAACCTACCTTCAACTGTTCGTGCGCATCATCATCCCACTCGTCAGACCGGGCATTCTGGCCGGCTACTTGTTCGCCTTTATATTGTCTTGGATCGAGTTCCTGACGCCTCTCATCTTCACCAACAACCTCAAGGTCAGCACCGTGTCCCTCGGGCTGTACCGCAGCACGATCGACATACAGGTCGGGCAACTGGCCGCAGCAGCGGTACTGACCCTGCTACCAGTCGCGCTGCTTACCCTCATCTTCCAACGCCTTGTCACACGAGTTTTTCTCGCAGGCGCCGACAAGTAGAAAGGAGAGACCGTGTCAAACCTACGCGCAACCATCGTCGGGTGCGGCTTGATCGGAAGTCTCCACGCCCAGATACTGCACGAACGATCAGGCGTAGAGCTCGTCGCCATTGCCGACCAGGACGAACAGACCGCCCAAAGCCTCGGCCAGAAATTGGGGGTGCCGTCCTACACGGACTTTGCTTCACTGCTGGCCAACCATCAAGTGGATCTGGTCGTCGTCGCGACACCGGAGCAGCACCGACTTGAACCCACGCGTTTGGCCATGGAGCATGGTGCAGCGTTGCTACTCGAAAAACCTCTTGGGACCGACTTGGCAGCTGCCGATGAGGTGATCTCCCTGCTTAACGGTTACGAACACCCTGTAGGCGTGAACTTTATTCTTCACGCCGATGGGCGGTACGCAACCATGCGCGATCAGGTCAGGGCCGGTGCAGTGGGCCAGGTTGCAAGCACCTTCGCGAGGCGACGTGGCACGAAACTTGGAATTGAAAAGTACGCGCCATGGACCGACCTGCTCCTTTCCACAGCCATTCACGACCTTGAAATGATGCTGGCCATTAACCCGTCGCCCCTGGTGCGTGTGTACGCCGAAGGGGTGCAACGCTTGTGTGCACCGTACGGCAACGAAGACGCCGTGGTTGCCACCCTTAAGTTCGCAGACGGAGCCATTGCATCGCTTGACACCTCATGGACACTTCCAGGCACGCAACCCGAGCCGCTCGACCCGGCGTTTCATGTGGTTGGCGACCAGGGCGGAATATTCATTGACGGCTCGTCACACGGGATGCGGGTGATCTCAGAGGACGCATACCGTCACCCAGACATGACTCACTGGCCCATGCTTCCTTACGGGATGGGTGGCGCCCTGACCAACGCCGTTCGACTTTTCGTCGAAGCCGTCCAAAATGGCAGTGCTGCAACGCCACTGACCACGCTTGCTCAGGCCCGCAGGGCCCACATGGTCGTCGACGCGCTCAAAGAGTCCCTTGCACAAGAACGGCCGGTCACGGTTGAGGACACCGGGCCTACGCAGGCAGGAGCTGGCGCATGAGCGTGCATCTAGCGGACCTCAAATGGAAAGACGTGCAAGCCCTGGTTCGTGAAGATCCCGTAGCGGTCGTCCCGATCGGCGCGTTTGAGCAACACGGCCATCATTTGCCGCTTCGTGTTGACGCGTTTCTATGCGGTGAGGTGGCCCGCCGCAGCGTCGAAGATGCGGCGTCACGGGGGGCGAAAGCGGTGGTCACGCCCACCGTATGGACCGGCTACTCCCCACATCACATGGACTTCCCTGGCACCGTCACCCTAGACGCAGAGACGTTCATGTCGCTTGTCATGCACGTCGCTCGCAGTCTGCACGCGCACGGTTTCAGAAAAATCCTGCTGCTCAACGGCCATGGGGGCAACATGAACCTCTTAAAGACCGTCGTGCAGAGGCTGCGCTTTGAGCACGATGTCGACGTCGCAGCCGCCAGCTACTGGGACTTCGCGTTGGACACCATCGCTTCATGGCGCCAGTCAGACGTGGGCGGCATCAACCATGCTGGAGAAATGGAAACCGCACTGATGTTGGCGCTTGATCCAGACGCCGTTGATGAAACGGCGCGGGAGGACTTGTACCTTGAGCGTCGCCGCCACCTACCAGCAGATCTCGCCGTCGGCGGTCCCGTGACGCGCGCCGCGACGTTTGCTGAACTGAGTTCGCACGGTGCCATTGGAGCGCCTACCTTGGCAACACCTGAGCGCGGCCAAGAGCTCCTCAAAGCCATGGTGGAGGCTGTTTCAACGTTCGTCCAAGACTTTGCTGGTTGGACCAATCGCACGAAAGGAGATGGATCCGCATGAGCGCACACCAGAATCTTGCACGGGGGATGTACGCCTACCCGTGGGACTTCATTGATGAAGGCATTGACACCGTCCTAGACGCGATTCAAGGACGAGGGGGTTTGGACACGGTGTACGTGACCACGTGGTACCACTCCGGGATGTTCTTTCTGCCGCACAACCCCAATCGCAAGGTGCACTTCCCTGAGCCGGGCGCGCTTTATTTTGAACCTTCCGGGTGGCATGGGGATTCCAAACTGACCCCTGCGGTGTCTAAGCTGCATGATGACTGGGGCGCCTTCTGGAAGGAGCTGCGTGCCGCCTGCGATGCGCGCGGTATGCAGCTCAGCGCCTGGATGCCGGTGCTACATAACACCGGACTAGGGAGCCGGCACCCGGAGCGAACCGTGACCAACGCTTGGGGTGACCCGATCATCCACAGCCTCTGCGCTAGCCATACAGAAGTCCAAGACGTGGTGACGAATGTGGTGCGGGACGTGGCCAACTTAGGGGTGTTTGACCGTATCCTGCTGGAGTCCATCGAATACCTTCCGCTCCAGCACGGTTTTCACCACGAAGTCATCGGGTTGCCCATCGACCCAGAAGTTGCTTTCGCCACCAGCCTGTGCTTCTGTTCCGCTTGCCAAGCCCGCGGTGAGGGGATCGGCATTGATGTGGAAGGGCTCAAGGGTTGGGTTCGAGACGCCACCCAACCCGCGTTTGACGGTAAGCCTCATCAAATCCCAAGTTCGCTTGAGGCATTCCGCGAGATTCAAGCGGGTGCGATGGGTCGCTACCTTGACCTGCGAGCAGAATCACTCACCAATGTGCTGCGCCTGAGCGGCGAAACGTTACCGAACGACGGTCCGCGCTTGGCCATCCTCGATTTTGGTCCTCTTTACCCACTGGGTCAGTTCGATGGCGTTTGGCAGAGCGGTGTGGATCTTGCCGCGCAAGGCGCCTTGGTTGATGAGATCCACCCAACCTTCTACTTTGACGATTTAGGTGTACTTGAGAACAAAGTGCGTGCTTACAAGGATGCCTTGCATCATACGGATGCGGTGGTTGTGCCAACGTTGCGGGCCATCGCCCCTCAGGTTGATGGTCCTGCGTCACTCGACGCCCAAGTCGCCGCAGTCTCAGGATTGGGAGACGGTATGTCTTTTTACAACTACAGTTTTATGCGACTTGAGACGCTTGATTGGATTCGAACTTCGGTGCAGGAGCGGTTGTCATGAAGCCAAGCGTCGACGTCATCATCAAACCGGTGTGCCTTCGGTTTCGCTATCACGAAGACGAAATCGTCTACATGTTCGCCGGACACGCGGACGCGCAGCTTGACGCCATGGAACGCATGCTAGGGGTCGACCCAAATCGCGACCAGCTGTTTGACGCGAACGTCGGTTTTCTTCCCGTCGCGAGTACGGTGCTGATTCGGGGCAAAAAAACGATTCTGGTTGATCCAGGCAACCATCACGTAGGTTTCTACGGCATGCTCGGCAACGCCCTGAAGGCGCACGGCAGTTCGTTTGACGAGGTGGACATGGTGGTGACCACGCATGCACATGCCGATCATGCCGCCAACGTCACGATGCTTCGCGGGCGGCCTTGGGTCATGGGTGAAGGTGAGTACGCCGTGCACGAGATCCTCGAGGGTGAAGGTGTCGCACGCGAACGACGCGCCCTGATGGGTCAAGTGCATGAAATTCCGTCCGAGGGCACACACGAGCTGATGCCGGGCGTCAGCGCAGTATTTACGCCCGGTCACTCACCCGGACACATTTCACTTCTGGTGGATTCCGACCGAGGCAGGGTGTTGATCGCAGGTGACCAGACGATGACGGAAAACGAATTTCGTACGGGTCGCTTTTCGCACTGGTACTCCGACGAGCAACGCGCCCAACTCGAAGCATCCCTCGAGCGCGTGAAGGCGTGGAAACCCGACATTGTCATTCCTGGCCATGACCGGGAGTTTGAGATTTAGTCGCCTCTCCAGGCTTGGCCATCGTCGCCCAAGCCTGGTCAACACTTAGTCCGTAAATGGGGTGGTCAGTCGGCCAAGATCGCCGATTTCGACGGTGTATGTATCCCCTGGCCTGACCCAAGTTTGGGGATCCATCCCCAAGACGACACCCTCTGGGGTGCCGGTACAGACCACGTCACCAGGCTCAAGCGTCATGAACCGGGAAACGTAGGCAATGATCTCCTGAACGGAGAAGATCAGGTCGGATGTGTTGCTGTCCTGCCGCAACTCATCGTTAAGCCAGCCGCGTACCCGCAAGTTTGAGGGGTCGCCGACCTCTTGGGCGGACACCAATGACGGCCCCATGGGCAGAAACCCATCGAGCGTCTTGCCGATCAGCCACTGACCGCTACGCATCTGCAGCGCCCGTTCGGAAACATCGTTGGCGTTGGTGTAGCCGAGGACGGTGGAAAGCGCATCGCCCTCGCGAACGTTGGCCGCCTTTTCACCCATCACGAAAGCCAGTTCCGCCTCGTAATCAACCTTCTCAAGGCCACCGATTCGCACCGGTTCGTTCGGTGCCGCAATCGTGTTGCCGTATTTGCTGAAGACAATGGGTTCCTCGGGGATGGCCATTCCGCTCTCAACAGCGTGCTTGCGGTAGTTAAGTCCAATGCACACGATTTTGCCGGGCGCCGGCACGGGCGGCGCCAATTGCACGTCGGCGCCTAAGGGTGCGCGGCCTTCTTTGTCGATGGCGGTCCACGCTCGATGCAGGTCATCCCAGAGGGCGTGCCCACGCTTCAAGAGTTGCGTGGGTTCAGCGTCAATGAACGGCCTGAGGTCATACAGGTGGCCGGCATGCTCCAACGCGGGAGCGTGCTGACCGCTGACGTTCACGGTGGTGTACCTCATGATTTAGTCCTCTCCTTGCGCACGGTCTCGGGAAACGCGGTGGTTATGTGGCACGTGACGGAACGGCACGCTTGTCAGATCGGCGGGGCATGGTCCAGGCGTTGCAACCCAGTACTGGGCGGCGGCAATGGGATCATAGGCACGGCGGTGTGCGACCGCGGCCTTGACGACAATCAGTTCATAGTCGGTCGGTTCAATGCCTTGGCTACGGAACTGCCCCAAGTCAAAGGGAGCGGTTTTGCGTGTGGTGAGTAGAAGGGTGATACCGCGATGTTGGACCACCGCAGTAGGCCCCATGTTGACGTGAATACCGCCCATAGAGGCCATGTGGCTGTGGCGGTCTTCTAGTTCGAAACGTCCGTCCGAGCGGCTTAGGATTTCGACGTCTAGTTCTACGGGACCCTCATCAAATTGGCTTCCTTTGCCACCGATGGCGAGGCTGACCGTGTCGCCCAAATGGGCTTGTTCGCATACTTGAACGGCGGCTGGATCGTTCATTGCGATCAGCGCCGATGGGACATCGGCGTCAAGCAAAGCACGCAACGCGCCGGTCGCGTCGCCGGGAGCGCCACCACCGATATTGTCAGCAGATTCCACCAACAGCACGGGCGAATCTGAGACGGGCAGGACGTCTTGTACGACCTCGGCCACGGGTCGGTCGGTACGAAAGCCAAGCGGTCTGACGCGTTCTGCCAGTTCGGCAAGCTGCTGAAGGGCTTCGTTGGCGCTCTGCTGACCTGCTTCGCTTGGTTCGGCAACGCACATCAACGACAGGCCAGCCACGGGCGTGTCGGCGTAAGCGAACCCAGGCACGATACTGAGTGCCCAAATGGCGTCGCTTTGGGCTTCCAGTTCTCGTGCTTTGGCTTCGAGGGTTCGCATGGGATCGTCGTCGGTTCCCGTGCCGATGGGCGGCCAGACCGTTGCCTCCTTGCGTAGCATCAGGCGGGGCGTTACGTCGTGACGCAGGCTTCGCGCCAGCAGCTCAGCGGCCCGGACGGCACTCTCGTGGGCGTCGGTATGAGGGTTGAAGCGGTAGCCAACCAGACAGTCAGCTGAGGCGACCGTCCGCTCGTCAAGGTTGGCGTGCAGATCAAAAACACCAAAAATGGGTGGCCGCAGGCTGCTGAGTTCCGATGCGATCATCTGCAATACGTCGGCCTCCACATCAAGCCGTGACTCGCTGACCATGGCGCCATGAAGCACGAGAAAAATGGCGTCAAGAGGGGCTTCGCGGGTGGCTTCGTGGAGATGCCGCTTCAGAGCCGCAAGGTACGTATCGACCACATCGTCGGCCACCATGGCGCTGGGGGAAGCGCGGAAGTCTACAGCGGGTATGACGTCCCAGTCGCCTTGTTGGTCCGCGACCTCTAAGAATCCTGCAAGTGGCGAGCCGTCACCGGAGCTGGTGAGCAGTTCCGACCCTTCGCGTTTTTGAAAGTCCTCTAGCGTGGTGAGACCATCAAGAAGCGTGTTGGTCTCGTGATAGAGGCCCGCAAGAAGGATGCGTTTCCGCGCTTTCGTCACGACGGCGTCTGCATCTCCTTCAGGGTGGAGGCGGCAGCATCAACCACTTGATCCAAGTGCTCCGCCGTGTGCGCTGCTGAGACGTACCAAAGGCCGCGACCGATCACGCGAACGCCTCGGTCTGCCAGCCCGCGCACAAAGCGTCCGTACTTTTCGGTGTCGTAGCGGAGGACGTCACGGTACTCGCGGACCGGTCCAGGCTCCTTCAGAAATCCGGCATGGAACATCGGCCCAGGCCCTTGGACATGCCATTGGTTATCGATGGTTGACAGGGCCTGCAGGCGATCACGCAGGGTTTGGCCGGTCTTGACGATTTGGTGGTGCGTCGCTTCGTCGTTTTCTAGCAAGATGCTGAGGGTGCTCAGCGCCGCGGCCACGCAGATGTTGTTGCTGTTGAGTGTGCCGGCGTGGAAGACATCGTTTGATTCAATCGCGTCAAAGTAGCGGGCCTTGCCGACAAGGGCACTGATTGGAAGGCCTGATCCGAGTGCTTTGCCGAACACCGCAAGGTCGGGTGTCACACCGTAGTGGCGTTGTGCTCCCCCAACGTTGATACGAAACCCCGTAATAATTTCATCGAAAATGAGGGCAGCATCGTGCTCATCACAGATGTTGCGCAGGCCCTGTAAGAATCCAGGCTGCGGTTCGATGCAGCCTTGGTTGCACATGACAGGTTCCGTGATGACGGCGGCAATATCGTCTCGATGTCGAACAAATGCGCGTTCAACGGCGTCAATGTCGTTCCATGGCAACACAATGAGATGATCGCCGCTGCCATCGGGCAGACCGCCGCTCCACGGAACGCGGTTAGGGTTCGCGCGGTCACCAAGTTGGTCAGCCGTTGGGTTCACGCTGTAGGCGACTTCATCAAACCAACCGTGATAATGACCTTCAAACTTGATGATTTTTTGCTTTTTTGTGGCGTGCCGCGCCATGCGAATCACGGCGTGATCGGCTTCGGATCCCGTGGAACTGAAGCGAATGCGCTCTGCTGAAGGAATGGTTTCGCACAGCATCTCGGCCAGGAGCACCTCTTGTTCGTGCTGCCCAGCAAACAGTTGGCCTCGGCTCATGGCGTCTTGAATGGCATCAAGGACGCGTGGCTCGGAATGCCCCAGGATCATGGGGCCTTGGGCTAAGGTGAAATCCAGGAGTTTATTTCCATCAACGTCCCACAGCCAGGGCCCCTCGGCGCGTTCGTAGAACATGGGGTGCGGCTTGGCCACGCGAAACTGGCTGCTCACGCCAGCCGAAAGGCTTTTTTTCGCTCGCTCGTACCAGGCCTTAGATGTGTCATAGCTGCGCTTCATCGGCTTTCGGAACCTCCCTGAGACGGTCGCTGCGGCGGGCGTTCGGCGGGGAGACCTTGACGTATCTTCAACCCCACCACCCGACACTTCCGTTCCGGCTAGTGAACTGACTGTTTCAAATTATACATGTTGTCTGCTTGATTGGGGCCACCCACGGATGCAGCAACCATCGAAACTGCCCGTTAGGCAGGCACGATGCACGTATGGGCGCGCCCGAGGCCGCGCCGTAGAAATCAGGGTTTGCGCGTACGCCTAAGCTTGGTTACGCACGTCGGATCGACGCCGCTCAACCTGCTGCATCGACCAAGCGAACACCCCTACCCCAACCACCAGAATGCCTAGCTCAATGAGGAGCGCATTGGGGATGTCGATGCCCGACGCGACAAAGTCGGTCACCTCAGCACTGATGACGAGCAGCCGACGGATACTGGCGATGATGCCAATGACGAGTAGCGGCTTGGGGTCAAGCTCACGGTGTTCAAACAGGGAGCCGACCGAGCTGATGATTTCGGCGATCATCAATGCCAGCAGCGCCTCGGACAGGAGTTTGGTTAGGTCGTAGCCATCTAAACCGAATCGGAACCCGTTCCATAGATGCCCGACCACGTTCACGAGTACGAGCACCACACCGAACGCAAGCACGGCAACCAC
Source organism: uncultured Trueperaceae bacterium (assembly GCA_913057165.1). GTDB lineage: Bacteria > Deinococcota > Deinococci > Deinococcales > Trueperaceae > SLSQ01. The sequence goes on from CAJXNS010000015.1 coordinate 25,702, forward strand.
CGCTGCAGCGATGACCTGCTCTAAGAGGCGCACCACACGGGTCACAGGCAATCCCTCCATGCCCGGTGGTCATGAAAAAGCTTCTGCGGTGAGATTTGGATGTACTGCATACATCACAGTAAGCAGTGTGAACAGGCGCTGTATGTGCCCGCGACCTCAATTCACAAGCGGAAACGTTGACTCAAGTGTTGTACGCCACGCGAAATCCTGCATGCTGGGTCGCGGTTTCTGCAGAGGCGTGACTGCGCGCCGCAGGCCGGTAGCGGTCGCAGTACGAGGCATGACAAAGGAACGATCCGCCCTTTTGGGTGCGCTCCTGCGGCCCGAGGTCGACGTCAAGACGGGCGTCGAAACGATCCTCGCACCACTCCCAGACGTTGCCGCACACCTCATACAGTCCGAAGCCGTTGGCTGGGAACGACCCGACGGGCGCAACACCGGAATAACCGTCCTCAGCAAGGTCCCTCGCCGGAAATTCACCTTGCCAGACGTTCATCATGTGCTCCCCACCCGGCGTAAGGTCGTCACCCCAAGGAAAGCGCGCGCCGTCCAGTCCACCACGAGCGGCATACTCCCACTCGGCCTCGGTCGGCAGGCGACCGCCCACCCAGCGCGCGAACGCTTGTGCGTCGTTCCAAGACACTTGCACCACTGGGTGGTCACCACGGTCCTTAAGATCCGAACCGGGTCCTTCTGGCGCACGCCAGCTTGCCCCCGGCACGTCGCGCCACCACGGCAACCCTGGCACAACCGCGCCTGCCTCCCCACCTGCTAAATGCGCGTAAAACACGAACGCGGAGCCGATCCGTTCGGCATCGGTGACGTACCCCGTCGCCTCCACGAACGCCGCGAAACGGTCGTTGGTGACGGCATACACGTCGATCCAGAACGGCTGCACGGTCGTCTGAACGGCTGGGCCTTCGCCGTCTTGGGGGAAGGTGGGCTGGTCGCTACCCATCATGAACGTCCCACCGGGCAGGCGTACCCGTCCTTGCGCAGGTGTTTCGCCCATGAGTCCTTGCGCCTGCTGGGCTGCTGGTTGCGGTTGATCGCTTGCGTGGGACCGACTCGGGCTACAGCACGGCCGGGCTCCCTGACTCATGGGGAGGTGAGCAGGGGCTGCCGTTCGACGGCGCGGTCTAAGTGCGCCTGCAAAAACGCGCGTGTTGCTCCGACCGCCGTGCCGTTGGTGGCCGTCACAGCGGCAGGCCTTACGGTGAGGTGGTTGTTGATCAAGTCTGGAAGGCGCGCGCGAACACCCTGCTCAATGCGGCTCACGATCCCCTTCGGAGCGCCGGCAAGGGCACCCCCAATCACCAGCACACCGGGTTGCAGCAGATGCACGAAGGAGGCGGCCTGTGCCGCCACGAGGTCGGTCATTTTGAAGGTCAGTTCGGCAGCGTCGAGTTCGCCTGCGTCGGCCTGCCTTAAGATGCCAGCAAAGTCAGCGCGTACCGCTTGTGGCGAACGCTTGGAAGCGGCATCCGGTCCTTCAGCACGACGTTCTAGGTACGCCGCCACCAGGCCGTGGACTTGCAGCAGCGAGCGGTCTTGGGCGTTGGATCCCTCCGCCATGAGGGGCGGGGCCACCAGACCGGCGTTGCCAAAAGGTCCGGTGTACGGCGTGCCATCGATAAAGAAGGAGAATTTAAGCCCTTCGGCCAAACCGGCGTACGCATACGTGGCGGCATGCTCAGCGAGACCGAACTCTGCTGTGGCCAAGGCGTCCATATCGTTGATCACCAGCACCGGCAGGCCGGTTTGCTCAGCAAGGCGCTCGCGTAGCGGAAGGTTACGCCAACGCGGGACGCGACCGATCGCGACGATGGTGCCCGTCAGGGCGTCGATGAACCCTGGTGTGGCCACGCCAAGTCCGATGACATCCCGGCCAGGATGGTCGTGGCGGATGTGCCTAATGAAGTCGGCAACCTCGGCATAGACCGCTTCAGGTTCGAGGTCCACGAGACCGTCTGGCACCCTTTCTTCAACAACCTGGCCGTAAAGGTCGGTCGCGACGAGCCGCATGCCAGGGTGCGCAAGGTGCACACCAACGATCGTTTTGGTTGCACGGTTCAAGCCGAAAAGGTTGGCGGGCCGGCCGCCGGTGCCGTCTTCGCGGTCGACCACCGTAAGCCATCCGTCAGACTCGAGGTCGGCCATGGCCCTTCGCAGGGTCGGCAGGCTCGCGCCGGTGGCGGCGGTGAGGTCCGCCAGGCTGGCTGGCCGTGCGGCGAGGGTGCTGAGGATTGAGCGAGGCAAATCCACTGAAGGCTCCTGACGCGTCATCCTACTCGGGATGACGCCAAGGCGTTCTTGACACCTTTTAGAAAGAATTATATAAAAGACCAATCATTTCAAGGGTTGACGCCCGTTTCATCAGGAGGCCCCACCGGTGGACCTACCCAGCTTTGAGCCGTTCGCCGCACGCTACGGCGACCTACACAACCACAACGACCTCAGCTACGGCTCTGGCACGCCGGAACAAGCCCTCGCCAACGCCAAAATGCAGTTGGACTTCGTCAGCCTCACGGTGCACGGCGCCTGGCCCGACGTCCCCACGAACGACCCCGACCTCAGCTACCTCGTGAAGTACCACGAGGACGGCTTCGTCAAAGCCCGCGAACGCTGGGCCGACTACCTTGCCTTCACCGAACGCGCCAACGAAGAAGGCACCTTCGTCACCGTGCCGTCGTTCGAATGGCACTCCATGCGCTACGGCGATCATGTCGTCTACCTCCGCGACGGCCAAGGCAGCGACATTCTCAGCCCACCCGACCTGCAGGGCCTACGCGATGCACTCGCAGGACGCGGCGACGGCGTCATGCTCATCCCACACCACATCGGTTACGAACGCGGCTACCGCGGCATCGACTGGAATGCGTTTGACGCCCAACGATCACCGGTGGTGGAAACCGTGTCGTTCCACGGCAGCGCCGAAAGTTGCGACGGCCCCGTGCCGTACCTACACGCCATGGGGCCACGCGACGCCACGGGTACCGCCCGCCACGGCTGGAAGATGGGCCACCGCTTCGGCATCATCGGGTCCACCGACCACCACGCCGCCATGCCTGGCGCCTACGGGTACGGCCGGCTGGGTGCCTGGATGACGGGCTTGAACCGTGACGCCCTGTGGGAAGCCCTTCAGGCACGCCGTACCTGGGCACTCACCGGCGACCGCATTGAGCTTGCCTTCGACGTCAACGGCGTCCCCATGGGCGGCGTGGCCGAACCGGCGGACGAACGCACCGTCGACGTGCACGTGCGCGGCGGCGACGGCATCGATTACGCGGAAATTCTTCACAACGAACGTGTGGTTCACCGCGAGAACGTCTTCCCGCAACCGCAAACCACAGGCCGCGTCAAGGTGCACATTGAGGTTGGTTGGGGTGAACGGACACACGCGACCGACTGGGATGTTGAACTCCGCATCGAAAACGGCGCCCTGGTCGGTGTCGAACCGCGCTTTCGCGGGCCGCTTCCGAGCACACCGCCGCGAGAGGGTGAATCGCACACCCCGAACAGCCTCACCCGTCCCGACCACGAGACCGTGCGGTTTACCAGCCAAACCTGGCCCAACCCGCACTCCAGCATCGCTGCCAGCGAAGGCGTCTGCCTTGAGATGGACGTAGACGACGCCACCGTTCTGCACGCCACGATCAACGGTGAGGCCGTGACCGTGCCCGTGCGCGAACTCGCTGAAGGTTCCAAAACCCATCACATCGCCGGGTTCGTGTCACCGGCGGTGCGCTTCCGGCGCGCAATTGCCGAATCCGAATTTGCCACCCGCTTCCGCTTCCGCCACCGCCCCGGCGCCGTTGAGCACGACCTCTACCGCGTCCGTGTGCGGCAACGCAACGATCAATGGGCCTGGAGTTCACCCGTCTGGGTGGGCCCAAGCTGACGCCCGGAAAGGAGTACCGACCCCCTCGCCCGTCCCTACACGTCTCTTGGGGCTACCCCCCACAAAGGAGTACACGTATGAAGACCTTCTGGACCGCCCTCGCCGCCTCCGCGCTGCTTAGCGCCGGCACGGCGTTTGCGCAATCGAACGACATCGACTGCATCACCGACGAGCCCGCAACGATCACGTACGTTGGTGATCCGGTCGGCAACCTTGCGGACACCGAGCGCGAAACGATCGCTGCGTTCGAGGCCGCCTGCCCGAACATCACCGTGGAACGCATCGACGGCCCCGCGAGCACCAGCGACCTGCTCTCGAACTACCTCACCATGTTCGAAGCGCAAAGCGGTGACATTGACGTCATGCGCGTGGACGTCATCCAGCCTGGTGTCCTCAAGGACAACCTGCTGGACATCAAACCGTTCTTCACCCAAGAAGAACTGGACGCCCACTTCCCTGGCTACATCACCAACAACGAAGTCGGTGACGAAATGGTCGCCATCGCCTTCCGTCTCGGTGCCGGCATGCTGTACTACCGCACGGATCTCGTTGAAGAGTACGGCTTCGACGGTGCCCCCGCCACCTGGAGTGAGCTTGAAGAGATGGCGCAAGTCATCCAAGACGGCGAACGCGCCAAAGGCAACGACGACTTCTGGGGCTTCGTCTTCCAAGGCAACAACTACGAAGGCCTGACCTGTAACGCCCTCGAGTGGCAAATCAGCAACGGTGGCGGCGTGATCGTCAGCCCCGAAGGCGAAATCCAAGTCAACAACGACGCCACCATTGACGTGCTCGAGCAGGTCGCCGGCTGGGTCGGCACCATCAGCCCGCCTGGCGTCGTCGGTTACGCCGAAGAGGACGCCCGTGGCGTGTGGCACGCCGGTAACGCTGCGTTCATGCGCAACTGGCCTTACGCGTACGCCACCACCCTCGAAAGTGAAGCCATCGACGGCAACTTCGAAGTGGTCGCCCTTCCCGCCGGCGACTCCGGTTCCTACGCCGCCACGATGGGCGGTTGGAGCATCGGGGTGAACAAGTACAGCGAGTACCCTGAAGCGGCCGCTGCGTTCGCCAAGCACTTCGCGTCCTTTGAAGAGCAGAAGCGTCGCGCCATCAACAACGCCATCAACCCGACCATCGCCGCGCTCTACCAAGATGCCGACGTGATCGAAGCGGTGCCGTTCTTCGACGGTCTTGACGCGGTCTTCCAAGGCGCCGCCCCGCGCCCCTCGACCGTGACCGGCGAGAAGTACAACCAAGTTTCGACCCTCTACTCGACCGCCGTCCACAACGTGCTGACCGGTCAAGAGGACGCCGAAACCGCCATGGTGCTGCTCGAGCTTGACCTAGAAGCACTCCTCGGCAACTAAACCTCTCGCCCTACCTGGGGGTGGGCATCGCCCACCCCCGCTATTTTGCTTCTGGAGGCATTGATGACCGAACCTGCGACCACCGCCACCCCGCCCTCGCTAAGCGCCAAGCTTCTTGGAGGGCTGTTGGCCGTTGCAGGCTTACTGGCCATCGCCTTATTGTTCGCCTCCATCGTCGCGCACCCCGATGTGCGTGCTGGCTTTGACGCCAGCCTGGGTGACGCGCGCCCATCTTGGGTGCTCGCCATCCTTGACCGTTTCGGCCTGCTTGTACCCGCCCTGGTCTTGGGGCTGGGCGGCGTGACCGTCCGGTTGGGTACCCAGGTTGCCCGCCGGCACGCCGGCGCCATTCGCCTCACCCGGGACGTCTCGCTTTGGGCTGCCCTGTTTGCCGGTGTGATCACCATCAGCCGGGCGCTGCAAGGCACGCCGTGGGTGAACGCCGGCGGCGACTCCGTCGCGACCGGCCTTGCAGGCGGCGTCCTCGCCGCAGGCGCCCTGACGGTCTTTACCGTCATCCTGCGGGTTGCTTTGGCGCGTCTTGCAAGCGACCCCACGCTGCCAACCGAACCCCTGCCTGCGCGGGAGATGCGTTCGGCGTGGAACCTGCTCCTGCCAGCCCTGCTGATCTTGGTGATGGTCGCCGCCCGCCCGCTTGAAGCCACGGTTGTGACCAGCCTGACCGACAAACGCTTCGCGAGCGACCAAGTACCCAACTTCGTGGGGTTCGCCAACTACCGCGACCTACTCACCGTCAAGCTCGACACGCTGGAATGCCGGCGTGATGACGCCGGCGCATGCGAGGTTGGCCGTGACGGCCAAACCCGCTGGGAGACCCTGCCGGTTGACACCCTGCGGGAGGGCTACCGGTCGGCCTACGTCATCAACCTGCCGCTGGTCATGCCCAACGACCGGGCCGTGTCCGTCACCGCCTTAGACGCCAAATGGGTGCGCAGTATCTGGGTAACCATCGTGTTCACCGTCCTCAGCGTCTCAGGGGAACTGCTGCTCGGGTTGTTCATTGCCATGACGGTGCACTCAAGCTTCCGGGGTCGTGGCGCCATGCGGGCGGTGATGCTCATCCCCTGGGCGATCCCCACGGTCGTCTCCGCACGCCTGTGGGAACTCATGCTGAAAGACACCAGCGCTGGGGTGCTCAACAGCGCCTTACTGAACTTGAACCTGATCGACCGGCCGCTCGCGTGGCTTACGACCGCCTCGCTGCAACTACCCAGCGTGATCATGATTGACGTTTGGAAGACCGCGCCGTTCATGGCGCTCCTTATCCTGGCTGGCCTGCAGACCATCCCTAAGGAACTGTACGAGTCTGCGAAAGTAGATGGCGCAACCCCCGTACGCGAGTTTTTCGCGATTACCCTGCCGCTGCTTAGGCCCGCGATCGGTGTCGCGCTGATCTTCCGCACGCTCGACGCGCTGCGGGTGTTCGACCTGTTCCAGGTGCTGCTCGGTCGGGCGCAACAAAGCATGAGCACCTACAACTTTGACGTCCTCATTAACGACCAGCAGGCCGGTTACGCCTCCGCGATCGGGGTGCTGATCTTCCTGCTCATCTTTGCGTTCGCACTCATGTACGTGCGCGTGTTGGGGGTGAACCGCGAATGACCGGTAAACAGATTAAGCACGTCCTGCAACGCACCGGCTTTTATGTGCTCGTCCTGATCGTAGCCGCGTACGCCCTCATTCCGTTCGTGTGGGCGATCTCCACCAGCCTGAAAAGTGAAAGCGAACTGTTCGGCTCGGCACGCCTCATCCCCCAAAACCCGTCGTTTGACAATTACGTAAACGTGCTGACGAGCGCAAGTTTCATGGGTTCGCTTGGCAACTCGGTGATTGTCGCGGGTGGCAGCGCCATCTTGGCCCTGACGGCCGGATCGTTCGCGGCGTACGCCCTTGGGCGCCTACGGTTTCGTGGCAAGCAGACCATGCTGTACGCCGTGCTGGCCATGACGATGTTCCCGCAGATTTCGGTCCTCTCCGGCATGTACGAAAACGTCCGTAACCTCGGAATTTTCGGGACGCAAGCCGCCATGCTGTACGCCTACCCGTTGTTCACACTGCCGTTCGCGGCGTGGGTGCTGACGTCGTTCTTCCGTGGTCTGCCGCGTGAGATCGAGGAAGCTGCCGTGGTGGATGGGGCGACCACCGCGCAGATTTTTGCGCGTATTCTGCTGCCCCTGACGGTCCCGGCGTTGGTCACGACCGGTTTGCTGACGTTTATCGTGTCTTGGAACGAGTACGTCTTCGCGCTCGCGTTCACGCTCACCAACCCATCCGCCCAAACCGTCCCGGTGGCGGTCGCGCAGTTTGCCGGGATTGTGGAGCAGCAGGAACCCATCGCTGAAATCATGGCGGCGGCGATTGTCGTCACCGTGCCACTCGTGGTGCTGGTGCTGATCTTCCAGCGCCGTATTGCCGCAGGCCTGACCGCTGGGTCGGTTAAAGGATGACGTCACGCCCACCCAACCTGTTGATGATCGACTGCCACGACCTGGGGCGGCACCTTGCCTGCTACGGCAACGATGCGGTTCCCAGCGACGCGATCGACGGGCTGGCTGCCGATGGCGTGCGTTTTACGCAGGCGTTCTGTACCGCCCCGCAGTGCTCCCCAAGTCGGGCGTCGCTCTACACGGGACGGCATGCGCACGATGTGGGCATGCTCGGGCTGGCGCACGCGCCCTTTAACTGGCGGCTGCAGCCGGACGCGCGTTATTTGGCGGGCGTCCTCAAGCAAGCCGGTTGGTCTACCCACCATGTGGGCGTTCAGCATGTGGCACCCGACGCCCCTGAGGAGGTTGCCGCCCTCGGGTTTGATTCCCATAGCGCTTCACACGCCCCTGCCGGCGATGTTGCCGATGCGGCCATTGCCGCACTCAACGCCGCGGAAGGGCCGTTCTTTTTGAACGTCGGCTTTGAAGAACCGCATCGCGATGCGAATGGGCGTTTCAAAGACCACCCGCCGTACGACGAGCGGGGGGTGAACATTCCGCCGTACCTACCGAACGAGCCTGAGGTGGCTAAAGAGCTGGCGGAACTTCAGGGCGCCATCTTTGCGATGGATCAGGCGGTCGGACGCATCCTTGACGCGCTCAATGCGCGAGACGACGCAGCCGACACGTGGGTGGTGTTCACCACCGATCACGGGCTCGCCATGCCGCGCGCCAAGGCAACGATGTACGACGCCGGTTTGGGTGTGGCGCTGATCATGCGCTGGCCGGCAGCCGGGTTGACCGGCGGGCGGACGCTTGAGCGCCTCACCAGCCATGTGGATATCGTCCCGACCTTGCTTGAAGGGCTCGGCGTACCGCAACCGGACGGTCTGCACGGACGTAGCGCCTGGGGAGACCTCACGGGCGGACAGAGCCACGCGGCCGACCTTGTGTTCGCCGAGAAGACGTTCCACACGGCGTACGAACCGATGCGCGCCGTACGCGACGGGCGTTACAAGCTGATCGCCAACCTGGAAGTCGACATCATGAACATTCCGGGTGACACGTTACGGAGTCCCATCACGGCGTTGATGGTCGACGAAATTGCACAAGAACGTCCACCGCTCGAGCTTTACGATCTTGAGAACGACCCAGAAGAACGCGTCAACCTAGCAGGCGACCCGACCTACGCAGCGGTGCGCCGGCGTCTCGCGGACGCTCTCACGGCGTGGATGCGTGACACGAACGATCCGGTCCTGCGTGGCCCCGTTGGCTCCCCGTACCGGTCGGCTGCCCTCGCGTCGTTAGGACTTCAGGACTC
>CAJXNS010000016.1 GCA_913057165.1 uncultured Trueperaceae bacterium
CGTCGAACGCACGGAAGGTGACGTCTTCAAGCCAGCCGCCAATGGTGCTGGTGACCAGGCCGATGGCCGTACCGAGAAACGCCGCGATGAGCGTCCCTCCGCCTGCCAGTAGGAACAGGCTGGACGTGCCGTGTACAACGCGGCTGAACACATCCCTACCGAGGCGGTCGGTGCCAAACCAGTGCGCCAGGCTTGGGGGTTGGCTGCGTTCAAGCAGCAGTTGTTCGGTCGGTCCGTAGGGTGCCCACAGGCCGCCTGTGAGGGCCACGACGGCGAAGAGTGCCACAGCGGTGACGCCGAACGCCGAGGTGGGTCTTGCGTACAGCCGACGCAAAAACGCCGTGACTGGAGGGCTGGAGGGAGATGGTCTCCCTCCAGCGGCAGGAAGCCTGCCGGTCATCGCAGGCTAATCGTCTCCAGGTTGGTGCGGCCAGGGAACGCCAGCAGGTTGAAGCCCTGGTAGGTATCGCTGATGGCGCCAAACTGTTGGAAGAAGTACGGGATGACGTACGGGCCTTCGCTGGCGAGGATGCGTTGGATTTCGGCGTACGCCTCAATCCGGGCGTCCTCGTCAAGCGTGGTGCCTGCCTCATCAATCAGGGCGTCCACCGCGGGGTTGCAGTAGTGCGCCTCGTTCCAGACGGCGTCGCAGGCCACCATGGTTTCCAGGTAGAACTGCGGCGTGGGGCGTGACCCCCAACCGGTGATCCCGAAATCGACCTCCAGCCAGCCGTTCTCGCCGTAGTAGACGCTTTCCGGTTGGACCTGCACATCGATGTCAAAGCCCGCGGCGTCGAGCTGCTCCTTGAGGACAACCGCCAGGTCGGGCCTATCGCCGCTGTCGGGCACGTTCAGCGTGAGGGCGAGGCCGTCTTCGTAACCGGCTTCCGCGAGCAGCGTGCGTGCACGCGCTTGGTCTTGTGCAGGTGGCGTGGCGGCCGGATCGTGGTAATTGCCGTACAGCGGGCCGATGGGCGTGTCTTGCGCGACCCCGCCAGCGCCGGCCGTGACAACCTCGCGGATGACGCTGCGGTCCACGGCAAGCTTGAGGGCTTCGACCACGCGCGGGTCGTTGCCGGGGGCGCGGTCAGTGCGCAGACGCACGAGGTCAAACGCGTTCGTTGAGACGGCGATCCGGTCGATTCCGTTCGCACCCTCAAGGCTCTGGTAGAGCGGCGTGGACATGCGTAAGACCGCGTCGAGCTGACCGCCACGCAAGGCGTTCACGGCTGCTGATTGATCAGCGAAGAAAACGAGTTCGAGCGCTTCAACGCCTGGGGTCTCAGCAAAGTAGGCGTCGTTGCGTACGAGCCGCATGCGGTCTTCCGGCTCGTACGACACCACGCGGAACGGGCCCGTGCCATCAAGCGTTCCGCCTAAATCGGTGGCGTCTGCATCCACGATCACGGCGTGGTTGTCGCTTAGGTCGTAGAGGAAAAACGGGTTGGGGTCGGTGAGGGTAAAGGTCACCTCGAGCGGGCCGGTGGCTTCAATACCTGCAATGTTGGCGTAAAGGTCGCTGGTGGGTAGATCGGCGTCTGGGTTTGAGAGGCGCTCGAAGGTGGCGACCACATCGTCGGCACCGAAGGCGGCGCCTGAGTGGAAGGTGACGCCGTCACGCAGGGCGAAGGTCCACACGGTGCCGTCTTCGGACACGTCGTAGGACTCGGCGAGTTGCATGACCGGTTCGTTATCGGCGCTGACATCGACGAGATAGTCGTAGACGTTTGAAAGCACCAAGATTTCGGAGTCGGCGGACGCAAACGTGGGGTCGAGCTGCACGGGCGTGGCGGTGCCCATACGGAGGGTTTGGGCGGCCGCGACCGACATCATGCCCGCCAGCAAGGCGGCGGCCATCACGCGTAACGCGTGACGTTGTGGGGTACGGATTTTCATGGGTGGCTCCTTGGATCGCCAAGGCGAAGAGTTGCGCAGGGATCGGACCTGACACCGCGGCCGTGAGGCCGTTTGGATCACATCCCAGGCGGGATGTTTAGGCAAGGTAGCACGACCGAGCGTGCCGGTGCGTCACGCTTCGAAAATGCGACTGCGTACGAGCTGTTGCATCGCGCTGAGAATCTCGCTCACCCGGCTTTCGGATGGCGCCTCACAGTAGATGCGTAGCAATGGTTCAGTTCCACTGGCCCGCACCAGAACCCATGCGCCGTCACGAAGGTTGAGCTTGACGCCGTCCAACCGCTCGACCGATTCGACCGGCTCACCACCCACCTCGGTCGGATCGGTGGCCAGCGCGGCCGTGACGGCGGCCACATCGTCTGGACTACCAAGCGGCATATCGATCCGGTCGTAATGGTGTGTCCAGCCGGTCGTCGCGGCGATGGCACGCAGCCGCCCTCCAAGAGGCCCGCCATGCTGCGGGTCGCTTTCAGCGGCATGCACCGCGGCTTGTGCCAGCAACCAAGCGTTCAAAATGCCGTCACGCTCAGGAATGTGCTCCGGCAGGCCCACACCGCCCGATTCTTCTCCGGCAATCATGACGCCCCCGCCGAGCATTTCAGCCACCAGGTACTTAAATCCCACCGGGGTTTCGGTCAGCGGTACGCCGTGCAGTGCTGCAAGCCGGTCGATAAGTCGCGCGCCGGTGAACGTCTTCACCGCGCGGCCTTGACCGCCTGTCTGCGCCCGCAGATCAAACAGTAATGCGAACACCTCGTGGGCGGTGAGCGGACGCCCGCCGGGCAGGACAGCACCGAGACGGTCGCCATCACCATCGGTGGCCACCCCAAGGGCTGCATCGCCCGCTTGCATGCGTGCCACCAGCGGATCTAAGTTGGCCGGGATCGGCTCGGGATGCCGGCCATCAAACAGCGGCTTCGGCTCGCCCGCGAGGTCCTCAACCTGCACGTCAAGACCGGTGTGCTCTGCAAAACCGCGGACCCAGCCGCCAGCGGCGCCGCCCATGGCGTCGTGCACCAGCACGCCTTGAAAACGCCGCAAGGCGTCCACATCCAGCACCGTCGCCAGTTGGTCGTAGTAGGCCGCACGCACGTCGAGCGGCTCGATCGCTGCTGCGGTTGCCGGGTCGTACGGGCGGACGTCCGCTTGGGTGACTTCGGCGGTGCGGGCCGAGACGGCATCGTAAAGCGGTTGGGTGGCCGTCCCGCCATAAGGGCCTTTCAATTTGAAGCCGTTCCACTCAGGTGGGTTATGGCTGGCGGTCAGCATGACGCCCGCGGCGGCCTGCAGGTGCGCGACAGCGAAGCTCAGCACGGGCGTCGGCAGTGAACCTCGGTGCAAGCGGACGTGGAGGCCGTTGGCAGCAAGCGTCTCAGCCGCCGCTTGGGCGAACATTTCCCCGCCAAAGCGACTGTCGTGCGCGACCACGATCTCGCGGGCACCCTCGGCAGCCAGTACATCGGCGGTGGCTTGCGCGGCACGGCGTACGTTGCCTGTCGTGAAGCGTTCACCGATGCGGTCGCGCCAACCGTCGGTACCGAACTTAAGGGCGTCCATAGATGGCATGTTACCCGCGCTCAAAGGGGCGTCATCCCGCCGGGTGGTGGCGGTCGTCCCAGCGGGCCCAGACGCTGCCAAACCAACGCGTGGCATGCGCGGGTACGCGCGCGAGTCGGGTGCGCACCCCTGCCTGTTCGGCGTCCTCAAGCGCGTCGGCGATACCGGCAGCGGCACTCCAATCAACCCGTCCGCAACCGCCAAGGTCAATGATCAAGTCCGTGGCATCTGGATGGCTGGCGAGCAGGTCTGGCAGGCGCTCTTCGAGTTGCTCTTGGCTGCCGTACCAAAGCACCCCTTCCACCCGTACGGTGATGATCGTGCCGACGGTGGTGACGTCGACGCGAACGTTGCGTTCACGGCGCAGGTGCTGACCGGCGGCAAGGATGACACCGATGAGGACGGCTTCATCGATCCGTGGTGAGAGAGCAAGGGTCAGCAAGAACGTGCCGGCCGCCACCACGCCTTGCGAACGGCTTGCCTTGGCGATCTGCCATAGCTCCTGTGGGCGCACCAGACTCCAGGCGGCGGCGAGAATGATGCCCGCCAGGGTGGCCAGCGGGAGCGCTTCGAGGGCTCCAGCCAGCGGGAGTAGGGCGAGGAGCACGAGCCCGGTCACGAAGCCGCTCCAGCGGGAGGTGGCACCCAGCAGGCGGTTGAGGGCACTGCGGGAGAAGCTGGCGCCGACAGGAAAGCCTGAGAACAGTCCGGCTGCGACGTTGGCGACCCCTTGCGACACGAACTCTCGTCCAGGCCGCCAGGGCCGGCGGGCCTTCGCAGCAAAATCACGACCGATGGAGGCCGCTTCTCCAAACCCGACAAGCGCCAACACCAGCGCCCCAACCAGCAGGCCGGGGGCGGCTTGCCACGGTAACGCCAGGTTGACGGCTGGTAGGGCGGACGTGACCGGCCCAACCGTGGGGCCGCTGTAGCCGACCGCTTGGGCGGTCAGAATCGATGCAACCACGGCGATGAGCACGCCGGGAATGCGCGGGTCAAGACGGCGGGCCAAGACCACCACCGCGATGGTGACGACCGCAAAGGTGATCGTGAGGGGCTGCCAGTCACGGGTTCGCACGACAGCACTGGCGATATCGCTCAGGCCTAGGCCGCGGGCTTGCACACCAAGCGCGGCGGGCAGTTGGGACGCCACAATCAGCAGGGCTGCAGCGTTCAGAAAGCCGATCCGAACCGGACGGGATAGCAAGTAAGCAAGCGGGCCCCAACCGAACAGGCCGATCGCCATACGGATCAGACCCACCAACAGCGCCAGCAACGCCGCATGCGCGATCCAGGCATCGGTGCGCGGTTCGAGCGTGGCGCTCAGAATGCCGAACGTCAGTAGGCTGGTGGTGGCGACCGGGCCGACCTGTAGTTCTTTCGCAGATAGAAGCGGGGCGGCCAGCAGCAAAGCCGGCACGATGGCGTACAGGCCGTGCACGGCAGGCAGACCGGCCAGTTCGGCGTACGCCATGGCTTGCGGTAAAGCCACCAAGGCAACCGAGAAGCCGGCAAGCACGTCACGCAAACTGGGCCAGCTCAACCGTAGGGCGTTCACGTCCGGCAAGGTAGCACGCAGCCCCAGCGGCTTTACTGGGACAGCAGTTCAACCTCGCCGGTGTGCATGCGGTAGACCGCCGCTGCAACACGCAGGCGACCTTCATCAATGAGCGGCTTCAGGACGGCATCTTCCCGCAGTGCAGCCGCTTCGGCGCGGGTGTGTAGGAGCACGGCGCGGTTGACGACGTCTTCGTCACCCTCGTCAGAAAGGGCGCGCCGAACGGGCACCGCCAGATCACGCACCAGGGGTTGGGAGAGGTCGCCGCCGGTGCGGACCGCTTGCAACGTCTCGGTCACCGCCCCGCAGCCTTCATGCCCGAGCACGAGGATGAGTGGCGTGCCGAGATGGACCGCCGCATAGCGAACGCTGGCGCGTACCTCGTCGCTGAGGACATGCCCCGCGATACGAATGCTGAAGACCTGCCCCAAGCCCACGTCAAAAATGACGCTTGGCGGGACGCGCGAGTCGCTGCATCCGAGGAGGGTGACACAAGGATGTTGTTCTTCAAGGAGTGCGTCGCGGTCGGTAGGCGACTCGTGCGCGTGCTCCATGCGGCCTTCAATAAACCTGCGGTTGCCATCCAGGAGGCCCTGGAGGACGTCATCGGGTTTGGCGTCCGTCACGTGCCTGGCTGCAGTCCGAGCGACGCAAGGGCTGCATCGACGGACATGTATTGAATGTCATCGCCGTATTTGTGGTTCCAGCCAGCCCGGTCAAAAAGGTCCCGCACGGGCCCTTTCACGCCGGCCAATAGCACGCGAACACCTTGGGTTTTAAACGCGTCCATCCGGTCGCCGAGCGTGTCGATTGCGACACCGTCGACATCGTTCACACCGCTGAAGTCAAGGACGATCGCTTCTAAGTCAGGGCGTTCAGCCAGCACATCGTTCATGCGGTTTTCAAGCGCAGCAGCATTGGCGAAGTACAGGCTTGCGTCCACCCGGTGGATGTACACACTCGGCCACGTTTGGGCATTGGGGTAGCGCGCAATGTTGCGGTACACGCGGTCGCTTTCAAGCCAGCCGAGTTCGGCGCTGTGCGGCCAGGCGCTACGGACGACAAACACCAGCAAGGAGAACCCGACACCGGTCAGGATGCCGGTTTCAATGCCAAGCGTCAGCGTCGCCGCGAAGGTCACAAGCAACGTTGCCGCGTCGGCTTTTTTGATCTTGAAGAGGTGCGCTGGCTCTTTGACGTCCACGAGACCGAACACCGCAACCATCACGATGGCCGCCAACACGGCGCGTGGCAGGTAGTAGAACAGGTCGGTAAAGAACAACAGCGTGATGCCGAGCAGCGCGGCGGTGACAAGGCCCGCCAGAGGCGTGCGGGCGCCGGCCTGATCGTTGACGGCGCTGCGGCTAAACCCGCCGGTGACGGGGTAGCCGCGGAAGAACGCACCCACCACGTTGGCGAACCCAAGGCCGACCAGTTCGCGGTTGGCGTCGATCTTGTAGCGATGCCGGCTCGCAATAGCTTTGGCGACAGCCACAGACTCCATGAAACTCACGAACGCGATGGTGGCTGCGACGGGTGCCAGCGCCGCGAGGGCGCCCCCCGATAGGTTCGGTACGCCGAAGGCTGGGAGTCCCGCCGGTACCGTGCCGACGATGGCCACGCCTTGGTTGTGAAGGCCTTGCGACCACACCACCAGGCTGGACACGATGACCACCAGCAGCGGCATCGGGAATTTTTTGCTGATGCGCTTGCCGATCATCAGGGCAGCAATGGACGCCAGACCGATGAGTAGGGTGGGCAGGTGCGTCCCGCCGATTTCGCGGGCGGCGTTGCTGAGAAGGATGACGACGTTGGATTCACGTGGGATATCCACACCGAGCAGGTGCTTGAGCTGGCTCAGACCGATGACGATCGCAGCCGCGCTGGTGAAACCACTGATGACGGCATGCGACAAGAAGTTCACCACGAAGCCTGCGCGCAGGAGCCCCAGGGCGGCTTGAATGACGCCGACCATGAGCATAAGGAGTGCAGCGAGCGCAATGAACTCAGGGCTTCCGGGCTCGGCGATAGCGCCCACACCGGCCAGGGTGAGTAGCGAGACGATGGCCACCGGCCCGACCGCCAGTTGGCGTGACGAGCCGAACAGGCTGTAGATCGCCAGCGGGATGGTGCTGGCGTACAGGCCGACGACGGGGGGTAGGCCGGCCAGCATGGCGTACGCCATGCTTTGGGGGACGAGCATGACCGCAGTGACAAGCCCCGCGATCAGGTCGCCGGGCAGGTCATCGCGGAGTTTGTAGCGCCGAAGCCAACCGGCGATCGGTAGCAGGCGCTCAAGGAGCGGGGGGGAACCCCCCGCACCTGCTGCGGTGGGACTACTCGACATCCAGTCCTTCCATCACCCACGCTTGCGTGCCGCCCGCCAAGTTCGCAAGGCCCGTTTTGCCCTGTTGGGCGAGCCAGGCGCATGCTTGACCGGAGCGGTTGCCGCTGGCGCAGACGAAGATCGCGCCGTCGGGAATGTCGTCAAGGTTGTCCGGCACGGTGCTGAGCGGCATGGGTTTGGCGCCTGGGATGTGGCCCATGTCGAACTCGAACGATTCACGGACGTCAATCACGGTGGCGTTGCCGTTTTCCATGCGTTCGCGGAGCTCGTGCACATCAATATCGACGTAATCGAAGTCTTGGTTCACGGTCGGTCCTTTCATACGTTTGGGGCGGTGGTGTGCCGCCCCAAGCGTTGCGCGGGTTTGGGTGTTACGCGGTGGCGTGCGCCTGCCGGTAGGCGGAAAAGCCGCCGGCCAGTTCGGTCACGTTGCCGTAGCCGTGGTGGCGCAGGACGCTCGCGGCCACAGCGGCACGGCCGCCGGCTTCGCAGTGCGTGATGATGTGCGCGTCTTTCGGGATGTCGGCGAGGTGCCAGCGAACGCGGCCTGCGTGCAGCTGGTGCGCGCCTTCGACGTGCGCGCCGTGGAACTCGTTGGCGGTTCGCACGTCCAGGACGTACGCGTCTTTCTCGGCGGCTTTGAACGCTTGCGCATCGACGGTGGGGATGGCTTCACGCTCGAATGGCGTCAAGGTGGTGACGAACCCAGCGAAGTTGTCAATGCCGGTGTAAGCGAGCTTGTCGCGCATGTCGCGGGCTTGCTCGGCGTCAGCGGCGAGCACCACGATCGGTTTGGTGTCGCTTTCCGGGTCGATGGCGTAACTGGCGTACGTCGCGAAGCTGCCGCCGTAAGGGACGAACAGGGCGTTGGCGACGGCATCTTGATGCCAGTCTTTGACCGAGCGGGTGTCGACGAACAGGATGTCGTTCTGCGCCAAGCGTTCGGCGGTTTCTTCGGCGTTGAGTTCTTGAATGTCGCCACGTTCACCCATGACGGCGGGGCCTTGCTTGTTCCAGCGTTTCATGCGCCCGAAGTAAAGCGGGGCGTCGGGCTGGCCGTCGAGAAGCGCGTTCGTGAAGCCTTCTTCGTCGTTGTTCTTGACGTAGTCGCTCCACCAGGCGGTGTTGCGTTCGTAGCCGATGGTGGTGCTGGGGACCGCACCGAGGCTTTTGCCGCAGGCGGAGCCGGCGCCGTGACCGGGCCAAACTTGGATGTGGTCTGGTAGTGAAAGGAAGTGGTCGCGGAGGCTGGCGAACAGCTGTTTGGCGCCAACGAAGCGGGTGTCCACGCCGCCGGCTGCTTCGTCGAGCAGGTCGGGGCGACCGACATCGCCCACGAAGACGAAGTCACCGGTGAGGTACGCCATCGGTTCGTCGGTGGTGGCGCCGTCGATCACCAGGAAGGACAGGTGTTCGGGGGTATGGCCGGGGGTATGAACCGCGCGTAAGACGACGTTGCCGACCTTGATTTCGCTGCCGTGGTAGAGCTTTTTGACGTCAAACCCGTACTTCCAGTCTTCGTTACCTTCGTCGCTCGCCCAAATGCGCGCGCCGGTGGCGGCGGCGATTTCGCGGCTTCCGGAGAGGTAGTCGGCGTGGATGTGCGTTTCGGTGACGTCGGTGATGGTGAGGCCTTGCTTGGCGGCTTCGTCTAAGTAGGCTTGGACGTCGCGGCGTCCGTCAACCACGATCGCTTCGCCGCTGGCTTGGCAGCCGATGATAAATCCGCCTTGGGCGAGGTCGGGGTCGTACATGTGTTTGAAGAACATGGGAGCTCCTTTCAAGCTACAGCAGGGCGTGGGTGCGCCCAATGATGGTTCCGATGATATACCCCCATGGGGTATGTGCGTCAAGGGATACGGAACCCAGCCGGCCGGTCATGGCGTCACCCTACGCGATTGACGCAATGGCTCTGCTAAATTTGTGCGCAAAGGAGCCGCTTACGCATGCCTAACGCCAACCCACTCCGCCGCACCCTCGCGACCTTGACCGGCATCGCCTTGTTGCTGGTCGCTTCGGTCGCCTTCGCCCAACGACCCACCTTGGAAGAGGCGCTCGCCGCCAACCCCAACCTTGCGACGGTCCAAGACCTCATCGTCACCAGCGGGTACATCGCCAGCCTTGACGACCTCGGTCGCTACACCTTCTTCGCCCCAACCGACGCCGCCATGGCGTCTTTATCGGAAGACGAGTTCGCCTACCTACGCCGCGACCGCGGCGCCTTGGACGTCCTCTTCCGCCACCACATGATCCAAGGTGCGGTGCCACCCGACGCGCTCGCACGCATGGACGCCGTCACCACGGTTGAATGGACCCGCCTGGCGCTCAAGGTTCGCAACGGCACCCTGCACGTCGGCGGTGTGCCCATCCGCAGCGAACCGGTGCGCATCGACCGCGGCTACCTATACGTGATCGATCAGGTGCTGCAGCCGCAAGGCGCCACCGACGTCAAGGATTTACTCGGCCTGCCCGTCGTCGACTAAACCCGCCCCTCACAGCGTTGTCCCTGCACAACGAAACAAAGGACACAACGGCCTTCTAGGGCTTGCTAGGTTGATGCGCACCTGCCACGCAGGCGACGCCCACCGCAAGCCCCAGGAGGACCGATGCAGCACGTCGGACATCACATCAAAGCCGAATCGCTTGAAGCGTTCGGCATCACGCACGCACGCACGGTCCACTGGAACCTCACCACGTCCGAGCTGTACAACGCCGCCATCGTCCGCAACGAAGGCGAAATCGTCCACCTCGGGCCCCTGGCGGTCGACACCGGCCGCTACACCGGCCGTTCACCCAAAGACCGCTTCATCGTCCGCGACGCCCGCACAGAAGCAAGCGTCGACTGGGGCGCCATCAACCAACCCATGGCGGAAGACCGTTTTGCCGCCCTCAAGGTCGGCATCCTCGCCGCCACCCAAGGCCGTGACCTGTTCGTCCAAGACGTCTTCGTCGGCACCGACCCCACCCACCGCGTCGCCGTACGCGTCATCACCGAGTTCGCGTGGCACTCGCTGTTCGTACGCAACATGTTCGTGCGCCCCACCCGCCGCGCCGCAGAAAAGCACGAACCGGCGTACGTCATCCTGAACGTGCCCAGCTTCAAAGCCGACCCCACCACCATGGGCACCGCCAGCGAAACCGTCGTCGCCATGAACTTAAGCGAACGCCTGGTGCTGATTGGCGCCACCGAGTACGCCGGCGAAATGAAGAAATCCGCCTTCAGCCTCATGAACTTTGAACTCCCAGACAACGGGGTCATGCCGATGCACTGCAGCGCCAACGTCGGCGGCAACGAAAACGTCGCGGTGTTCTTCGGTCTCTCAGGCACCGGCAAAACGACCTTGTCTGCCAGCCGTGACCGCACCCTCATTGGCGATGACGAGCACGGCTGGTCCGAACGGGGCGTGTTCAACATGGAGGGAGGCTGCTACGCCAAGGTCGAGCGGCTGTCTGCGGAAGCTGAACCAGAAATCTATGAGACCACCCGGCGTTTTGGCACCATCTTAGAAAACGTCGTCATCGACCCCGAGACGCACCGGGTTGATCTTGACGACACCTCCAAGACACGCAACACCCGTGCGGCATACCCGATCACCCACATCAGCAACGCGAGCCGGGTGGGTCATACCGGCCACCCAAGCGACGTGGTGTTCCTCACCGCCGACGCATTCGGCGTGCTGCCACCCATCTCGAAACTGACGCCTGAGCAGGTGGAGTACCACTTTCTTTCCGGTTACACCGCCAAAATCGCTGGCACCGAACGTGGCGTCACCGAGCCGGAAGCCACCTTCAGCGCCTGCTTCGGCGCGCCGTTCATGCCGCGACACCCTGCAGAATACGCAGCGCTACTGCGCGAAAAGATGACCGAACACGGCACGCAGGGCTGGCTCGTAAACACCGGCTGGACCGGCGGGCCGTACGGACAAGGGCGCCGCATGCCGATCGCGTACACACGCGCCATGCTGGATGCAGCCCTAAGCCACCGCCTTGACGACGTCGAAACCCAAACCGACCAAGCGTTCGGGCTGCACGTGCCGGTCCACTGTCCGGGCGTGCCTGACGACATCCTGCAACCAAAACGCACGTGGGAGGACCCCGCCGCGTACGACGAGGCCGCCCAGCGTTTGGCGGGCATGTTCCGCGATAACTTCGCTCGCTTTGCTGATCGCGTGCGACCCGCCGTGCGCGACGCAGGACCCACGGCCGGCGTGGCGCACCCATGAACGGCCTGCAAGACAAAGCGATCGTCGTGACCGGCGCGGGTGGGGCGATGGCCGGCCATGTTGAGGATGCCTTCGAGCGTGAGGGCGCCCGCTTAATCCTGGTCGACCGCGACGAGGTCCGTATCGCCTCGCGCGCTCGCTCGTTTGGGACGCGACCGATCGTTGAGGACCTGCTCACCCGGGAGAGCGCCGAACGGGCCGCGCGCGCGGCGCTGGATCACATGGGACGCGTTGACGGGCTCATTCATCTCGTCGGCGACCTAATCCCAGGGCGCCTTGAAACCACCACCGACGAGGCGTACCGGCACGTGTTCGAAAGCAACGTACGCACCCTGTTTCTGACCACCCGCGCGTTTCTACCAGCACTCAAAGCAAGGCAGGAATCGTTCATCGCCTCGCTCGGTGCACCACCAGCGTTTCACGACCCACTCAGCGAACAAGGGGTCTTTTCGGCCGCCAAAGGGGCCGCCACGGCCCTCTTGCGTGCCCTTGATGCGGAACTGGCCGGCACCGGCGTGACCGTTTCGATCGTGACGCCACACGGTCCGGTCGACACCCCCACAGGCCGGCACTTGATGCCGGACCCAGGCCCAGGTGGCTGGATCGATCCAGCCCGCATCGCTCGGGCGTTCGTGCACGCCGCCAGCGGAGATGCCGGCGGACGGCAGGTTGAAATTCCCATCCATCCGGGACGCTAACCGGCCGCTCAACCAGCCAACCCACACCATGACGCGGGACGACCGATGGGTCGTCCCGCGCATGCTTTGTGCTTCGTACGGCTTGTGACTTAGGCGATGCCGCGCAGCATGCCGTGCCAGTACATCTGCGGCAGCAGATGCCGCTTGAGCATGTACATATCCCAACGCTGCTTGGTCTGATCGACCGGGAAGGTCGGCTTGTACTTGTTGCCGTACTCAAACTCTGCGAGGACCAGCTTGCCGTAGCCGGTCACCAGCGGGCATGAGGAGTAGCCTTCGTACGATTTCTGGCCCTGCTTGCCGGCACGGTGCGCCAGCAGTTGTTCCACCAGCACCGGTGCCTGCTTGCGAATGGCCGCGCCTGTTTTCGCGGTCGGCACACCGGCGTTATCGCCAAGCGCCCATACGTCTGGGTAGGTCTTGTGCTGCAGTGTGTGCTCGTCGACATCGGCGAAGCCGGCGTGAGGCCCTTCAGCCACCGCAAGTTTGCTTTCGCGAAGCACCTTCGGTGCGCGCTGGGGTGGGGTGATGTGGATGAAGTCGTAGTGCATTTCGATCTCACCCGCATCCGGGTCATCGAGGTTCACAAACACCGCGGTGTCACGCGCTGCGTCAATGCGCACGAGTTCATGACGGAACTTCATGTGCAGGTCGCGCTCTTCGACGATCTGGTTCAGCGTGGCGTTGATTTCAGGCACGCCCAACATGACTGTGCCTGCGAACCCGCCGGTGATTTGGGTTTTGTCGCGCAAACCGTGCTTCCGTAAGTAGTCGTCGGCGAGGTACATGATCTTTTGGGGGGCGCCACCGCATTTAATTTGGCCGGAGGGGGCGGTGAAGATCATGTCGCCGCCCTGGAAGCTCTCAAGCGCTTTCCAGGTCGCTTGCGCGCCTTCGGGGATGTAGTTGCTGACGACCTTGCCGTTACCGATGGCGTCGCGGGCGCCTTCCACCTTGTCCCAATGCAGTTCAATCCCGAGCGCCATGACCAGTTGGTCGTAGCCGACGTCGCCGCCTTCTTCAAGGCTGACGGTGTGGGCGTCAGGGTCGATGGAGGCCACCCGGTCGCGAATCCATTCCACGCCGTTCGGGATGAGTTTCGCTTCATCGCGGCGGGTTTCATCGACGGTCGCGACACCGGCTCCCACCAACGTCCAGAGGGGTTGGTAGTAATGGTCGGTGTTGGGTTCAACGATGGCCACACTGAGGTTGCGGTCGGCTCGCTTGAGGCGGGCGGCGGTGGTGATGCCTCCCGATCCTCCTCCGACAATCAGGACGTCGTACTGCTTCATGGCTTGGCTCCTCTCGCCATATGAAGGTTTGGCTCTAACGTGAGCCCACTTCCAATTCTGCTGCCCGTGCGCCAACCATCACCCATAGAACCCGTGTATGCAAGGGCCAATGCGCCTGCCGTATTAGGACATCCGTCCCCACCCATTGTCTTTTGAAAACAGGTACAATTAAGACGTAGGGACGGGACGCAGCAGAGACGGTTTCTCCTTCTCTTTGCTCCTGAAACGCCCGGCGCGATTGGACCCGCGTCGGGCGTTTCGCTTGTAACGGCCCCAGAGCAGCAAACCGGCGGTGGTACCCTCTTGGCCGTCACGGGCGCAACGAACGCCCAACGGAGGCACCCTGCATGAGCGACACGACGCAATCCAACCCCCAAGATCTCGCCGATATCGGCGTTGTCGGCCTTGCGGTCATGGGCCAAAACCTGGTCCTCAACATGGACGACCACAACATCGACGTGGCGGTCTACAACCGCACCACCGCTGTGACCGAAGCGTTCATGCGTGACCGTGCAGAAGGCACCCGCATCCAAGCGAGCGACACCCTTGAAGGTCTGGTCGCACAACTCAAAGCACCCCGCACGGTCCTCCTGATGGTCCAGGCTGGCCGCGCCGTCGACGCCGTCATTGATCAGCTGGCGCCACTGCTGGATGAAGGCGACCTGATTATCGACGGTGGTAACAGCCACTACCCCGACACCCGCAGGCGCGAAGCGGAACTTAAAGAACGCGGCCTCTACTTCATGGGTCTCGGCGTTTCTGGTGGTGAGGAAGGCGCACGCCACGGGCCGAGCCTCATGCCTGGCGGTCAACCCGAAGCGTACGAACGTGTCGCACCGATGCTGGAACGCATCGCCGCCAAAGCCCCCAACGGCGAACCTTGCGTTGGTTGGCTCGGCGAAGACGGTGCGGGGCATTTCGTCAAAATGGTGCATAACGGCATCGAGTACGGCGACATGCAGCTCATCGCTGAAACATACGACCTCATGAAGCACGGCCTCAAGATGGGTAACGACGCCATGGGTGACGTCGTCAAACGCTGGAACGACGGCCCGCTCGACAGTTACCTGATCGAAATCACCGGCGACATCCTGCACGAACGTAACGCCGAAGGTGAAACGGTCCTGGACGTCATCCTGGACGCTGCAGGACAGAAAGGCACCGGCCGTTGGACGGCCATCTCAGCCCTTGAGCAGGGCGTGCCGCTGACGGTGGTTGAAGAGGCCGTCGCCGCCCGTTCTCTGTCCGCTGCGAAAGACGAGCGTGTGCACGCGGAGACGATTTTAAGCGGCCCTGAAGCGGGTCTCATTGAAGGTGAGTCCGAGGCGGTCCTGAGCGACCTGCACGATGCTCTCTACGCCAGTAAGATCGTTAGTTACGCCCAAGGTCTCGCGCTGCTGCGGGACGCCGCTGCCCATTACGAGTGGACGCTCAACCCGGGGTCAGCTGCCGCCTTGTGGCGCGCAGGATGCATCATCCGCAGCCGGTTCTTAGACGACATCACCGGGGCGTTCCGCGAAACACCGAACCTGACCAACCTGCTGCTTGCCCCGTTTTTCGTCAAGGCGCTGGAGGCAGCCCAACCGGGCTGGCGGCGCACGGTGGCACGCGCTGCTGAAGCGGGCATCCCGACGCCCGCCATGTCCGCGGCCTTGTCGTACTTCGATGGTTACCGCCGCGGGCGCGGGCCTGCCAACATGATCCAAGCGCAACGCGACTACTTCGGGGCACACACCTTCCAACGGATCGACCGGCCGCAGGAAGAACGATTCCACCACGACTGGATCGACTCAGGCGGTGGGGTCACCTCCGGCGGGTACGACGCCTAAACGCACGCCATGCAGGCCGTCTGTCTGGCCGCGGGGCGCGGGAGTCGTTTCGGAGGGCTTGGTCGCTACCTACAAAAGGCCGTTTACCCGGTTGGCCTCAAGCCGTTCATGGCGTACACCCTGGACGCGTGGATTGACGGTGGGGTGCTTGAGGCGGGACGCGATGAACTCTTCGTGGTGGTCGGTCATCACGCCGAACAGGTAAGGCATGCCGTGGGTTTCGAGTGGCGCGGCGTCCCGGTCCGCTACGTGGAGCAGCCACGCCCGCTCGGTACGGCCGACGCCCTCGCTCGCGTCGCACCTTTCCTTCACGGCCCGCCCGCCCTCGTCTGGCTGGGCGACACGTACGCCAGCGCAGCGCACGCTCAGGCCTTGCGTGACCACGCCACCGACGCCGTCCTGACGCTGGCCATGCCGAGTGGTCCGGAACCTGACAGGGTGCGCGTCACCACCCAAGCGGATCGCATCGTAAGGGCGCACGATGGCGATGGCCCGATGGTGGAGGCGGGCGTTTGGAAACTACCGGCAGCTGTCATGGACGCCATGCGCGAAGACGCAGACGGGCCGGCGGAACGGCGCATGCTGCCCGCCCTGCAACGGCAGATCGAGGCGGGCTTGGACGTGGGTTTCGTGACCACCGAACAGTGGCTTCACCTCGGCGGGACGCACCCGAGCGTCGAAGCGAACGTGACGGCAGTCAGCGCCGCCTTGAAAGCCCTCCATCCAGCCGGCTTTGCTGGCGCATGACGGTCACGACGCGCACGCCCTACCGCCTGCCAATCGTCGGCGGACTGTCTGACGTGGAGCCTTACGCCAGCCGTTTCGGCGGACGGACGCTCAGCGTCACCCTCGACCGGTACGTGCACATCACGCTGAAGCCGGCAGTGGACGGCCGCTGGTCGCTCACGTTAGACGGGCGCACCACGTACTTTGAACAACCCAGCAAGGCGCCCATCGAAGCGGTCGCAGGCGTGCTGACCCGCTACGGCCCGCAAGCACCCCTTGCGGTCACCGTCCAGAATGACTTGGCGCCCGCTGGGGGTCTGGCCGCCAGCGGTGCGCTGACAGTCGGTTTGGTGCACGCCCTAGCGCGGCATGCTGGGACCCAACCGGACGCCGCGGAGCTTGCCGCCCGGGCGGCGCAGGTGGAGGTGTTCGACCTGAACGGCGCCAGTGGCTACCACGACAGCGCAATTTGCGCCCACGGTGGGCTCAAACGGTTCACGTACGACGCGCACGGCGCGCACCTGGATGCGTGGCAAGCCAACCAGCGCGCCTGGCAGACGCTTGAGCGGACCGTACGGGTGTTCGATACCGGCCGTGACGCCCCCTCGGGACCGTCGCTACGGGCGCTTGCGGCAAGCATGGGGTCACCCATCCCAGCGCTCGAGCGCATGAAGACAGCCACGGCCTCCGCAGCGGACGCCCTCAATGCCGGTGACGCCGCTGGCTTGGCGCATGCAGTCCGCCTGCAGCAAACAGAGAAGATGGGTCTGGCGGGCGACTTCACGTCGCCTGATGTGGCAGCGCTGGTCCGTGCGTTCGACAGGCGGGGTGTGGCCGTCCAGATTCCAGGCGGCAAAATTGGGCGTTACCTGTTCGTGTGCGACCCAAGCGGCCGTCACGACGCGTACGGCGACTTGCTAACCAACGCCACGCCGGTCGCTACCGGCTTTGCGGCGTCAGGAAGCGAAGCGACGACCGCATGAGCGGCCTGGTGAACGTCCTTGCCGTGGCTGCTGGGGGCGCGATCGGCGCGGTTGCGCGCTACGGCGTGGGGTTGGCCGTGGTCGCAGCGTGGCCGCAAGCGGGCTGGCTTGGCACGCTAAGCGTGAACGTGGCCGGCACGTTCGCGCTCGCTTGGTTGCTCGCGGGTTGGGCGGACGCACCCGACGCCGCCCGGTTGTTCTTCGCCACCGGGGTCCTCGGTGCTTTTACGACCTACGCCACGTTCACCGTTGAAGGCTTACGCTTGGTGCAGGCAGGGCGCCTTGGGACCGCCGCCGCGTACGTGGCACTGACACTGATCCTTGCGGCCTTCGCGGCGGTGGCCGGTTGGCGTCTTGGAAGTTAAACCAAAGCCCACCGATTCGGTATCTTAGGGCGGCCAAAACGCCGCGTGTTGGCGGCGTCACCCCTGCTTTAAAGGAGTTCGCATGAGTTCAGCGCAACCCACGCCCGTGGCCGTCGCCCACGGCGACGGCATCGGACCGGAAATCATGGACGCCACCCTGCAAATTCTGGAGGCTGCCGGCGCCAACCTTGAGGTGCGACCCGTCCGCCTCGGTAAAGCCGTCTACGAAGAGGGTGTGCCGTCCGGGATCGACGCGTCAGCCTGGGATGTCATGCGCGAGACCGGCGTGCTCCTCAAAGCGCCCATCACCACACCGCGCGGCGGGGGTTACAAAAGCCTGAACGTCACCCTCCGTAAGACCTTGGGGCTGTTTGCCAACGTCCGCCCGTCGGTCGCGTACCACCCGTTCGTGAAAACGTTGCACCCGAGCATGAACGTCCTCGTCATCCGTGAAAACGAGGAAGACCTGTACGCCGGGATCGAGCACCGCCAAACACAAGAGGTCACCCAATGCCTCAAGCTCATTACCCGCCCAGGCAGCGAAAAGATCGTGCGGTACGCCTTTGAGGAAGCGCGCGCGCAAGGTCGTAAGCGGGTCACGGCGTTGGTGAAAGACAACATCATGAAGATCACCGACGGCCTTTTCGCGCAGGTGTTCGAAGAGGTTGCCGCTGAGTACCCCGATATTGAGCACGACCAAATGATCATCGACATCGGTGCCGCCCGGCTGGCGGATACACCGGAGGCGTTCGATGTGGTGGTCACCAGCAACCTGTACGGCGACATCGTCAGCGATATCACCGCGCAGTTGACGGGCTCGGTCGGCTTGGCCGGCAGCGCCAACGTCGGCGAGCACGTGTCGCTCTTTGAAGCGATTCACGGCTCAGCGCCCGACATTGCCGGGCAAGGCATCGCCAACCCGTCAGGTCTGCTCCTTGGCAGCGTCATGATGCTGCAGCACCTGGGCTTGGGTGACGTCGCTGAGCGGGTGCATAACGCGTGGCTAACCACCATCGAAGACGGCGTGCATACCGGCGATATTTATGACGCTTCTGTAAGCCAAGAGCGTGTCAACACAACCGGTTTCACAGAGGCTGTCGTGGCGCGCCTCGGTCAAGAACCGAAGAAGCTCGCGCCGGCACGCTACGGTCAGCAACCCGCACCGCGCGTCAAGTTTGACCTCAAGGCCACCCACGAAACCAAGGAACTGCTCGGGGTGGACGTGTTTGCCGACTGGAGCGAGGGCGACCGCAACCCTGACGTGCTTGCGGAGCGTTTAAACGCCGTAGCGGCGCCGTTCCGCTTACAGGTGATCACCAACCGCGGGGTGAAGGTTTGGCCGCAAGGGATGCCTGAAACCTTTAAGACCGACCATTGGCGCTGCCGTTTCATGCGTGACGACGGGGAGCCTGTCGAACGGCGGGCGGTGGTGGACCTGCAAGCCCGCTTGGTGGATGCGGGCGTGGACGTCATCAAGACGGAAAACCTGTACCGCTTCGCTGGCGTGCAGGGGTTCAGCCAAGCCCAAGGCCAGTGACCCCTGCGCCCACCTGCGCAACCGAGCGGGGTGGGTGCTAGCCTCAAGCCATGGCGCGCGAAAGCCGTTACAGCGAATCGGTTGGGGATTACCTCAAGACGATCTTTGAGGCCAGCCGTCACGGTCCGGCCCGCAGTGGTGACATCGCCGAACGGATGGGCCTGACGCGTGCGTCGGTGTCTGGCATGCTGTCGCGCCTTGCGGAACTCGGCCTGATTGAGCACCGCCCGTACAAGGGCGCCACGCTCACCGAAGCTGGAACGCGCGAGGCGCTTAAGTTGGTCCGCCGCCACCGGGTGGTGGAGACGTTCATGATTCGCCACTTGGGTTACGCGTGGGATGAGGTGCACGGCGAGGCAGAGGCGATTGAGCACGCGATCGGCGAGCGGTTTACCGAGCGGTTGTCTGCCTTCTTGGGGCACCCTGAGCACGACCCACACGGCGATCCCATTCCAACAGCAGCTGGGGTGCTACCCGAAACGCCCGATGAGTTACTGACCGACGTGCCGCCCGGCGGCCGGTTTGCGGTCGCGCGCTTGCGGTCGCAAGATCCGAGCGTGCTTGGGTACTTGGCGTCCAAAGGGGTGGAGCCAGGCGTCACGCTTGAGGTGGTGGCGACCGAACCGGGGGGTGGGGCGATGGAGGTGCAGCTTGATAACCGCCGGTTCGCCCTGTCTGAACGTCTGGCTGCGGTCATCCGCGGTCGCGCCACGCCGGGTTAAGTGCGGGCGTTCGTGGCCTGCGTTGCGGACCGGTGGGTCTGCCCAGCGATACGCTCCAAAGGTGGACCGCGAACTTCAAGACTTGCGTGCGTTTCTTGAGCAGGGTCGGCCGCTGGTTCTGACGGGCGCTGGGATTAGTACCGACTCCGGCATTCCTGACTACCGCGGGCCGGGCAGCAAGGAACGCAACCCAATGCGCTACCAGACGTTCGTGAAGAGCGAACCCGATCGTCGGCGCTACTGGGCGCGCAGCATGGTCGGTTGGCCGCTCACCGACCGGGCGCAACCCAATGAGGCACATCGCGCGCTCGCGCGGCTTGAGCGGACTGGACGCACCGCAGGGGTGCTGACGCAGAACGTGGACGGTTTGCATCAGGCAGCCGGCAGCCGGCATGTGCTTGAGTTGCACGGCAACCTTGCCTGCACCGTGTGTTTGTCGTGCGGTTTGCGCGGCCGGCGGGCGGACCTGCAGGAACGCATGAAGCAAGCCAACCCTGGCTTTGATGCCAAGACCGACGACGTGGCCCCCGATGGGGACGTGGAGATCGACGACCGTTATGCCGAAGGGTTTCAGGTGCCGCCCTGCCCGGCGTGCGGTGGGACGCTCAAGCCTGATGTGGTGTTTTTTGGTGAGAACGTGCCCGCCGCGCGGGTGGACCGCGCGTGGGACATGCTGGATAAGGCGGACACCCTGCTGGTGCTTGGGTCGTCGCTGACGGTCTTTAGCGGTTACCGTTTCGTGCGTAAAGCCAAACAGCTGGGCATGCCTGTGGCGATCTGTAATGACGGGCCCACGCGCGGTGACGATGATGCGGATGTGCGGCTTCATGCGCGCCTGACGCCACTGCTTTCGCGGTTGCTCGAGCGTGACGCTGCAACTTTAGGGGCTCCGCGCGAAGCGGCGGGGTAGCCTTCCCGGCATGACGAAACCGTTAAAGGCGTTGTTGTTCGATTTGGATGGCACGCTGGTGCATACCGATCCGCTGCACTTTGCCGCTTGGCGTGCCGCGCTTGCGCCGCACGGGATCGGTTTAAGCCAGGAAGCTTATGAAGCGCGCATTTGGGGGCGGCATAACCCCGAGATTGTTCGCGATTGGCTGCCGCATTTGGATGCCGATGAGGGTGTGGCGTTCGCCGACGCGAAGGAAGCCGCCTTTCGCGCGGCGGCTGAATCGCTCGAGCCGTTACCTGGGGCAGCTGGGCTGATGTCAGAAGCACGCGCTGCGGGGGTGTCGGTGGCCGTGGTGACCAATGCGCCGCGACCGAACGCGGAGTTCATGCTGGAGGCAACAGGTCTCGTGTCTTTGGTGGACCGGCTGACGATTGGTGAAGAGTGCGTGGCACCGAAGCCGGACGCCGCTCCGTACCGTGAGACGCTTGACGTGCTTGGGGTGGGGGCCAGCGAGGCCATTGCGTTTGAGGATTCCCCGAGTGGCCTCCGTTCGGCCGTGGCGGCTGGCCTTGCGGTGGTTGGGATGACGACCACCCAGCCAGCGGTGGATCTGTTGGCAGCAGGCGCGCAGGTGGCTTGGGGGTCGTTTGCGGGTCGGCGGGTGCAGGATGCTGCCGGCGTGCTGGGTTGACGGTTTTGGGTTTTGGTTTGTAAACTCCCCGCATGATTAGGCAAGCCAAACTTTTTATTGTGGTATTCCAAATATTGAGCTTGGGCGTGTGGGCACAAAGCCCACTCCAGGTCGTCACCACCACCGGCATGATCGGCGATGTCACCCAGCAGGTCGTAGGCACCTGCGGCCGTGTCGACACCCTCATGGGCCCCGGCACCGATCCCCACGCCTACACCGCCACCAACGCCGACGTGACCGCCCTTCGCAATGCGGACCTCATCCTCTACAACGGCTTGGGTCTGGAAGGCAGCCTGGCCGAGGTCCTCGCCGCGCTGGCTGCCCGGCAACCCACCCTGGCGTACGCCGAAGCCGCCGCCCCAGAAGACGCCCGACTCCGCGGGGAACGCGGCGGCTCGGTCGACCCGCACGTGTGGATGGACGTCGCCTTGTGGGCGAACGGTATTCCAGCACTCACCGAGCGCCTCAGTGACCTCGCGCCCGAGTGTCGCGAAGGCTTTGAAGACCGCGCTACGGCGTACCAGGACACCCTGGCTGCGCTTGCGTCGTGGGTCGAAGCGGCGTACGCCACCATCCCAGAAGAACGCCGCGTCCTGCTCACCGCACACGACGCATTTGGGTACTTAGGTGGCGCATACGGCGTCGAAGTCGTCGGCATCCAAGGCATCTCAAGTGCCAGCGAAGCATCGGTCGGGGACGTCCGCCGGGTGGCCGACATCCTCGTCGAACGGAGCATTCCAGCCATCTTCGTCGAAAGCACCATCAACCCCCGCACCGTGGAAGCGGTGGTCGATGCCGCCGCCAGCCGTGGGGCAGACGTACGCGTCGGCGGACTGCTGTACGCCGACGCCATGGGCGACCCGGGTACGCTAGAGGGCACCTACGTCGGTATGACGCTGCACAACACCACCACCATCGTTGAAGCGCTCGGCGGTTCGGTGCCACCCATCCCGGAGGTCCTTCCACAACCTTGACCGACCACGAAGCCCACCTGGCCCTACACATCGAAGACCTCACGGTTGCCTATGACGGCCGGCCGGTCCTGTGGGACGTCGATCTTGACGTCCCAACCGGCGTGATGGCCGCCATCGTGGGGCCGAACGGCGCGGGTAAGAGCACGCTCCTTAAAGCGATGTTGGGCTTGGTCAAACCCACCGCTGGGCACGTGTACGTGCTCGGTCGGCCGTACCGCGAACAGCGCGCGAAGGTGGCGTACGTGCCGCAACGCAGCGGCATCGATTGGGACTTCCCCACCACCGTGCTGGATGTGGTCGTGATGGGACGCTACGGCCAACTGGGCTGGTTGCGCCGCCCGGGTAAAGCCGCCTACGACCGTGCCCGCGAAGCGCTTGAACAGGTCGGCATGAGCGACTTTCAAGACCGCCCCATCGCGCGCCTCTCTGGCGGTCAGCAGCAACGCACCTTCCTAGCGCGCGCCCTCGCCCAAGACGCCGACGTGATGGTGCTCGACGAACCGATGGCTGGCGTGGACGCCACCAGCGAACGCGCCATTCTCGAGGTCCTCAAACACGTCCGGTCGCAAGGACGCACCGTCTTGGTGGTGCACCACGACCTGCAGACGGTCCGCACCGCCTTTGACTGGTTGATGATCCTCAACGTGCGTGCAATCGCGCAAGGACCCGTCGATGAGGTCTACAACCCCACCAACCTAGAAGCGGCGTACGGACCCCAAGTCGCGTTTGCCACCCACCAAGGCAGCTGAGACGCAACCCGGCATGCTTGACTACACGACCATCACCGTTCTGACCGGCGCGTTACTGCTCGGCTTAACGGCTGGCTCATTGGGGACATTCGCGGTGCTACGCCGCCAAAGCCTGCTGGGCGACGCACTGGCGCATGCCGCTCTGCCTGGCGTGGTGCTCGCGTTCATCGTCACAGGCAGCCGTAGCCTCGGGGTGCTGCTCGCGGGTGCGCTCGCGACCAGCCTCCTCGGCGCACTGCTGCTCGACCGGGTGGTCCGCCGCAGCCGGCTCAAAACAGACCCATCCCTCGGCCTGGTTTTGAGCAGCTTTTTTGCGGTGGGTGTGGTGCTGCTCTCCTACGCCCAGCGGCAGGGCGGCGCCGGCCAGGCTGGCCTTGAGTCGTTCCTGTTCGGACAAGCAGCCGCTCTGCTTCGCAGCGACCTGTGGATCACCGGTGGCCTGACGCTGTTCGCCTTGGGTTCGCTGCTGCTGTTTTGGAAGGAATGGAAGGTCGCGACCTTCGATCCAGCCTTTGCCGCATCGATCGGCCTGCCGGTCGCATGGCTTGAAGCGGCCCTCACCGCACTCGTGGCGGTCGCCGTGGTGCTCGGTTTGCAGCTCGTCGGCATTGTCCTGATGGCGTCGATGCTGATCGCCCCGGCGGTGGCGGCCCGCCAGTGGGTGCGTACGCTCGAGTCGATGACGATCTTGGCCGCCGCGTTCGGCGCGACCGCTGGCGTGGTCGGCACGTACGTAAGCGCCCAAGCGGACGGCCTGGCGACCGGCCCGTTGATCGTGCTTGCCATGAGCGCCATCACGGCCGTATCGCTGCTGGCCGCCCCGCATCGCGGGCTGCTTTGGCGGAGCTTGCAGCGTCGCATCGGTCGCCGTGACGCCACACCCGACCGGGTGCTGACCGCCATGCAGCGCCTGGCACGCGACCACCACAACCCCACATACCCAAGCGACCTGGGCATGCTCGAGGCGGGCCTTGGCGCGCGTTGCCACCGGGCTCTGGCTGAACTTGAGGCCTCTGGGCTGGTGGAGCGCACGGTTCACCCGCCCGAATCGACCACGCACTACCGCCTGACGCAGGCAGGTGCTGAACATGCCGGCTTGGAGGCGTCGTGACCGAGTTGCTGACCGGCGTGGCGTTTTCGGTGGTGGCGACCGGCATGCTGGTGGGTTGGTCGGCAGCGTGGTTGGGGACGTTTCTGGTCTTGCGCAGCACCGCCATGATCACCGACGCGATCAGCCACAGCATCCTGCTCGGCATCGTGGTGACGTGGTGGTGGTCGGGGCAAACCTCAGGACCGCTGCTGATTTTGGGGGCTGCTTTGGCAGGCGTCGCCACCGTGTTTTTAAGCGACGCTTTGGCGCGGACGCGCCTGGTGAAAGACGATGCAGCGATCGGACTGGTGTTTCCGGCGTTGTTCGCCCTTGGGGTGCTGCTCATCAATCTGCTCGCACGCGACGTGCATATTGATCAGCACACCGTGCTGCTGGGCGAAATTGGGTTCGTATGGCTGGATGTGACCACCGTCGCTGGCGTGGCGGTGCCCACGTCGCTGTTGTGGATGGCAGTGGTGACCCTCATCAACGGCGTGGTGATGATGCTGCTTTTCAAAGAGTTTCAGCTCGCCACGTTCGACCCTGGATTGGCAGCCGCACTCGGCTTTGCGCCCGCGGGACTGGCGGCGTTACTGACGAGCCTGACCAGCGTGACAGCGGTCGCCGCGTTTGATGCTGTCGGGGTGGTGCTGTTCTTGGCGTTCGCGATTATTCCGCCCGCAGCGGCGTATCTGCTGACCGACCGGTTGTGGCGCATGCTGCTTTACGCGACGTTCATGGCGAGTGTGGCAAGCGTCTTGGGGTACGTCATCGCCGCAGCGTGGGACCTCAACATTGCTGGCAGCATGGCTGCGGTCGCTGCAGCACAGTTTTTGCTGGCTTGGCTTCTCAGTCCGCAGCAGGGGCTGCTGGCGCAGCGTCTCATGCGGCGCCGTGAGCGTGACCAGCACGCCCAAGAAGCGATGGCGGTCCACCTGTGCCAACACGAGGATGACCCCGAAGCGGAAGTTGAGAACGTCGTCGGTGCACTCCGGTCCCACCTGGGGTGGCGGGATGCGACCGCCCGGCGGGTGGTGGCGCAAGGTCTGGAGTCAGGTTTGGTGACGCGCGACGGGGAACGCTTGGCCCTCACGCCGCTTGGGCGGGCGCTCGCGCAGCGCATTTTGGGTACGCCGACGGGGGCGCGTTAAAAACCCAGAGCGTTGGACAGGCCGCTGGTCAGCATTTGCACGCTGATCATGATGAGCAGCATGCCCATCAACCGTTCGATGGCATGCAAGCCGCGTTGACGCAGCACACGGTAGAGCGCCGGTGCTGCGAGCAGCACCACCGCGCTGATACCCCAGGCGATGAGGACTGCAAGCGTCCAATGGCCCATGCGTTCGGGTGCGTCCTTCGCCATGAGGATGACGGTGGCCATGGCGGACGGGCCAGCAATCAGCGGGATGGCAAGCGGCACAATGAACGGATCGTCGCTTGGTTGGGTGCCCATCACGCCGTCGGCGCGCGGGAAGATCATGCGAATGCCGATGATGCCCAGCACCAAACCGCCTGCAATCGTCACGCTTTCGCGTTCCAGGCCCAAGAACTCTAGGATGGCTTCGCCTGCAAACAGGAATGCGAGCAGGACAGCAAGGGCGATCAGGAGTTCGCGGGCGATAATCCGCAATCGCTGTTGGTTCGTGTATTTTTCTAGGATCGACATGACGACCGGCAGGTTGCCGAACGGATCCAACACGAACAGCAGCACGGTGGCAGCCGACCAAACGCTAGGTCCAAAATCCATGTGGCCCTCCCTCGTCAAGCCGGCCGTAGACTACATGCCCAACGACCTTTGGAGGGGCGCATGTCCAACGACAACCAAAGCACGTACTTGCAGGAGAACCGCCGTTACTGGAACTCCGTCGCGGACTGGTGGGCACCGCGGGGTGAGGCCGCCTGGCAACGCCGCGAGCCCGTATGGGGCATCTGGGGTGTGCCGGAGTCTGAAGTACAGCTCCTGCCGACCTCCATGCAAGGGCTCAATGCCGTGGAGCTTGGTTGCGGCACGGGTTACGTGGGTGCTTGGATGGCCCGGCGTGGCGCTGTGGTGACCGGGATTGACCTGTCTGAACGGCAGCTTGAAACCGCCCGGCGGCTTGAAGCGGACCACGGCCTTGGCGTGACCTTTGTGCACGGCAACGCCGAAGCCACGCCGTTTGCGGATGCGTCGTTTGACTTCGCAATCAGCGAGTACGGTGCGGCGCTATGGTGCGATCCGTACCTTTGGCTTCGTGAGGCGTCGCGGATCTTAAAGCCTGACGGCCGGCTGGTGTTTTGGACCCAGCACCCGTTTGCGTACGTGACGGCGCCGCAGGACGGGTCGCTTTCGACTGAGCGGCTGGAGCGGCCGTATTTTGGGCTTCGCATGATGGATTGGACGGCCGCCGCAGAAGACCCTGGTGGCATGGAGTTCACGTTGCCGCTTTCGGGTTGGTTTGAGGCCTTAACCGCAGCCGGTTTTGTCGTTGAGCGGTTGCTTGAGCCACAAGCCCCCGCCACCGGGCCGGACGAAGCGTTTTTCGTGTCCCGACGCTGGGCTCAGGCTTACCCAAGTGAACTGGCCTTCGTGGCGCATAAGCCTGGCTGAAATCGGACCGTTGCGCCGAGGATTTGATTGTCGTAATCTGCAGGCATGAAAAGCATTCGGCGTTTGGTGCAGGCAGTGTTGGGTTTAGGTTTGACCGTGACGTTGGTGGGCTGCGATACCGCCGGACTGCTTGATAGATTGGAAGTCACTGCTACTGGGCCTGACCTGATGGCTGAGGCCACAGAGTTTGCCGAATCCGAGCGCCTAACGGATCTAAACACCTCAGCGACTGCGTTGTCTCTCGAGGTGACGCAGACCAACCAAGCGTGCAGAGATCTTCAATCCTTTGCTGACGCGATCCTCGCGTATAAAGCAAAGCGTTTGGGAACCACACCACACGTCTTCTGTGGCGTTGAAGAACTGCCACAGGTTGATGCCATTGAGCTTGATGGCTGGAGTGACCTCACGAAGATTGAGTGGGACGTCAGGTTGGTTGACGAAAGTGTCATCACCGTCGCATATAGCGATCAGGTGTACGAATTCGAGGTAGTCGATCAGGATATTACAGTCAATGCTTTGGGCTTGCACCTCGAGTCGAGCGACGGTGAGGATCACGTGGGAGGCACGGCATTCAGCGACGTGACCCTTGAATATGCGAATTGGGACGCAGCATCAAACAGCGCAAGCTACACGGTGAAAGCGGACGCAGATAGCTACCTCGAGCCGTTAGGCATGTACCAGTCAGCAACTCTCTTTACGGCCTTGCAGGAAGGCTTTTCTGGCGTGAACGCAGGGGGTTCCATTTCACTCAAGGCGAAATTCCCTGGTAGTTTCGTACAAAACGCCCTCGAAAACGCGACCAGCGTGTCTTTCCAGCTTGAAGCCGACGCTCCCAAGTTCACCGGAAAACGCAGCAACTAATTCATTGTACGTTGAGCACCGCTTTCGTGGGTGCTAGCCTCGCTTGGTGAAGCACCCAAAGCCAAACAGGGTCACCGTCATCGGGGGCGGAATCGTCGGCGCGTCCGCAGCGTGGCGTTTGGCAGCCGCAGGTCACCACGTGACCGTCTTGGAGGCGGCCGACCGCCCAGCCATCCAATCCAGTGGACGTAGCGCGGCTGGGGTGCGCGTCCAGTTCTCCAGCGAATCCAACGCGCGCATGTCCTGGTTCGGCATTCAAGAGTTCCAAGAATTTCACGCCCTCACAGGGCGCGATTCCGGTTACCGCCCTCAGGGCTACCTGTTCTTGGTGCCCGAGTCGCACTGGCCCAACCATGAGGCCGCCCTGTCCATGCAGCAAACGCTCGGCCTGCCCGCAGAGCGCCTTACAACCAAGGACGCCCAAGCGATCGTGCCCTTTGATCCGGATGGCATTTACGCTTGCACCTACGGCCCGCAAGATGGGGTGATCGAGCCTAAAGGGGTCACGCAGGCGTACCTCGATATGGCTGTCAGCCACGGTGCAACCATCCGGCTGGCCAGTCCGGTGACAGCGGTCGCCTTCAAACAGGGTGTATGGACGGTTACAACGCAGGCTGAAACGTTTACTTCTGATTTCGTTGTCAACGCGACTGGGGCGTGGTCCGGCCGCATTGCTGCTATGGCGAACTTGACGTTGCCGGTTGAACCCTCGCACCGCTCGGTCTTCGTCACTGAGCCACTTGGTTTTGACCACGCCTACCCGCTGACAGTCGACGTGGCGACAGGTACGTACATCCGTAGTGACGGTCAACGGTTGCTGATCGGGCGTTCCAACCTAAAGCAACCACCAGGGTTGTTCACAGGGGTGGACTGGGACTGGCTGCCGGACACGATCGAGCCCGCCACACGGCGTTTTCCGTTTGTCGGCAATACGACCATCGACAGACACGCAAGCTGGTGGGGGTATTACGCCTTGACGCCCGATGACAACGCCATCATCGGCTTCCATCCAGACGCCGAAGGCTGGCTTGACGCGACCGGGTTCTCAGGACACGGCATTCAACATGCCCCCGCCGCCGGCGTGGCCATCTCAGAGTTGGTGAACCAAGGGGCGTCCACCTCGTTTGACCTGACGCCCTATGCGCACGCTCGGTTTCTTAAAGACACGCCCACCGTTGAGCATCACGTTGTTTAGCGTCCACCTTTGCTTTGGGGACTAACCCTCAACCGAAGTCGCCTCGAACTCCTGCACCCAGCGCGCGACCGTGCTGCGATCTACCTCCAGCTCGCGGGCCAAAGCGCTCTTGTTTAAGCTCCGACCGGCTTCTTCGTACCGCTGCCTCACGATCGCTTTCTTTGCGTCGTACACACCGCTTGAGTAGTAGTGGGCTTTACGCTGAGGTTGAACAGCATCCGGTTGAAAGGCACGGCTTCCGCGCTTGAGCCAGTCACGTACCACGCGCGATGAGAGGGCATGCTCCTCAGCAAAGCGTTCGACCGCGGCATCGGTTCTTAGCGATTCGGCATCTTGCACCAGCAAGCGATGGGCGTGGGCAGCCTCTTTCAGCCAGCGGTTGATGGTACTGACACTGACGCCCACACGCTGAGCGAGTTTCGATTGCGTCCACATTGCATGCCCGTCGCGTTCGAGGGTACGAATCACTTCCGTTCGGCGGGCAGATGTGCGTGCCCGCTTGCGCCATCCGTACACGCCCCGGGCGTAGTTGGCGATTGTCGTCCCGGTCGCGTGGCACACCGATTCGGGATACGCCCGCGCCACGCCAGCGTACGTTCCACACTCTTCGAGACGTTCATGAAGCCACATTCGGTTCCAGTAGTGCGGCAGGCCGTGCTCAGCAAGGTACCCAACCGTGGGGTCGCTGGGTGGCGCGGTCTGGACGTTCGCGCGGCGCGCAGCGCTTTCCTCTAGCCGCCGTTGCAGAACCTGCCAATCATCCTTGGAGACGCGAATGTCAAGAATGCGGCACTCCAGCGAACTCCCTTCAATCACCAAGTGAAGGTCGATCGCGTGGCCGCTTGGGTCAGTTTGCAGACCCGTGATTTCGACCCTGTCGGCTTGATCGATGGCGTGACAGAGTTGCTGAAGAGGCAGATGCATTCGCACGGTAAAGCTCCCATGATGGTCAAACTCTCGGCGTTATCGCGGCGGTGACGCACCGCGCGGATTGACCGACGGCACGACGGATACGACGTCTCAAGTGACCCAAGTTAAGGACCCACGACGGCACCAAGTTGGGACTGCAGCGTCAGGGCAGGCGCGTAGTTGGGGTCTTCATCCAGTACGCCTTCAAGGGTTTCTTCGGCAGCTTGGGTTCGGCCCTCGTTGGCTTGCGCCAACGCCACGGCCGTCCGCAGATCAACCGCACCGGCAGGCACGCGGTGGGTGTCAGCAACGCGGAGGAGTTCCGCATGCGCACCCTGGCGGTGAAGCGCCTCAATCAAACCCGCAACAGCCGGCCTGTACTTCGGATCGCTTGGATGAAGTTGATTGGCCAGCGCTTCAAACGCTTGGACTGCACCGCGTAGATCACCGGCACCTAGGTGGGCGCGCGCAGCGATCAAGCGGGCATCGACACTGTAGGCGGTCGCCTGCAGGCGTTCAGCACCCCCGAGTGCGTCCGGCCATCGCTCTTGGGAGAGTTGATCGTAAAGCCGAACCAAGAAGGCGTAGTCGGGCTGCCCAATACCTTCCTGCGGGCGTTGCTGCTGCAGGACCTGGCGGGCAGCACGCACCACGGGCGCGTCAGGATCAGGAGCACGATCGAGCGTCCTCTCGGCATCCGCCGTTCGCCCTAAGGCGCGGTAGGTGCGAGCAAGCGCAACGGTTCGGGCGTTTTCACGGTCGCCCGCTTGCATGCGTAGCAGGTCAGCCAACCCACTGCTGCTCGGCTGGCTAGCGCGCAAGCGCATGGCATCAGACACATACCGGTCACCTGATAGCGCATTGGCTTGATCGAGCTGCCGGGCGGCGTCAAGCGGTTGGCCTCGTGCGGCAAGCTCCCAGGCGTGCCGGGCATGCAGCTCGGCTTGCTGCTGGGCTGATAACGCCACGCGCGGTGTCTGATCGCCGTTCAAGGCGGCCGCAATGGCGGCGTCAGCCAATTCTGGACGGTCCATCCTCAGGTACGCAACTGCTCGATTGGCGTGCAGCGCCGCCTCGTCCGGCCAGATAACCAGGGCCGTGTCAACGGCTTGCAACGCTTCGCTGTTGCGGCCTTGCAGCAGCAGACCGATCACCAAGTTCAGGTGGGCTTCGACATGGTTGGGTTGCATCTCAACGGCTGCTGCGAGTTGCGCAAGGTCTTGGGTGCGCGGGTCCTCATTTGGTGAGGCAGGCGAGCCGGTTGCGCCCACGACCGATGCGGCCGCTAGGGTGACACCGATGGTGAACTTCAGGGCGGCCTGCTTCATGCGTTGGTCACCCGCAGCACCTCTTCGAAGGTCGTCACGCCACGCCAGGCTTTTTCGACGGCGTCTTGGCGAAGATTAAGCGCCCCTGCGGTTTGGGCGAGGTCTTGAATGGCTTCACCGTTGGCGCCGTGCAAGATGGCGTCGCGCAACGCAGCGTCGACCGTGATCAGTTCATGAATGGCGGTTCGCCCCCGGTACCCCGATCCGCCGCAATGCTCACAGCCTGCCCCCTCGCTTGGCGTGGCGCCTTCCGGCATCGTGCCAGCCGCCAGGCCGAGCGCGTCTAGCGCTTCGGGTTTGGGGCTTACGGGCTGGCTGCAGCGTTCGCAAACGCGGCGGACAAGACGCTGGGCGACGACGGCGATCAACGACGCACTGACGTTGAAACGTTCAACGCCCATCTGGTTGATACGCGTAATGGCGCCGGCAGCATCGTTGGTATGCAGCGTGGCAAGAACAAGGTGGCCCGTTAACGCGGCTTCGGTCGCAATTTGCGCGGTCTCACTATCGCGAATCTCGCCGACGAGAATGACGTCAGGATCCTGCCGCAAAAACGCCCGAAGGGCGCTTGGAAAGGTCACGCCGGCGCGGGGGTTGACTTGCACTTGGTTGAGTCCCGGCAGCTTGTACTCAACGGGATCTTCAACCGTCACCACGTTGGTTTCTTCACGGTTCACCTGCTGCAGGGCGCTAAACAGCGTGAAGCTTTTCCCGGACCCTGTCGGCCCCGTCACCAGCACCAACCCGTACGGCCGGTGGATGGCATCCTCAAAACGCTTAAGGTTGGCGCTTGAAAAGCCGAGCTTTGCGAGGGTGGGGATGGCGTCCGATCCCTTGAGGAGTCGCATGACCACCTTTTCGCCGTAAACCGTCGGGACGGTACTGACGCGAATATCGCTTGCGCTACTGCGTTGACCAGCTTGAATGCGGCCGTCTTGTGGCGACCGGCGTTGGGCAATATCAAGCGAAGCCAAGATTTTGATGCGCGCCACCATGGCACGATGGAGATTGCTTGGGACGGTCTGCACCAACGAGAGCAGCCCATCCACGCGAAAACGAATGGCGGTTCGACCCTCTTGCGGTTCGATGTGCACGTCGCTGGCTTCTCGGACGATGGCGTCCTCGATGATGCGGGAGACAAGTTTGACAATGGCGGTGTCTTCGGCGGTCAGGTCATCCTCTTGCTCGTCACCAGCCTCAAGCCCATGGTCGGACGCGGCAGCGTCACTGAGTGCATCCAGCGCTTCGCTCGGATCGACCAGGTACGCACGGTGGTGGCGCCGCAGCGCATTTTCTGAGGCGTGCACGTAAGACACCGTCGCTTGGCTGTGCAGACGAACACGGTCGATTTCTTCAAGGTTGGTCCCCGGCGGCATGGCCACATGAAGGTGGCCGTCCTGAAACGCGATGGGGGTGATCAACGTCTCGCGGATGAACTCAGCCGGGAGGCGCTCCATGGCGGTCGGATCGGCTTCCTCCAAACCGACCATGTGGGTTTGTTTTTTCACTTTCATCAGGGTTATTGTATACATGCCTATGGTGGTTTCGCAATCCTGCTTGGGCGAAGCGCGCCACGAACGAGGTCTCAACCATGCTCAAACGCAATCAAACCGACCGCAAGCAACGAGGTGCCGTGACGAACAAGGATCTCGTCTCATTCACCCGGCACCTCACGCTCATGCTCGAGTCGGGATTGGACTTACGTTCGGCTCTGCAGGTCAGCGGTGACGTCACCAGCAAAGCCAAACTCGACAAAGCCGTGCGGTCGGTCGGTCGCGACGTACAAATTGGTATTCCCCTCAGCGAAGCGATCGCCCGGCAACGTCTTTTTGATCGTTTTGTCATCGAAATGCTCCGGGCCGGTGAAGCCACTGGAGACGTTCTTTCGGTCCTACGCCGGGTGAATGTCTACCTTGAGAAGCGCATCAAAATCCAACAAACCGTCCAAAAGGCGACGGTATACCCCGTTGTCACGCTGGTGTTCTCGCTGGTGGCCGTCATTGCGATGCTCGCCTTGGTCGTGCCGCAGTTTGTATCGATTGTCGAGGGCCTCGGCGCTGAACTCCCGCCGCTCACCCAAGCGGTGGTGGCCGTCAGCGAATTTGTGCAGCAGAACGTGTTGGTGCTGATCGGCTTGGTCGCACTGGCGATCGGCGGCATCACACTCGGTCGCCGTATTCCTTGGGTGCGCACAGCCACCGACCGGGTGTTACTCGGACTACCGGTCGTCGGGCCCGTCGTGAGGGCCAACGCGTTGACACAGTGGACGGGCAGCTTGGCGTTCTGTTTGCATGCTGGGCTTGATATTCGCTCCAGCTTGGATGTGTCACGGCGCTTGGTGGGCCTTGCACCGTTCGACCGTGCCTTGCGTGACGTCCGGCAGCATGTGAGTGATGGAGATTCCCTGGCTGCGGCCGTGGCCCGGCACCCGGACATGTTTCCCAACTTGATTCAAGGCGTGGTCCGTGTCGGTGAACAAAGCGGTTCGCTTGAAGCACCCCTGCAGAGCGCCGCGTCGTTTTACGAGGATGAGCTCGACACCCTTTCTGCCAGCGTCGGTAGCGCCATCGAACCGTTCTTGATGGTGTTCATCGGCGGCATCGTCGGCGTTGTGGTGGTGTCCATGATGCTGCCAATGGCAGCCGCATTACAGGAAGCCGGCGGGTTCTGACGCACCCCGGCCGAAACTGGCCATAAAGGAGGGGCCAGCACGACGCGTGCTGGCCCCTGTTCATGGGTTGTTCTGCGGTCTTCCCTAAGGTCGCTGAGCCGCGGTTGGAATGGTGGGAGACGCGACGTCCACCTCGAGTGTGATCACAAGGTCGCTTCGCTCACGGCTCAGGCTGTCGTTGCGGAACAGCCCGCCCAGTAGCGGGATGTCTTTAAGCACCGGAATACCGGTCTCGCTGGTCGCTTCGCCCGACTGCAACAGGCCACCTGCGACGACGACCGAACCGTCAGGCACGCTCAGGGTGTTCGCGATGCGTTTTTCCGTCAGTCGCAACCCGGTGAGGCCTTCGAGTTCACCGGTGAAATCGGAGAGTGAAATATCAAACTGCAGATTGACGTTGCCGTCGCGGGCGATCAAGGGCGTGACTTCAATCAACGTGCCGAAATCCACGGTTGTGGTGCCGGTTTCACCGTCCGCAGAACGCGACAAAATTTGCACCGTGCCCCCGCTCGTGAAGGTTGCTGTGGTGTCGTTGGC
>CAJXNS010000017.1 GCA_913057165.1 uncultured Trueperaceae bacterium
GGGCCTCTCCAACGACTTGCGTGATGTGCAAGCAGCCATGGACAAAGGCAACCCCAACGCCCACCTTGCGGTGGACGCCTACACCTACCGAATCAAAACCACGGTCGGAGCGTACGCAGCTGCCCTTGGTGGTCTCGACGCCATCGT
This sequence comes from uncultured Trueperaceae bacterium, assembly GCA_913057165.1. Taxonomy (GTDB): domain Bacteria; phylum Deinococcota; class Deinococci; order Deinococcales; family Trueperaceae; genus SLSQ01. Next base: position 148 of record CAJXNS010000017.1, read on the forward strand.
CTTTGCAGGTGGGGTGGGTGAGAACAACCCGCTCGTAAGGGCCCGCTCGCTTGAAGGTTTAGAAGGTCTGCTCGGACTTGGGCTCGACACCCAAGCGAACGAAGCCAACAACGAACGCATCCACGCCCTGGACTCCCGCGTCGCCGTTTGGGTCATTCCGACGCACGAGGAGGCCATGATCGCCACATGGACCGCTGAAACGGTCCGGGAGGAGCTTACGTGACGACCCTCGGTATTGACTTGGGTGGCACCAAGATTGCAGCCGCCATTGTTTCAGAAGGCCGCATTCTTAAGCAGGACCGGCGTCCGACGCCCCAGACCGGCTGGCCGGACGTCCGCGACGCCATGGTGGGCATGGCCGAGGAACTGCTTTCGAATACCGACGCCACCGCCGTGGGTGTGGGTTCGCCCGGGCCCTTGGACTTTGATGAAGGAAAAATCCTTTTCGCCCCCAATATTCCTGGTCTAGAGAACGTGCAGCTGGTGCATGAACTTAAAGAGCGCCTGACGCTACCGGTGTTTCTTGAAAACGACGCCAATGCCGCCGGCTTTGCCGAACATCGCTACGGCGCTGCCCGCGGGTACGCGTCCAGTGCTTACGTCACCCTCTCGACCGGAATTGGTGGCGGGCTCTTCATCGGCAACACGATCGTACGTGGCGCCCACGGCGTGGCCGGCGAGATTGGGCACATGACCCTGCTGCCAGGAGGGCCGGTCGGTGGTGACGGACACGACGGCTCGTGGGAGGCGCTCGCCGCCGGGCGGTCGATTGCGCGTGACGCCAGTTACGTCTACGGACGGTCCATGCAAACCGCTGAACTGTTCCAATTGGCGCATGACGGCGACCGAAAAGCCGAACGCATCCTCGATAACGCCACGCTTATGAGCGGGATCGGTTTAGCGAACCTCGTCAAAGTCTTCGACCCAGCCGTATTCGTGCTTGGGGGAGGCATGGCGAGCGACGAACAGTACCGCGCGAAGGTGGAAGCGGGCATGCGTCGCTACCTTGACGGTTGGCCGGTTCCCGATGTCGTGCCGGCCGAACTTGGGTCGGACGTCGGCGTCATCGGCGCTGCATCGGTCGCTGAAGTGGAGTCCAGTCAAGCGTGACCGTATCCCTCGCCCTGGCGGCGTTGTCGATCTTTGCACTGAGAATTGCGGACGTGACCCTCGGCACGCTGCGGATTGCGGTACTGGTCCGCGGTCGCTCAAATTTGGCGGGCGTCCTCAGCTTCTTTGAAAGCCTCGTCTGGCTGCTTGCCGCAGCCCAAGTGCTCACGAATTTGGACCGACCTCTACACTTCGTGGCCTACGCAGGAGGGTACGCCGCCGGCACCATGCTTGGGGTGCACCTGGAGCGCTGGCTTGCGATCGGCGACGTGCTGTTACGGATTGTGGCGCCGATCTCGACGCCCCGCACCGCGGTGGCGTTACGGCAGGCGGGTTACATCGTCACCGAGATGAATGCCGAAGGTCGTGACGGGCAGGTACGGGTCAGTTTCGTGGTGCTACCCCGCCGGCGTGTTCGGCAGGCCATGAAGCTGATTGGTGAGACAAACCCGGATGCTTTCGCGTCGGTGGAGTCCGCAACCCCGCTCCGTGTCGCCCCGAAACGGCCGGCCGCACCCATCAAATGACGGCACCGCGTTACTTGCCAGACGTCTTCTTCACGGGGTAGGCGGGGTTGCCAGCGCGCGCCTCAGGGGGCGCATCACGGCGGGCATCAACTGTTGGATTCGGGTCAGGGTTGGGACGGTTTTTCCAGGCGCGCGGCCTGGCAGGGATACCAACCGCCACCACGTGAGGGTCCAAACTCTTCGTCGTGACGGCCATCGCGCCAAGTAACGAATCGTCCGACAGAACCGTGCCCGCCAGCAACGTTGCGTGGTAGGCCACCCGCACGCCACGACCAATGACGGTCCGCTTAAGCGTGACATCGTTGGTTTCCTCAAGCGCGTGCGTGTGGCTGTACACGTTGGCGTAGTCCGACAGGCTTGCGCCGTCATGAATCTCAACCCCGCCAATATCGTCGATAAACACGTTGCGGTGGATCACCACGTCATCGCCGGCCAGGACGTTGTAACCAACCGAAAACTCCACGCCAGGAAAGATCTTAATGTTGCTTCCTACACGCCCAAAGACCCGCTCGGCAAGCATGCGCCGAAAGGCAATCCCGGATGGCATCGCCTGACCAAACGGCGTACCATCCACAACCTTCCAAGCCCACAACAGCGGCTTCACCGGCTGAAACCGCGCTTGGTCGGTCGCCACGTAATGCTCCGCCTCAAACGTCACGTTGTTGGAATCCAGAGCGAACGCCGCCATGGGGCTGGCCTGCTCAAGCTGGGCGTACGGCTGGCCGTACACAAGTTCCGCCAAAAACTCTCTGACCGTCTCGTTTCTCGCGCGGTTCGGGTCGTCCAGCGCGTCAGCCAATCGGGCGATCTGATCATCGATGAACGCTTGGGATGCGGCGGGAATGGGGCGTTCTTGAAGCCAGGACACGGCGCTTACCTTAGCGTACGCGTGTCAAAGGAGCACGTTAAAAGGAAGACGCCACCCGAGTCACCCGAGACTCAGCGTCCACAAACATCGTGTCCAAATCAGACGGGTTGGATCCATGGGTAGCCTCAGAGAGCGGCTGGTCGTCGGCATGAATCACCAGCGGGGCCGCTTCAAGCGCTACGGAACCGGACGCCCTAAGGCGTTGCAGCACCGCGTCTAGTGTCCACGCCTTAAGCCAGGTATCACGCACCGCAAGCAGGGTCGGTCGGCCTGACTTCACCACAACCCCCTCCTGACCGAGCCGGCGGACACGCACCGTCGCTGGAAGTCCATCCAGCGCTTGGTACAGCGCGTCCACCCACACATCCATCAGGGAATGCTGCCGAATCAGGGTTTGTGCGTCATCAATCAGGTCCTCAACGTCATCCTCGTCCGGGTCGTGCTCCAAGACGTCAGCAAAATGGTGGGTGAGGCGCAACGGAAGATTATTGAGCCGGTAAAACGCCTCTTCGGCCTCACGGGGCACCCAAATGCGGGGCGCAAGCCGCTGTGGTGCCTGGATGGCATGCCAGGCCTGAACCTCAGCGTGTGGGTCGTTGGGTACATCAGACCGGTACAACGTGGGGGCGCCAAGGCCGCTCAAATCACTCACGGTCGTATGCTACACGGCACCGTTTGGGTCGTCCGTCACGTGATACCTTGCATCGGCCGACCGGCGTGTCGGTGAAAGGGGTCGACTGTTGCTTCGGGCTGCCGCCATGATCGTCACCGCCGTGATTGCCGCGGTTGTTCTGGGTTGGCTTGCTTTCGTCGCCTACGTGCGTACGGACATGACGGTCGTCCCCGACGTGTCGGGCATGACGCTGAACGATGCGTACGATGCCGTCTTCGAGGCTAATCTTGAGCTTGATTGGTACCCCGTCCCGTCGAGTAGCAACGCAGGCGAAGCCATTCTCGAGCAAACCCCACCGGCGGGGGAGCAGGTACGCACCGGCCGGGTGGTCAACGTCGGGGTTCGCATTCCAAGCGCCCGTTCGCGACTTCCGGACGTTGTCGGTTTAACGCTGGCGGAGGCGGAACGTCGCTTTGCGGACGCCGGTATCGGCCGGCCCGATGTGCGTTTTGTTGACGACAGCGCATGGGCGGAAGGTGTTGTCGTGGCCCAAGAACCCGAGCAAGGCACGTCGCTAAACGCCGGTCAGCGGCCGGCCGTGATCGTCAGTCGCGGTGTTGAAGACCAGCAAATCGAACCCCCCAGTGTGGTCGGGTTGAACTTGCAGCAAGCCGAAGAAGTGTTGCGGCAGGCAGGCTTCCGGTACATCGTGCGCGAGCCCGCACCGGCGAGCGACACCAACGTCGGTCGCGTCGTCAACCAGAAGCCAAGCGGGACACCTGCCAGCACCCAAGACCCCGTGATACTCACGTACGGCACAGCCGGCCGCGGCTTTGTGCGCGTGCCCGAGGTGGTGGGTCTCGGCGAATCGGCGGCTCGCACACGGCTTCAGCAAGCAGGGTTGCAGGTCCTAGACGTCCGCACGACCGCACGATCAGACCGACCGGCGGGCGTGACCGCTGTCGCGCCAAGCGGCGTCACGATCGAAGGATCGGGTGTGCTTCTCACCATCAATCGCCCCCCAGCTGCCACCGACCCAACGCCTGACAGCAGTCCTGACGGTGATCAGGCGGCGGTGACCACACCGCCCGAGACCGCATCTTCTGAACCGACCACGATTCAAGCCACTGCGCCGCTGCGGCAAAGTCCTAGCGAGAGACGCGTTGAGTTTCGCTTCGATCCTGCAGACGTGGCGCTCGCAACGCTGCAAACCCAGCCGTACCAGCTTGAGCTCGTCTTAGACGACGCAAACGGCTCCCGGTCGCTGTTCGATACACGTGTTCCCGGAGGCGTTGCGGTTGAAGCCACCGTGTTCGTCGAAGGGGACGATGCGCTATTACAGACGTTCGTGAACGGCGTGTTTTTCCAAGCTTGGCGGCCTTAGGCAGGCTCGGACGGAAGCAAAAGCCAAAAGGCAAGATACCCACCCACGGTGATAAACAGCGACAGCGGGATCGACAGGACAAAGACGGTTCGCACGACGCCGACGGGATACCCCGTGAATTCGGCAATGCCGCCCGCCAATCCGGCAATGACGCGTCGCTGCCGTGAGCGCCTGAGACGCTCGGGTGCTCCAGCAGGCCGGCGGGCCCGGCGTTGCACGTGCTGTAGAGGATCGTTTTGCGCGGCGGGTTCCTGCATGCCTTATTCTTCCCTGCGTGGCACGACAGGGGTGTGTGCCAGGTCGCGAAGCGCCGCGTGCGTGACGGCTTCAAGCTCGCGTATGTCAACGCCCCGCCAAACGTCCGGGACGCCCGATAGCGCCATCAATGCTTTGGCGTAATTGCGGCGCCCGCCCCGAGCGCTGCCCATATGGCGGGCCTTGTGTAGCGCGGCGGCCAGCAAAATGACGCCGTGAAGCGCGTCGCGTTCTTCACCATCACTCTGCATCCACGCCGCCTCCAACGCCTCGTGGCACTCCCAAAACTGCCCGTCGTTAAATAGTGCAATGCCGTGTTCCCAGGCTTCTTTGGTCATCGCGTCACACTATCGTGGCCGCCCTGGGCGGGTACCATGCGGCCGTGACACAGCATCCCCAACGAATCGTGGTGGGCGTCAGCGGTGGCAGCGGCATGGCGTACGCGTTCGATCTACTTGAGACGCTATCAACGACCGATGCGGAGACCCACCTCGTGGTCACGGCCGGAGCCAAGCAGGTCATCCCAAGCGAGGGCAGCCGGACGGTGCACGACATGATCGCCCTCGCCGACGTGGTCCATGACGACCGCGATTATGGCGCCTCGATTGCATCGGGTTCGTTTCAAACGGACGGCATGGTGATCGTGCCGTGCAGTGCTGGCACCCTCGCGAAGGTCGCCCAAGGGTTCACCGATAATCTGGTGTCACGATCGGCGCACGTGATGCTTAAAGAACGCCGGAAGCTGCTCATGGTGGTGCGCGAAGCGCCTTACTCACGTCCCATGCTGGCGAATATGCTTGCGGCCAACGACGCCGGTGCGGTCATCATGCCGGCCTCCCCAGGCTTCTACCACCGGCCGGAATCCGTGAGCGACCTGCTTGGAAGCGTCACCGCACGGACGCTAGACCACTTTGGGGTGGCCCACGACCGAAGCCCCCGCTGGAAAGATGACGACCCAACCGCGTAGCGCTGGACTGATTCCAGCGGCAGGCATGGGTGAACGCCTCGGCTTGGGGCCCAAAGCGTTCATTCAGGCTGGTGGGTTAACGCTTATCGAGCATGCTGTGGCGCGTTTGGCGCCCGCCGTGGACCGCGTCGTGGTGGCACTACCCGCGGGTGGTTGTGACACCAAACCGGCCGGTCTGGCTGAGGTGCCATGTATCGAAGGTCGCGCGAATAGGCGCGCCACCGTGCGGGCCTTACTGGAGGCGGTGGACGAGCCGTGGGTGGTGATCCACGATGCGGCCAGGCCGTTCACGCCGACCGACGTGTTTACGCGCGTCCTCAACGCCGCCTACACGACGAATGCGGCGAGTGCTGCCCTGCCTGTGGCAGACACCCTCCATCACGCAGGCCGCGACATGCCCGTGGACCGTCACGACTTGATGGCCATCCAAACCCCTCAAGCGTTCAACCGCGAGACGTTGCTGCAGGCCCACCGCAACCCGGCGCATCAAAACGTTGACGTGACCGATGACGCGCAACTGGTGAGGATCGATGGGGGAACCGTCACCCTCGTGCAAGGCAGCCGTCGGTCACACAAAATCACGTTTCCTGAAGACCTGCCGTTTGTCGAGGCCCTGATGCGTGGCTGGACGCCCAGCCCATGACCCAACAACACACCGTGCGGTTGGCCGCGCCAGCGAAAATTAACGCCCTACTGAGGGTTACAGAACGTCGCGATGACGGTTACCACGCCATCGATACCGTATTCGTTGCTTTGGCTTTGGCCGACGAGATCACCCTGAGTAAAGAACCATCTGGGATCCGAGGTGCCACCCACATGCTCGACCCGCGCCTGCCATCACACGACCTTCGCGGGATGGACCCAGACAACTTGGCGTACCGCGCGGCGCAGCTTTGGCTTGAGGCCGCCGGTTTAGACGCAGGGGTCCGCATTGAGGTGGGCAAACGCATCCCCATTGCAGGTGGTTTGGGTGGCGGTAGCTCCGACGCTGCAGCCGTCCTTCAAGGCATGAACCGACTCTACGGTGCGCTGGATGAGGACGTCTTAGGTCGCGTGGCGCTCGCGCTGGGTAGCGACGTGCCGTTCTTTCTGTCCGGCTGGCCGGCGGCGCGCGGCCGTGGGCGCGGTGAGCGTTTAGAGGCGGTGTCACTGCCACGCCGCTCCATTGTGCTGGCCAACCCCGGTGTCGCCGTGTCGGCCGGTTTTGCCTACCGCCAACTGGAAGGGTTTGGCCAACCACTCGATGCTGCGTTGGCTGGCCTGTGGGAAGGCAAGTCGCAACAAACAGCACCACGCAACGACCTTGAACGTGGCGTCTGCCAGCACGTCAGCGAGGTTCAGACCGCACTTGGTGCCCTACAGAAGGCAGGCCTTGATGAGGTCACCCTTTCTGGCTCCGGTGCGACCGTGTTCGGTCTCGCGGCTGGGCCTGACGAGGCCGAGCGCGCGGCTGAGGCCATCACGAACCGCCACCCAAACTGGTGGGTGGCGGTCACGGAAGGTCCGGCTATTCCCGACGCCGAAGCGTCTTTTTGAGCGACGCTACAGGATGTGTTCCTTGGTTGGGTTCGGCACCGGCTCAAACGACGTTTGGTTGGGACTGCCGGCTGCATCGCGCCTGACGCGTGCTTTGGCCCAGTCGGCCGCTTGCACGATGATCCGCTGGATTAACGGATTGTGGTACGTCGGGTACGTTTCGTGTCCGGGACGGAAATACACCACACGTCCTAAGCCTCGCTGCCAGGTGCAGGCGCTACGGAACACCTCACCACCTTGGAACCAGCTGATCATGAGGAGCTCGTCGGGCGTAGGAATATCGAAACGCTCGCCGTACATTTCCTCTTTCTCAAGCTCGATGTAGTCAGGAATCCCGTCCATGATGGGATGGTCTGGCCTCAGGTTCCACAAGCGTTCCTTTTCGTCAGCCTCGCGCCACACGAGCGAGCCGTACGTTCCCATCACGCGCGTAAACGGCTTGGAGTAGTGCCCCGAGTGCAGGGTGACCATGCCCATGCCGTTGAGGACATGCCGCTGCACCCGCGCGGCCACCTCGTCGTCAACCTCGTGGTGGGCCTTATGGCCCCACCAAAGAAGCACATCCGTGTTCTCAAGCACCTCTTCGGTCAGGCCGTGCTCAGGCTCCCGCAGGGTCGCCGTTTTGGTTTCGAACCCTCCGTGCTCCTTAAAGGCAGCGGCGAGCGTCTCGTGCATGCCTTCTGGGTAGATCGAACGCACCTCGTCGTTCTCAACCTCGTGTAGGAACTCATTCCAAATGGTCACGCGTGTCGTCATGGGGGTCTCCTTCCCGCCGGGTCGTGCCCGTGTTCAAACCGGAAGAGCGTATCAGCGCAGCGCGATGCGACGCGTCAATCGCTCCCAGCGCCTTCGGCGGCGCTGCGGGCAAGACGCCCGTAACGGGCGAGCACCCCGGTTTTGTAGCGCGGTTCGGGAGCCTTCCACGTGGAACGGCGTCGTTCAAGCTCGTCTTCGGATACCTCCACCTCAATGAGGTTTCGGTTGGCATCGATGACCACCATGTCGCCCTCGTGGAGCAAGCCGATGGTGCCACCCACGGCCGCTTCGGGGGCCACGTGCCCGACCACCAGCCCGTACGTGCCGCCGGAGAAACGACCGTCGGTGATCAAGCCGACGGCATCGCCCAAACCTTGACCGATGATGGCACTGGTGGGCGCGAGCATCTCGCGCATGCCGGGACCACCGCGGGGGCCTTCGTTGCGAATCACCACCACGTCCCCTTCCTGAATGCCGCCGTCAAGGATGACCTGCATGGCGTCCTCTTCTGACTCAAAGACGCGGGCGGGTCCACGGATTTCTGTGCGTTTTAAGCCGCTGGTCTTGGCAACCGCCCCTTCAGACGCAAGGTTGCCTTTGAGGACGGCCAGGTGGCCGGTCTGGTATTTCGGTTCATTGAACGGAAGGATGACGTCTTGGTCGGGTGAGGGCGCATCCGGCACGTCCTCAAGGTTTTCGGCGACCGAACGGCCGGTAATGGTCGGCAGGTCGCCGTGCAGCAGTCCCGCGTTCAGAAGCATCTTCATGACTTGTGGGATGCCGCCCGCGCGATGCAAGTCGACGGTCACGTACCGTCCAGACGGCTTCAGGTCAGCGAAGTGCGGGGTCGTGCGGCGGATAGCTTCGATGTCGTCGAGCGTGAACTCCACCTCAGCTGCACGTGCTGCAGCCAAGTAGTGAAGCACCGAGTTGGTGGACCCGCCGACCGCCATCTGGACCCGCATGGCGTTCTCAAACGCCTCGCGCGTCATCATTTGTCGTGCATTCAGGTTGGCGCGGACGGCATGGACGAGCGCTTCACCGCTGGCTGCCGCACTTTCACGCTTCTCGTCATCTTCAGCCGCCATGGTGGAGGAGTAAGGCAAACTCAAACCCATGGCTTCAAAGGTGCTCGACATGCTGTTGGCGGTGTACATCCCGCCACAACTGCCGTTACCGGGGCAGGCGTGCTCTTCGACCCGTTTGAGGGTCTCGAGTGGAATGCGGCCGGCGGCATGCTGACCAACCGCCTCGAAAACACTCACGATGGTTAAGTCTTCGCCGTCCAGATGGCCTGGCTTGATGGTGCCGCCGTAGACGAACACCGACGGGATATCCAAGCGGGCCATGGCGATGAGCGCACCGGGCATGTTCTTGTCGCAACCCCCAACCGCCAGGATGCCGTCCAGCGACTGGCCACGGCACACGGTTTCGATCGAGTCGGCGATGACCTCGCGTGACACCAGGCTTGCCTTCATGCCCTCGGTGCCCATGCTGATGCCGTCGCTGATGGTGATGGTGCCGAACATTTGCGGCATACCCCCAGCCAGACGGACCGCAGCATCTGCGGCGTCCGCCAAGCCGCCTAGGCCGGCGTTACATGGCGTGATGGTGCTGTGACCGTTGGCAATCCCTACGATCGGCTTGTCGAAGTCGTCATCTCCAAAACCAACCGCGCGCAGCATGGCGCGGTTGGGGGCACGTTTAGGCCCGCTGGTGATCACGTGACTGCGGCGGTTAGGACGGTCGGTTGACATGGTGACTCCTAGGATCTTTAGGGGGCGAGATGATCGATGACGGCGCGGGTGAAGGCGGCTGTACCGCGCGAGCCACCCAAGTCGCGGGTGGCGTCTTCGCCCATGGCGGCGGTGACGGCAGCTTCCAGCCTGTCGGCAGCTTCAACTTCGTTCAAGCCGTACCGGAGCATCATGGCGGCGCTCAGCATCATTCCGACAGGGTTGGCGGCGTCTTGGCCGGCGATATCTGGGGCACTTCCGTGCACCGGCTCAAACAGTCCTGTGGTTCCGCCGACGCTGGCTGATGGGAGCACCCCAAGCGATCCAGGAATGACCGCGGCAAGGTCGGAAAGGATGTCACCGAACAGGTTGCCTGTGACAACCACATCAAAACTTGTGGGTTGGCTGACGACTTGCATGGCTGCGTTATCGACGTACAGGTGCTCAAGCGTCACGTCGGAAAATTCGGTATCGCGAATGCCGACCACCACATCACGCCAGAACTGCGAGACGTCCAGCACATTCGCTTTGTCGACGTTGGTGACATGGCCGCGACGCAGGCGTGCGGTTTCGAACGCGGTCCGGGCGATGCGTTCAACCTCGTGCCGCTCGTAGACCATCGTTGAGCGTCCCGTTTCAGCCGTGGCGTCTGATGGCTTACCGAAGTAAATGCCGCCGGTGAGTTCCCGCACGATCAGCATGTCGGTCCCGCGCGCCACTTCCGTCTTGAGAGGGCTTAAGCCTTCGAGACCTTCAAACACCTTGACGGGACGGAGGTTGGCGTACGTGCCAAGTTCCGCGCGTAACGCGAGCAAGCCCGATTCAACCCGCTGTTCTCTCGGCAGGCGGTTCCATGCGTGGTCCTGCGGTCCACCGACCGAGCCGAGCAGCACGGCGTCTGCGGCGTGTGCTTCCGCCTTGGTGACGTCCGGGAAGGGCACACCATGCTCATCGATGGCGTGCCCACCAAACGGCACCTCGTGAAAATCAAACGACCAAGCTTGACCCGACGCCAAGGCGTTGAGGACATCGAGGGTGGCAGCGGTGACCTCGGGTCCAATGAAGTCGCCGGCCAGGACAGCAATACGGTAGCGGCTCACGCGGAGCGTCCACGCATCCCGTTGTGGTAGCCGAGCGCCTCAACCAGGGCCTTGGTGTCATCGGCTGCGGCCAGCAGGTCCGTTAGCGGGTCCCAGCGCCCCTCAAGCAGCGACTGTCGAGCCCCGCTCGGAAGCTCGGCTTGGAAGATCCGGTCGCCGGCCTGTACTTCAAGGGCTTCGACGTCAATGGTGACGTCAAGCGCTGGGTTTGACGTGAGGAGGTCTTGCAGTTCACGTAAGTCAGCAGGTTGCAGCGTGACGCAGGCCATCCCGAGGGTTGTCGCATTCCCGAAGAAAATTTCGGCGAAGCTGCCGGCGATGATGCCTTCAAAGCCAGCCTTGTGAATCGACTGTGGGGCGTGTTCACGGCTGCTCCCACAACCAAAGTTGTCACCTGAAACCATGATGGTCGCCCCGTCCGCCCGGGCTTCGTTGAGCGGGTGCTCCTTCGGCTGGTCATCCTCATCAAACCGTTCGTCGCGGAACAGTTGCGGCCCCAGGTCGTCAAACGTGACGCACTTCAAAAAACGTGCGGGGATGATGCGGTCGGTATCGATGTCATCGCCGGGGACCACGACAGCTTGACCGCTGATACGCCGGATAGGGGGGAGTGTCTGGCTCATGCGACCACCTCAGGTTTGGACTCAAAAACGCGGCGGGCATCGGTGACGTGACCGGTGACGGCTGCCGCCATCACCATCACAGGACTCATCAGCACGGTGCGCCCCGTGGCACTCCCTTGACGGCCTTTGAAGTTGCGGTTCGAACTGCTTGCGCACAACTGATCGCCGACCAGTTTGTCTGGGTTCATGGCCAAGCACATGCTGCAGCCGGCATCACGCCATTCAAAGCCGGCGTCCTTGAAGACCTGGTCGATGCCAAGCCGCTCGCATTCGGCCTTGACGAGCTGCGAACCGGGCACCGCGATCGCTTCGACGCCTTCGGCCACCTTGCGTCCCTTGAGGACGCTCGCGGCCTCCACAAAGTCACTCAGGCGCGCGTTCGTACAACTGCCAAAGAACGCCACGTCGATCGGGGTTCCTTCCATGCGGTGACCGGGATCAAACTGCATGTGCTCAAGCGCTTCCGTGATGGACGCGCGCTCCGCATCGTTTTCAGCTTCGGCGGGGTCAGGCACCGCTTCGTCAATGAACACCGCTTGGCCAGGGTTGATGCCCCACGTGACGGTGGGGGCGATGTCGGCCGCATCGATGACCACCACGTCATCGTAGTGGCAGCCTGGATCGCTGGCCAACGACCGCCAGCGCTCCACGGCGGCGTCCCACTCGGCGCCTTTCGGGACGTATGGGCGGCCTTCTAAGTATTCAAACGTCGTTTCATCGGGGTTGACGTAACCGCAGCGCGCACCGCCTTCAATCGACATGTTGCAGACGGTCATACGCTCTTCCATATTCATCCGGTCAAAGACGTCACCCGCGTACTCGTAGGCGTACCCAATACCGCCCTTAACGCCAAGCGTCCGAATAATGTGGAGAATCACGTCTTTGGCGTACACGCCCGGCCGCAACTCGCCGTTCACCTCAATGCGGCGCACCTTGAGTTTGTTCATGACAAGCGTTTGGGTTGCCAGGACGTCACGCACTTGGCTTGTTCCAATCCCGAAACCGATCGCCCCGAACGCGCCGTGGGTACTCGTGTGGCTATCCCCGCAGGCGATGGTGCTACCCGGTTGGGTGATGCCTTGCTCCGGGCCGACCATGTGCACGATGCCTTGATGGCCGGTCGTGATGTCGAACAACTCAATGCCGTGCGTGTCACAGTTCTTTCTGAGCTCACGAATCATCTGGTCGGCAATTTCGTCTTCGAACGGTTCCACCCGGCTGTGCGTCGGGACGATATGGTCCACGGTCGCGAATGTCCGTTCAGGCATGAGGACGGGCAGGTCGCGGTCGCGCAGCATCCCGAACGCCTGCGGACTGGTGACCTCATGGATGAGGTGCGTCCCAATCAGCAGTTGGGTTTGGCCACCTGGGAGTTCGCGCACGGAATGCGCATCCCAAACCTTTTCAAACAAGCTTTTTGGTGGGTTCATTGAACGTCCTTTCATGGTTGAGAAACACAAAAAAATACCGCCACGTTGCACCGGAGCGCTCGGGCGGCCTGATCTGGGCGCGGCACACGGACGTCCGCGCGGCTACGAACCAGCCCCCTCGGGCGGCGTTAGGTACACCCGTTGACGCGCTTGAATGACCCGCAGACGGCGACGAAAAATCATTGCCATGAACGTACCGCACGGTCAGGCGACTGTCAACGAACGTGAGGCCCGAGGAGCACGCGTTTTATGCTGCCTGAGCACGCACCTCAGCGAGGGTCGTGAGGCCTTCTGCAACTTTCGCTTGTCCGTCCTCCATAAGTGTTTCCATGCCCCCCGCTTCCGCCAACTCGCGCAGGCCATCCACCCCTTGGCCACTTTGGACGCCAGCGCGGAACGCACGGTCGGCCTGCAGGAATTCGTGCAACGCCATCCGGCCTCTCAGGCCACTGCCGTGACAGGCGTCGCAACCTTCACCCCGGCAGGCCTTGCACGTCCGCCGCACCAGCCGCTGCGCGAGCACGCCACCCAAGGCGGCCGCCAGGTCAATGGCCTCGACGCCCATGTCCAGCAGCCTCGAGACGGCCGTGACGGCATCGTTGGTGTGCAGCGTTGCGATCACCAGGTGCCCAGTCATCGCCGCCCGGACCGCCATTTGCGCCGTTTCACGGTCGCGAATCTCGCCGATCATCAACACGTCAGGGTCCTGCCGCAGTAAAGCCCTCAGCCCCGCAGCAAAATCAAGACCTGTTTTACGGTTCACCTGGGTTTGGTTTAGACCTGGCAGTTCATACTCAACCGGATCTTCGAGGGTGCAGGCGTTGATGGTGGATGTCGCCCGCCGCTTCAAGGCGGAGAAGGTGGTGAGCGACTTGCCTGAGCCCGTCGGTCCGGTGATGAGCAGCAGGCCGTACGGACGTTCAAGCACCTCCAGGAACCGGTCCAGGTTTTGCTCGCGAAAGTCCAGGGCGTCCAGGTTAGGGATGGCAGCATTTGTCTTCAGTAACCGCAAGACCACCGTCTCCCCATGCAAGGCCGGCAAGGTGGACACGCGTACGTCGACAGGTGGCCGTGACGCATCAAAGCGAAACCTGCCATCTTGCGGGGACCGGCGCTCTGCAACATCAAGGGCTGCCATGACCTTTAACCTCGCGGTGAGCGCCGGTTGGGCTGCCTGGGGCAGTTGGCTCACGACAAGCAGCCGTCCGTCCACCCGGAAGCGGACGGCCAGGCCTTGCCGTCCGGGCTCTAAGTGCACGTCGGACGCGTCCATCGTGACCGCCTGGGTGAGCAGGTCGTCCACCACGCGGATCACGACGTGATCGTCGCCCGTGGGTGTGTGGTGGGTCGTCGGCATGCCTTGTAGCCGCTCGGCCAACTCGTGCATCAGTTCGCCGCGTACGGAAGCGCCCACCAGGTCGGTGCCGTACACCTGCTCCACAGCCTCCTGAAAGTGAGGGGCGGGGACGGGTTCGACGGTGACGTCGCAGCCGAGCATCCACGACAGCTGGCGTCGTACGTCGGTGATGTCAACGCCGACACGCGTCAAAAAATGGTCAGCGTGCGTGCCGGTTGGATCCACGACCGCACCCATGAAGTCGGCCTGCGAACGCTCGAAAGGGGGTGTCAGTAAGTTGGCGGTTGTGGGTTCCACCGCGGTCCTCCTTGCTGCATGGGCCAGCGTGATGCCCACCTGCCGCCCACCATCCAACACAGCAGCAGACCCATGCAGCAGGAGGCCGGATGGCTGCCTAGGCCGGCTGGGCGGTGGTGTTGCCTGGGGTGCCTAACGCACCAGGCGTTGCAACAAGCGCGCGACGATGGGTGCCCTCGAGGGGGCCAGAGGATTCACCAAAATCGTTTGCATCCCAGCCGCCGAGCCGCCCACCACGTCCGTCCACCATTGGTCACCGACCATGGCGATGCGGTGCCTCGGCATCCCAAGGCGGCGTGCTTCCCGCGCGAACGCGAACGGGAGCGGCTTACCGGCCAGCGGGCGTGCTGGTACGCCGGTGACGCGTGCCACCAGGGCCACACGATCGGGCCGACCGTTCGTCACGAAGCCAAACGGCACTTGCGCCTGACGGAGCCCCTCAAGCCACGCCAGCACGGCGGCATCCAGCGCCTTCTCACGTGGCGCCAGCAGGGTGTTATCGACATCCAGCAGTAGGCCGTCAATCTCCCGCTCCTGAAGCCATGACACCGTTAGCTCGGTCACGGAGGACACCCGAAACGTCGGCGAGAAGGCGCTGCGCCGTGTCACGACCTGCCGAAACCTTGCAAGGCTTCCTGAAGCAGTGGGAAGAAGGTTTCAGGATCGTCCAACCATGGGTAGTGCCCGCCCTGCACCATGCCGGTTGTGGCTTGCGGAAGACGCGCCAGCCCCAACTCAGCCTGCTCCGGCATGGCGGTTCCATCCTCGGTGCTAAAGAGCGTCACGACCCCGCAGCGCACGTCATCTAAGTGCGGCAGGGCGTCCGCCGTCCACGTATCGAGCGGCACGCTGCGTTCTTGCGGCCCGTAATGGGCGATCGAGTCGATGTGCTCAAGATGCATCAGCGAGGCGGGGTTGGGGAACTCAAGCGAATCGAACAGCGTTTTCGGGTCGCTTAAGGCGAACGCTTCGTCAACCGCTTGTGCTGGATCATCCGGTGCGTCGCCGGCGCCGCCTGCGTCCGAGTCCGCGGCATGGGTGGCCGTCCGGTGCAGCACCTTGGCAAGCGCAGGCATTGAGAACCACGGGTTAATCAGCACCAAACCGTCCACCCGATCTGGGTGAAACGCGGCGACCTTCACCGCCACGAGCGCCCCAAAGCCGTGAGCCAGCAGGGTTGCTGAGTCGCGTTGGGTGGCGTCAAGGACCGTGATGGCGTCCGCCACCAGGTCGTCTGACGTAAAGTCGCCGTCGGCATAACTGCGACCACCGCCGCGCTGATCGGCGTACAGCATGCGCCACTCGCGAAGTTCATCACCCACCAGGTCACGAAAACTAAACGCGTTGTAGCCCGGCCCGCCGTGCAGGTACAGCACCGACGCCGCATCTTGCGGCCCGACCTGTTCAACGTACAAGTCCGCGTTACGCCCTTGGATGGTGATCGGTGTATCGATGACGCTCACGCGCGCGCCTCCGTCTCTTCGCGCGTAAACCGCCAGACGCGGAGGTCGTTGTGCTCCAGTGCAGCATCAAAGCATGCGCCGTCAATCATCAGCAGACCGACATTGGCTTGCTCGCTTCCACGCCAGCGACTGACGGTCCAACCCGAGGCGCGCAGGTCAGCGGCAATCGTCATCAACAGGTGACCGTGATCGCCTTCGGTTTCAACGAACGTAACTTGTTGGCTCTCCATGACGCCCAGCGTAACGGGGCGGCCCCATTAGGGTGGTAGCGTTCTTACGGTTCGCACCATGCCCGCAGCCAACCCCACATCCCGCAAGGCGAAGAAACGACGCACGCTTGAAGACCTCAAGCCTCACGTTCGTGACGGGCGTTACCGGCTTGCACGGCATGCGGTTCGGCATGCCACCGCAGAAGGGTTCACCGAGCAAGATGTGGTGGCCACCCTCTTAATGGGGCGCGAGTTGGTCCGCTACCTAGAGGATGAGCGGCTGTTGGTGCTGGGCTGGTTCGCTGTCAGCCCCAGCGTTCGCGTGCCCCTCCATGTGGTCGTGGAATTCTCAAAACCCCGGTTTGTGGACGTCGTCACCGCCTTCATTCCAGACGATCCACATCGCGCGATCTCCCGAGAACGCCTTGCAGAAGTGCTCAGGTGGGACCGCGCCCGCCTCGAGTCGGAGGTTCAGGGCCGTTCAAGCAGCGACTGAGGGAGACCATAAAACCGGACGGTGTTGCGGTCGGTTGTACGCTCCAGCTCGCTTGCCGTCACCCCGCGTGTTTCAGCAACAACGGCAAGGGTCAAGCGAACCCGCGAGGGGGTGTTCGGCTTGCCGCGGTACGGCTCCGGTGACAAAAACGGCGCGTCGGTCTCAACCATCAACCGGTCCTCTGGAATCCAAGCCGCCATGTCACGCAAGTTTGAAGCGCTCTTATAGGTGACATTGCCAGCGAACGACACCATCCAACCAAGGTCCAGGGCGGTTCGCACAAGGCCTTCATGGCCGTTGCAGCAGTGCAGCACGCCACGCACGTCCGGATGCGCAGCAAGGGCGTCGATGCTCGCTTGGGAAGCATCGTCGGTACCTTGCCGGTCACGCACGTGAAGCACCAGCGGTAACGCGTGCCGCACGGCCGCATCCGCGTGCCACTCAAAGGCGTCCCGCTGCGCCGCCAGTTGCGTGTCATCCCAATGCGTATCAAAGCCCGTTTCGCCGAGCGCCACGACCTTCGGTTCGGACAGCAACGCCTCAAGCGCCGCCGTTTCGCCTTCGATACCGAGTCGGTCGGCATCGGTGGGGTGAAGCCCGACAGCCGCGAACACACGGTCATCTTGCCTGGCCAGTTCCACCGCTTTGGCCGCCCTCGCAGCGTCGGTGCCTACCGTCACGGCGGCAGTAAGACCCTCTAAGCTGCTCTTGAATTCTTCGATGCGGTCAAGGTGGCAGTGGCTGTCGATCACGAGCCGCATGCTACCGGTTGCGGCGGGGTCTCACGGCTGGGTCTAGGCAGGCGCACCTTGGCATGCGTACGATGCGTGTGTGAAGCGCTGGACACCACGTCTCATGACCCTCCTGGTGGTGGGCCTTGCTTTGGCGTCATCGTGCGCCCCACGCACGGCCACCCCAAGCGCGCCAGCGGCTGTGCCACCGCAACCCGAGCCCACCGTTGAAGCCCAACCGGCCGAACCGGAAGAAGACGCCCCCGTGTTCACGCCAACAGCCACCGCCCCTGAAGGCTCAAACCTGCCTGCGTTGCCGCGCCCTGAGTTGAGCCCGCCGTCCAGTCTTGTGCCGGTGATCCCTGGGCGTGACCCGGCCATCCCTCGCACCTGGTTTGAGGAAGGGGTGGCGTCCTGGTACGGCCCTAACTTTGTTGGTAGGCCAACCGCGAACGGTGAGATTTTTGATCCCTCCGAACTCACGGCGGCCCATAAGTTTCTGCCGTTTGACACCCGCGTGCTTGTGACACACCTGACGACCGGCCGCAGTGTGGTGGTGAGGATCAACGACCGCGGCCCGTTCGTGGGCGACCGCATCATTGACCTTTCGCGCGCAGCAGCTGAAACGATCGACATGATTGGCAGCGGTACCGCTCGCGTGCGGCTTCAAGTGGCGCCGCTTGCAAGCGGTGAACATCCCGTCCTGCCCGATGATCGGCTGCAGGGTTACGACGCGATCGTGCCCGGCATGCGGGAAGGTGACTTGGTGGTCGCAACAGGGCGTGACGGGCGGCGGACGGTGCTTCGCAGCGTGGCGACCCAACCCCCGACCGCTCCCGGTTTAGATGGCCAAGAGGTGTGGGTTGCGCCAGCGCTTGCAGAACGTTTTGGCACCAGTGTCTACATCGACGTGGAAGGCATCCCACTGGGAGGCGAGCAGGCCGACTCCGGCCGCTAGCGCGTCAAGCGTCACGCACGCAAGCAGACCGGATCTCATGGGCGAGGGCCGCCACGTCACCACCGTCGCCTGCCGTCTTGACGATGGCACTTCCGACGACCACGCCATCGGCCACATCGGCGACCGGTTTGGCGGTGGCGGCCCCACTGACGCCAAAACCGACGGCGACCGGCAGGTCGCTGACGGCCTTCACCCGCCGCACGAGATCGGGGACGTCCGCCGGTAAGGCGTCGCGGGCGCCGGTGACGCCGGTCACCGATACGGCGTATATAAACCCTCTACATGCGTCTGTGACACGCTTTAGACGTTCTTCGGTGGAGGTAGGTGCCACCAGAAACACCGTATCTAAGTCCACGTCACGGGCTGCCTGAATCAGTGTGTCACCTTCATCGGGAGGTAGGTCAGGGAGGATCAGGCCTGCTGCACCAGCTGCCTTGGCTGCCTGCACAAAGCCGGCTTCGCCGCCATCCTCGTAGCAGTAAATCGGGTTGTAGTAACTCATGATCACGACCGGTGTGGACGTTTCAGCGGTGAGGTCGCGCACCATGTCCAGGACATCTTGGGTGGTGACGCCCGAAGCCAGCGCTGTTTCGCTGGACCGCTGAATGGTGGGTCCGTCACCGAGTGGATCGGAGAACGGCAAACCAACCTCAAGAACGTCAGCAGCCTCAAGCAGCGTCTTGGCGTTGCGCATGAACGCACGGCGGTCTGGGAAGCCAGCCGTCATGTACGGCACAAAGGCCGAACGGCCGTCGCTGGCGGCCGCCTCGAAAGCCCCGCGTAGTCTTCCAGCCGTCACGAAGACACCTCGCCCACGCGTTCAAGGACCCGCATGGCTTCGTTGACGTCTTTATCGCCCCGGCCTGAAAGGTTGATAACGATATGGGCGTCCGGTCCAAGCTCAGGGGCGAGGTGTTGCACGTACGCGAAGGCGTGACTCGTCTCCAAGGCTGGAATGATGCCTTCGACTTCGGCCACATGCTGAAACGCACGGAGTGCTTCGGCGTCGTCGACGCCGACATACTCGGCCATGCCTTCATCAGCGTAATAGGAATGCTCGGGACCGACGCCTGGGTAATCAAGCCCAGCCGACACCGAGTGTGCCGGCGTGATTTGCCCGTCGTTGCTGCTCATCAGGTACATCATCGCGCCGTGTAGCACCCCGCGCTTACCGGCTGAAATGGACGCGGCGTGCGATCCGGTCTCAACCCCGTGACCTGCCGCTTCGACACCGATGAGTCGCGGCCTTTTGGCCGGATCGAGGTACGCAAACGGCGCGAAAATGCCGATGGCGTTGCTGCCGCCGCCGACGCAGGCCACCACCGCGTCCGGCATCTCGCGACCGGTGCGCTCCTGAAACTGGCTGATGGTTTCCTCACCGATCACCGACTGAAAATCACGCACCATCATCGGGTAAGGGTGCGGCCCAACGACTGAGCCGATCACATAAAAGGTGTCACGCACGTTCGTAACCCAGTCGCGGATAGCCTCATTCGTGGCGTCCTTCAGGGTGCGCGTCCCGCTGGTGACAGGAATCACTTCCGCGCCAAGCAGGCGCATGCGAAACACGTTCAAGGCCTGCCGGCGTACGTCCTCTTCGCCCATGTACACCACGCACGGCAGGCCGAACATGGCGGCTGCGGTGGCCGTGGCGACGCCGTGTTGACCGGCACCCGTCTCAGCAATGATGCGGGTTTTACCCATCCGTTTGGCGAGCAAAACCTGCCCGACGGTGTTGTTGATCTTGTGCGCGCCCGTATGGTTTAAATCCTCACGCTTCAGCCAGATGTGTGCTCCACCGTAGGCGCGCGTGAGATTTTCGGCGTACGAGAGGCGGCTTGGGCGACCGACGTACTCCTGTAAGACGCGTGTGACGTGCTCATTAAACGTTGGGTCTTGCCGTGCTTCTTGGTACGCCGACGTGAGTTCGTCAAGGGCAGGAATGAGGGTTTCTGGGACGTAACGGCCGCCGTACATTCCAAAGCGACCACGATCGTTAGGCATGGGGTACATCAGGCAACACCTTTCAGTGCTTTGTGTATTGAGGGGGAGGTCAGAAGGTATGGATCAACGCTTACAGCGCAGAATCCGGCTCGGTCGCACATGAAGGCCTATTCACCAGCGTTGATGGCGAATCTTAAACGCGCGTGGGGTGCGAACGCGACCGCTCATGTCCCAATCTTAGCGACTGCGACTTCGGGCTGTAAAGCGGCACACAACCTTGTCGTACATCTCTACCTCTAGGCTGACCTAGCCTGTCAGCGAACAGGTGTTTACTGCAGTCGCCACGGTCAACGTAATCGGGAATGGCCTTGGTCCACGCATCTGCACCAACAGCAAAATTGTTTGGTGGACCTCGAGCGAAGCCTTGTCGGTATTGGGGTGATTAATTGTTTATGGCGACGAAAAAGTTCGGTTCAACCAAATCGTTGAGCTCTAGACGTGTTTTTCTTTTGTGGTTTGTTTAAGGGCATTTGCCCCAGCTTGGTTTTTGCGTCCATGCTGAGGACGTGTTGTCATCAAACAGCAACGGCTCTGAAGAAATTTCTGCCACACACCAATTGCTGATGTCTTGGTTAAAAGCGTCCGCGTAATAAAACATGGAGCCCATGCTTTTGACGTTGGTGGTGTCCCAACCGCCTATAGGCTGGTCAAAACTCTTGGTGTCATGAAACATGTAATTCATGTCTAGGACGTTGCTGGTGTCCCACTCGCCGATGGGTTGGTTGAAGGCATCTGCGCTGTCAAACATGCCTGTCATGTCTAGGACGTTGCTGGTGTCCCACTCGCCGATGGGCCGGTTGAAAGCATCTGCACCGTGAAACATGCCTTTCATGTCGGTGACGTTGCTGGTGTTCCAGCCGCCGATGGGTTCGTTGAAGGCGTTGGCTTTGAAGAACATAAAAGTCATGTATTCGACGTTGCTGGTGTCCCACTCGCCGATGGGTTGGTCGAATTCATCTGCATCGTAAAACATGCCTGTCATGTCTGTGACTTTGCTGGTGTCCCACTCGCCGATGGGTTGGTTGAAGGCATCTGCGCTATCAAACATGCCTGACATGTCTTCGACGTTGCTGGTGTCCCAGTGGGTAATGTTTTCGTTAAAGGCGGTTTTGTCCAGAAACATGTTGTGCATGTCGGTTATTCCGGACGTGCAGGTGGTGCTGAGTTGATTCAAGCCGTTTGGTCCCGCGCCATTTCCGATCAGTTGGTCAAGTTGGTTGCGGGTGCGTTTGGTGTAAGTGATGAGCGTGTCACCGTTGAGGGCGAGGAGGCCTTCGTCACCTGGTGTGGCGTCTTCACATTTGATGGTGATGCCGTTTGGGTGGATGTAGAAGCCATTGGTGGTGGGGGTGCGTTCAATGTCGAGTGTGTTGGTGAGGGGTTGGTTGTTGAGTGTAGCGGTGAGCCTAATGTCGCCTTTTCCGAGGGGCTTGTAGGTGGCGGTGTAGGTTCCGTCGCCATGGTCGGTGGTGTTGCCGATCTGGCCTGCTGCGGCGTTGATGGTGAGCGTGCCGCCGCTTTGGGTGTAGGGGTTGTCGTATTGATCTCTTAGTTGAACGGTGATGGTGATCTTGTCAATGCCGTTGCTGGTGACGGTGGGGCTGTCAGTGGCGATGGTGCTTGTTGATAGGGATGCTTCTGCAGGTACTTCTGCCGTTGCTTGGTTGGCGTCTTGGATTTCTGTTGAGGCGGTGAAAGAGGCGTAACCGCAGCTTGTGATGGCTGTAAGGCTAACCAAGTAGAAAACGACGTTTACGAGTCGCTCAGTTCGTTTGAGAAAGAATTTGTTCAACAACACCAGCGAAAACTTACCACTAGTTGTAAGGAACAGTGAGTTGGTGGCTGCCAACGGACCGTTGACGTTGTGGGTGTGGTGACCATGCGGTGCGTCCGCTCCCTTTGAGTATTCCTTGGTTTCAGTTAATCAGTTAGATGAATCTTGAATTACGTATGGCATCCACGAACCACTGCGGATGAAATTCGTAGCTCGGGTTAGTGAGACGACCTTGTTATCTGCGCCAGATCGTCAGCGCGGAGCATAATGTCATGCGTTTTCATGGTGGTGGCTTGCGCAAACCTTGCAATCAACGCCGTGGGGGAGAGCGCATCAGCGGTCGGCGTAAGGCCAAGCTGGTTGGCGACCCAACCGCGAATAAGGGCGGCGCTCGCACCTTGAGCGCGCAACGCTTCGAGCGTCCACTCACCCCGGCGCTTAGAAAGGCGCGTTCCTTCGCTGTCCACCACAAGCGGAAGATGCACCCAGGCGGGTTCCCGTGCGCCAAGCACCTCGCCGACGGTGGCTTGTAAGGCGGCGTCACCCCATAAGTCGTGGCCCCGCACCACATGATCAACACCCATCTGGTGGTCGTCAATCACGGTGGCCAGCTGGTAACCAAACATGCCGTCGCGCCTGTAAAGCACCGGATCACCCAGTTCTGCTTCGAGGTCCACGGTCCTAGCACCTCGCAACCGGTCTTGAACCGTGCGGCGTTCACCGTTGAGCCGAAAGCGCACAGCGGGTGCCATGCCGTCTGCTTGGCGTTGCTGCGCCACGGCATCTGAAGCTTGGCGTTCTTGCGGTCCATACGGTTGTGGATGGCCGTGCGGGGCCGACGCTAATTCGCTTAAGTCCTTGCGTGAGAGCCAGCACTGCGCCGTGCGCCCAGCCTCGGTTAGGCGTTGCAAAGCAGCTTGGTACTGCTCGCTGCGCTGCGATTGCCGGTACGGCGCGTGGGGTCCACCACGGTCAGGTCCTTCGTCCCAATCCAAGCCGAGCCAGGCGAGCTCATCAAGGACCATCCGGTCGTACTCCGGTCTGCAACGCTGGGTATCAAGGTCATCCATGCGCAACACGAAACGGGCGCCCGCCGCGCGCGCGATGCCCCACGCCGCGAGAGCCGTGAGTGCGTTACCGAGATGCTGACTGCCCGTTGGGGACGGAGCGTAACGGCCGCACGTCCAGTTTGGGTCAATCACCTTCACGCACCTGCACGAGCCCTGTCTGCTCGTCCATGGCGTCCACGCAGGCAAGCGCCACAATCGGGACGCGCAATTCAGCCAGCCGGTCCCGGCCTTTCTCAAAGCCTTTCTCAATCACGCCGCCAACGCCCACCACGTCGCTGCCGCTTTTGTGAATCAGCCCAGCCACCGCCATGATGGTGCGTCCGCTCGCCAGGAAATCATCAATGATCAACACCCGCCGGTTCGTCCCGACCGCCTCTGCGTCAAGGGTCACCGTCGCCATGTCACCCTTCGTGCGACTGGGCACGGTTGTTTCAAGAGCGCCGTCGCCCATCGTGAGGGGGCGACGCTTTCGGGCGTATACCATCGGAATTTGGTACGCAGCTGCAGTGGCCAGTGCTGGAGCGATGCCGGACGCCTCAACGGTCACGATCAGATCCGGTGCGGCTACACCCTGGTCCTGAAAGCGGCTGGCGAAGTGCTCGCCCATGGCCAACGTCAGTGCCGGATCAAGCCGGTGATTCAGGAAGCTGTCCACCTTAAGCAATCCGCCAGGAAGCACAGTGGCCTCCCGGCGGATGGTGTCAACAAGGGCTTGCATGACGATGGCTCAAAGAAGGCCGGCCTGCTGCATGGCCTTGGTCATGGCGCCACCCATGTCGCTCGGTGTGTCGGCCACGATGACGCCGGCATCATGAAGGGCCGCAATTTTGGCGTCGGCGGTGCCTTTACCGCCAGACACGATGGCGCCGGCATGTCCCATACGCTTGCCAGGAGGGGCGGTGGTGCCAGCAATAAAGCCAGCGACGGGCTTATCGAAGTTGGCCTTGATCCACTCAGCGGCGTCCTCTTCAGCCGTGCCACCGATCTCGCCGATCATGATGACGCCTTCGGTTTGCTCATCCGCTGCAAACATTTTCAGTGCGTCCACAAAGTTCGTGCCGTTGACCGGGTCGCCGCCAATGCCGATGGCGGTGGTCTGCCCGAGACCCACGTCCGTGAGCTGCTTGACCGCTTCGTACGTCAGGGTGCCTGAGCGGCTGACCACGCCGATGCGGCCAGCATGGTGAATGTAGCCGGGCATGATGCCAATTTTGCATTGGTGCGGCGTGATGACGCCGGGACAGTTCGGCCCGATGAGGCGCGTGTTGGTGCCCTCAAGCGCCCGCTTGACCACCACCATGTCTTGCACGGGAATGCCTTCGGTAATCGCAACGACAAGCTCCAGGCCCGCCTCGGCAGCCTCAAGGATCGCGTCGGCTGCACCAAACGGCGGGACGTAAATGACGCTGGCGTTCGCGCCGGTCGCCGCAACCGCGTCACGCACCGTTTCAAACATCGGCACGTCCACCTCGTAACGGTCGCCACGGCCTGGGACGCCACTTTGATCCACGTCTCCTTCGAAGCGTAGCGAGGTGCCCCCTTTGCCTGGGTGAACACCGGCGACGACTTGCGTGCCGTAGGCGATGGCCTTATCGGTGTGAAAACGACCGGCGCTGCCCAAACCTTGTACGAGCAGCCGGGTGTTGACGTCAACCAATACGCTCACGATGCGGCCTCCACAATTTTCGTTGCGCCGTCGCGCATGTTGTCGGCGGTCAGGACATTCAGTCCCGATTCATCAATGATCTGTTTGCCGAGTTCCACGTTTGTGCCTTCGAGGCGGACGACCAGCGGGACCTCAAGGCCGACCTGCTTGACGGCCTCCACAACGCCGTTGGCGATGGTGTCGCAGCGCATGATCCCACCGAAGATGTTCACGAAAATGCCTTTCACGTTCGGGTCGCGCGTGATGATCTTAAACGCGGCCGTGACGTTCTCGGTGGTGGCTCCGCCCCCCACATCCAGAAAGTTGGCGGGCTCGCCACCCACTTGCTTGATGGTGTCCATGGTGGCCATCGCCAAACCGGCACCGTTCACCAGACAGCCGATCGAGCCGTCAAGCTTAATGAAGCTAAGGCCGTACTCGGCTGCCTCAAGCTCGGCTGGGTTTTCTTCCGTCTCGTCACGAAGGGCCGCCACGTCGGGGTGGCGGTAAAGGGCGTTGCTGTCGAAGCCCACCTTTCCGTCGAGCGCCATGACGCGACCGTCTTCGGTCACCACCAGCGGGTTGATTTCGATCATGTCGGCATCGAGCTCTTTCGCGAAGACCGCAAGCGCCTTCATGAACCGCATGCCGTTTTTAAGGGCGTCACCGCTTAAGCCAAGGCCAAGGCCAAGCCGTTTGGCTTGAAAGTCTGCCAGGCCAACGGCAGGATCGATCGTCTCCCGGAGGATTTTCTCGGGGGTTTCCTCGGCCACCACCTCAATTTCGGTACCGCCTTCGGTGGACGCCATGAGCAGGTTTCGTCCCGTCGTCCGGTCCAGCAAGACCGACAGGTAGAGCTCGCGCTCAATGGCGATGCCTTGTTCCACGTAAAGCCGTTGAACCTTCTTGCCTTCAGGGCCTGTTTGCACGGTCTCAAGTGTTGAACCAAGCATCCGCTCGGCCAGGTCACGCACCGCGGCTTCGGTGGCTTCAACGCCGCCCTTGATGCCGTCTGTCACGACGTTCACGCCGGCCAGATCGGGGTGCTCATGAAAGCGTCCCTTGCCTCGCCCACCGGCGTGGATTTGTGACTTGACGACCACCACGGGGTTGCCGGTGGATTCGACCAGCGGACGAACCGCCGCCACGGCTTCGTCGATGGTGGTAGCCATGCGTCCTTCGGGCACATCAAGACCCCGCTGGCGCATCAGCTCTTTGGCTTGATACTCATGAATGTTCAAGGCGTAACCTCCAAGCGTTCATTCCGCCGGCAAGGGTAACGCCTTTCGATTCACCAAGGGTCGCGTGGGCCGTGTTGTCCTGGTGTACCCATGGTTGAATGCCGACATGCGACCGGGTTCATGCGACCAGGCAAAGCGGGCGCCTCAAGATCACCCCGGGGGACCGCGGTGGAACTGACCGTACAGGTGCTTGCCTACCTCATCATGGCAGCCTCGTTGGTGGTGGCTGCCGTGGGCGTCGTGCTTCCCGTGCTGCCGGGCGTCCCCCTGGCTGCTGTGGGGGCGGTTGCCGCAGCCTGGGTGCGCGGGTTTGACGTCGTGGGCTGGAGCCCTGTTGTGTGGACGGTCTTACTGGCGGTCCTGGCACAGGCGCTTGATGTGGTGTCCGCGGCGTGGGGTGCCAAGGTCTACGGTTCCCGCCGGGCTGGCCTGTGGGGTGGCGCCATAGGCTCCGTTGTGGGTCTGCTGTTGTTCCCGCCGCTGGGATTCCTTCTAGGCGCCCTAGCCGGTGCGGTTCTCGCGGAACTGTGGACCGGTCGTGCGCTGCGTGAAGCGACACGCGCGGGTGTCGGGGCATTGATTGGCACCATGGGCGGCGTGGTTGCCAAGTTGGCGATCGTGATTGCGATGGCGTTCGTCATGCTGCCAGCCTTGCGTTAGTTTGCTAGCATCGGCCGACTGGAAGCGAGGTAAGTCGTGGACCCGATCATGATCGAACTCGGCCCGTTGGCCATCCGCTGGTACGGCGTGCTGATTGCCCTTTTCTCACTCGCAGGACTGTCCTGGACGCTACGCGAAGCCCGCCAGCGCGGGATGGACCCTGACGCCATCATGGACCTCACACCCTGGATGGTGTTCTTCGGACTGGTCGGGGCCAGGCTCGTGTTTGTGGTCACCAGCCCGCAGTTGTTCTTCGGCCCAGGCCGCCAGCCACTCGACGCCCTGGCCGTGTGGCAAGGAGGCATCAGCATCCACGGCGGCATCCTGGGTGTCATGCTCGCTGTCTTTCTTTTCGCGCCGCGCAAAGGACTGCGCCCGTGGTCTGTGCTGGACGTCATGACGCCCGTGGCCGCGTTAGGGATCATTGGCGGCCGTATTGGCAACATCATGAACGGCACCGATACGGGAGGCAGGCCCACGGACTGGGCGATCGGCTTTAACTGGCCAGCACCGGGCACCGACACGTTCGGGGCGTTAGGGCGCGTGGTGTTCGACAACCAAATGTGGCAGTTCGCACCACCCGCCTGCCAAGGCGCCATGGGCGACTGCGTCGTGCACTTCACGCCGGTGTACGGCGCGATGGTCGGGGTACTCCTCATTCCGATCCTTGCGTGGGTGTTCCGCCGCAGCGCCACGCCCGGCGTGGCCTTCGCCACCTTTGCGCTCGCCTACTCGCTGCTCAGGAGCGTCATCGAAGAACCGTTCCGCGACAACCCGCTCTTCCTGCCGGTTTACGAGAACCTTTCAGCCGGTGTTGGACTCTTCACCCTCACCCAACTCGTGTCGATTCCCATCATCTTGGTGGCAGCGATTGCGTTGGCCCGTCTGGATTGGAATCAAACGGACGCAAGCCACGTCAAGCAGCCAAGCCAACGCGCGGGCACGTAATGGCTGGGGCGGTCATCCTCGCGGCCGGCCATGGCACGCGCATGCGTTCACAACAACCCAAGGTGCTGCATCACGTGGCAGGAAGGGCGATGGTTGAGCATGTCGTCCGCACCGCCATGGAGGCCGGTCTGGCACCCGTGGTGGTCGTGGTGGGTTACGGCAGCGACGCCGTCAGGGCTGCGTTGGGTGACTGGGATGTGACGTTCGCAGAGCAGCATGAACAACGCGGCACGGGCCATGCGTTTCAAACGGCCTTGGACGCGGTTGGCCCGGAACTTGAGACCACCTTCGTCCTCAACGGCGACGGTCCGCTCTTGCGTGCCTCAACGCTTAAGGGAATGCTGGAAGCGCACCGTGAGAAGGCAGGCGGCAAGGGCATGGTCATGGCCACGCTGAATACCGATCGGCCGTTCGGGATGGGCCGCGTCGTGCGTCACCAAGACGGCTCGGTCGCTCAAATCGTCGAGGAGAAAGACGCCTCCCAACAGCAGCGCGCCATCACCGAGGTCAACCCAGGCATCTACCTTTTCGATGGGCGTGCCCGAGAGCGTGTGGTGGCGCTCCGGTCAGACAACGTCCAAGGAGAGCTGTACGTCACCGACCTGATCGGGATGTACGCCACTGCGAACGATCCGGTGCTGGCCGTCCCGCTTGAGGATCCCAGTGAGGGTTGGGCCGCCAACGATCGCGCCCAACTCGCGGTGCTTGAGGCGGAAGCCCAACGGCGCCTGCGCAACGCCTTCATGCAGCAAGGCGTCACCATGCAGCAACCTGAATCGGTATGGCTGGCAGCCGACGTCAGCCTGGGTGACGATGTGACCCTTGAGCCCGGGGTGGTCCTCAAAGGGGCCACGCGTGTGGAGGCTGGCGCGACCGTGGGTGCCGGTTCGGTCCTTGACTCGTGCGTGGTGACACGCGATTCGGTCGTGCCGCCGCTCACCGCCGCATCGGGCAAGACGCTACCCGGCTGACGCCGTCGCTTAAGTCCAACCGAGCTTGGTAAGACCCTCAAGTACCCCGCGGGCATGCGGTTCGGACGCAAAAAATACCTTTCGGCGCCCGCGCAATGGACTCAACTCAGGATGATGGTTGCCCACCACAATGCCGTGGTAGCGACGGTTCAGCATCTCGAGGTCGTTGCCGCTGTCACCCGCCACCGCCACGCGGTTGGGGTCCAAACGCCATTTCCTTACTAGGTAGTCGATCGCCTTGCCTTTGCCGGCACGGCGCGGGAGCACGTCAAGGTAGCGACCGTGCGACCACACCACATGCGCTGCCAAGCGCGCGTCCTCGAGGGCCTGCCGGGCATCGTCGGCATCATGGTCGGACGTCACGATGTAACTCAGTTTGCGGGCCGACTGGTTCTCCTCAGCTTGCGGCTTCAGGCCTAAGGCGTCTAAGCGTTCGCGGATCGCTTGCGGCTTCCAGCCAGCATCCACGTGACGTTGGTAACCCCGGTCCACGCGCCGCTGACGCCCGTAACGAATCTCGGTGCCCACATCGGTAATCAGCACCACCGGGTCGGGAAGACCGAAGTCGCGGATGGCTTGCTCCACCAACGCAAGACGCCGTCCGGAGGCCAAACCGAACGCCACATCGCGTCCGGCAAGGGCCTCCCCGAGCGCCTCAAGGGCTTCGCGGTCAGGCTCACCATCGACCAGCGTGCCGTCAATGTCGCTGATGAGCACGAGGTCGCCGGCTGCCAGACCGTCGTTCTGGACGCTCTTGGGGCGGTCCGGTTGGCGCTTCGTGCCCGCCACGAGTGGCGCTAACGCTTCTAAATAGCGGTCGACGTGCGCCCGCCACGAGTAATGCTTTCTGACCCCAGCGATGCCGTTTCGGGAGTGGCGATCCCACGCCTCGCGGTCGGTCAGCAACGTCTTTAAAGCCTTTTGGATGGCGGCGGTATCCGTGGCGTCCACCAGAATGCCTGAATCGCAGTGCGCCAGGATGTCCTTCGGGCCGCCGTGGTCGGTGGTGACCACCGGCAGGCCGCTTGCCGATGCCTCAATGACGGTAATCCCGAAGTTCTCAACCAGCGCAGGGTTGATAAACACACCGTGCCGCGCGGCTGCAAGCCGGTACAGGACCGGAATGTCGGTGTCTGGGTCGTGCTTTTTGGGTAGTGCCAAGCGTCCGTACAGGTCGTAACGGTCCATCCGCAGTAGCAAGTCGGTGAGGACCTCACGCTCGTTATCGCTCATGCTCTCGATGTCCTTGCGGACGCCCGCAAAAACCGCCAAGTTGGCGAGCTGCTGCAGCTCCTTGTCTTCACCGTAGGCTGTGACCAGACCATCGATGTTCTTGCGTTTATCGGGCCGACTAATCGCGAGAATGAGGGGTTTGTTGGCGTCGATTAGGAACCGGTCCAGCTCCCGTTGCACCCGAACGCGCGCCTCAATCACCGCGTCACCGAGGTCCACCGCCTCATCTTGGTCGTGGTACCACGGGTAGAACCGGCGCACGTCCGTGCCGGGTGGCAGCACCTGGAAGTTGGCGTTCGCCTGCTGTTCGTACAGCGCGTAACCGCGTTCAACCTCGTGGTCGGTACTGGCGATCACCAAGTCTGCCTGCTTCAGCAGGTCCTCCTCGACGCCGATGCGGTGCGCGATGTGGTACCGCGATTCGATCGCCTCATCGCTCAGGCCAGCATTTTTCAGGACCTCAACTTTATTGCGTCCGAGCGAATGGCCGGTGAACACAAGAGGGGTCTTCAGGGCCGTGGCAAGCTCCATGGCGACATAACCGGCATCGGCGTAGTGACCGTGCACCAGGTCGGGTACCACCCCTTCGGTCTGTGACCACTGAAGCACCCCTTTGACGAACTCATCAAGGTACGGCCATAGCGTTTCCTTACGCCGGTAACGTCCACCCCCTGCCTTAATGCGGACGATTTCGGCCCCTTCGCCGAGCGTTTCTTGTGGCTGTGCGTAGTCGCTTGAGACGCGATCGTCATCGATCAAGCGGGTGAACAGCACCACGCGGCCGATGCGTTCGTGTCGGCCGAGCGCCCTGGCAAGCTCCACGACGTACGTGATCTGGCCGCCCGTGTCGGCGTCTCGTCCTAACTCAAGATCGTGACCTCGCACGAGGCCGTGGACACTCAGCATGAACAGTGTCAGGCCGGCGTCGGACGAGGTGTGGGTGTTCTCTTCGTGGCTTGGTAAGGCCGTCATTGGCGTCCTCCCGGCCGCATGGTAGCCGATGTGGCCGGTGCACCCCGGCCGGCTGCACGACGACCGGCCTTCAGGTGATACCCTCGCGTGCGGGAGGCTTGCATGCCGCTGCTCAGCAAACCGCCGGCCGTACTTGCCCTTGAGGACGGAACCGTCTACTACGGCTACGCCTTTGGATACGAAGGTGAAACCGTCGGTGAGATCGTCTTCAACACCTCAATGACCGGCTACCAAGAAATCCTCACGGACCCGAGCTACCACGGCCAAATTGTCACGATGACGTACCCGCACATCGGTAATTACGGTGTCAGCGTGTACGACATGGAATCCAACCGGCCGTACGCGAAGGGGTTCATCGTTCGTGAGTTCTCCCGCGTCGCAAGTAACCACCGCGCCAACCAAGACCTGCAGAGCTTCATGCAGCAACACCAAATTGTGGGGATTGAAGGCATCGACACCCGCGCGCTCACACGCCGCCTAAGAACCGGCGGGGTGGTCAAGGGCGTCATTAAGCACGGCGACGTATCCAAGGACGACGAGGCCGAGTTGGTCGCCCGGGCGGCCGGTCATGTCGATATTGACGGACGGGACATGACCCCCGAGGTCACCACGCCGCTGCCGTACGCACGCCCAAGCTTCAAGGACACCCCACGCGTGGTCGTGATCGACTTCGGTATCAAACACTCCATCGTCTACAAGGTCGAGCAGGCCGGCGCGGAGGTGATTGTGGTCCCCGCGCAGACCACCCCCGCCCAAATCATGGCGCTGGACCCTTACGGTCTCGTGTTGTCGAACGGCCCGGGTGATCCAGACGGCCCCAAGTACGCCCACGACACCGTCTGGCAGATGCTCGGCCTGGTGCCGACGTACGGCATTTGCATGGGACACCAACTGCTTGGTTTGGCGGTCGGTGGCAAGAC